>NZ_LT629786.1:1554980-1865977 GCF_900105675.1 Pseudomonas synxantha | reverse complement strand
ACGAGCATGCCTTGAGCAACGTACCCGGCAAGAAAGTCCTCATGCTGACCGTGGATTACGCCCCCGGCCAGGCCACCGTACCTCACAGCCACACCGGTACTGCCGTAGCCTATGTGCTTGAAGGCCAGATCACGTCGCGGGTCAACGAGGAAAAGGCGATCACCTACAAAGCCGGGGAATCGTTCTACGAACCGGCGGGCTCACGGCACTTTGAGTCGAGCAATGCCAGCCAGACCCAACCGGCGAAACTGCTGGTGGTGATGGTGATGGATGACAAGGCTGAAGTGCTCACACCCCTGCCACAGTAAGCCGCCGCACCACTGAACCAATGTAGGGGCTCGCCGCCGATGAGCACGGGTATCTACACAACTTTGTAGCAGCCGACCGTAACCACGATGCGCAGCGAGTCGCTCTTGATCTTGATCTGCTTTTGATCTTAGGCGCCCCGTTAAACCACGCTGGCCGGAATTCGACAGGGATTTGGGGGGTAAACCGGCAGGGATGCCGGTTTAGCCGCCCAAATCCCTGGCGGATTACGGGTACACCGAGCCTAAGCGAGGTGCCGAGTGGTGGGGCGAGGACCTTTTGCTTACTTTTGGCTGGGCCGGCATTCCGGTCCTTCCAAAAGTGAGCCGCTGTCAGAGCGGACCCCTAAGTGGCCGTTACCGCAGCAATGGATATGTACTCGATCTGATCCAACATCCTGGTCGGCCCCAAGGCCACCATCGGGGGCAAGCCCCCTCCCACATTTGGATCGCGGCGCATCAGTCAGATAGCTATAAGCTGTCAGGCAGCAAACGGGAGCAAGTCGGATCGTCGCACCGCCCCTTTACACGCCGATTCAAGGGCGCTTGAACGTGCACCGTAGCGCTTCGATGCGCGGGCGGCAAACGCAGCCTTCCAGATGATCATTGACCATCCCCATCGCCTGCATCAGCGCGTACATGGTGGTCGGACCGACAAAGGTCCAGCCGCGCTTCTTCAGGGCCTTGGACAAGCGCACCGACGCCGGCGAGGTCGGATTGGCGGCCCAGTAAGCCATATCTACCCGCGTCGGGCGCTCATCTTCGGCAGGCTCAAATGCCCACAGCCAACGTGCCAATGATCCAGTCTCATCCACCAACTCACAGGCCCGCCGCGCATTATTGATTGCGGAAATAATCTTGGCCCGATTGCGCACGATGCCCGGGTCACGCATCAAGCGCTCGACATCCGCCTCGCCATACTGCGCCACCCGGCGAAAATCAAAGCCCTCGAACGCCTGCCGAAAGCTTTCACGCTTGCGCAGGATGGTGATCCACGCCATCCCCGCCTGAAAGCCCTCCAGGCAGATCTTCTCGTACAACTGGATGTCATCGGCCACCGGCACGCCCCACTCGTGGTCGTGGTAATGCGGGTATTCGGGGGCGGCGTTGCGCCAGGTGCAATGGCGAAGCCCTGCTGCGTCGGTGGTCAGCCCTGATTGGTCCATCCATCACCTCGTGTGCCGAGGGCGGATGATACGCAAAAAAATTCAAACCCCGCCAACCGCTCAAGCACCGGACTTACCGACCCACTGGTCAGACCGGGACCCGCCGACCGTCGAATATTTACTTGTGATTTGAAAAAAGCCAAGCGTAGACTGGCCGCGCACTGGACTTACCGGTAAGACCACAACAATTAAGCCCTGGACCCACCAGGGCACCCGAATAGAGATCCTTCCCATGCTCAGATGGTGCTCGCGTTCGATTTTCCTGCAAGTCGTGATTGGCCTGATCCTGGGCATAGTCTGCGGCCTGGCCCTTCCCGAATTCTCCTCGCAACTCAAACCCCTGGGCGACGGCTTTATCAAGCTGATCAAAATGCTGATTGGCCTGATCGTCTTCTGCGTGGTGGTCAGCGGTATTTCCGGCGCCGGCGATTTGAAGAAAGTCGGACGCATCGGCCTCAAGTCGGTGATCTACTTTGAAGTACTCACCACCGTCGCCCTGGTGCTCGGGCTGATCATGGCGTTCAGCACCGGCATTGGTAGCGGCGCCAATATTCACTTGGAGCAACTGTCGTCTGCTGGCTTGAACGAATTGGCCGACAAGGGCCAGCACATCAAGGGCACCAGCCAGTTCCTGATGGACCTGATCCCCAACTCGGTGATCGGCGCATTCGCCGACAACAACGTGCTGCAAGTGCTGCTGTTCTCGGTGCTGTTCGGTAGTGCGCTGAACCTGGTGGGCGAAGCGGCCAGCGGCATCTCCCGGCTGATCAACGAGCTGAGCCATGTGATCTTCCGCATCATGGGCATGATCGTGCGCCTGGCGCCAATTGGTGTATTCGGCGCGATCGCGTTCACCACCAGCACTTATGGCCTGGACTCCCTGCAACACCTTGGCAGCCTGGTGGGGCTGTTCTACCTGACCTGCTTTGCTTTCGTCGCGCTGATCCTCGGCCTGGTGATGCGCCTGTCGGGCCTGCGCATGCTGCCCCTGCTCAAGTACCTGCGTGAAGAGCTGCTGATCGTGATGGGCACCGCCTCCTCTGATGCAGTGCTGCCGCAGATCATGCGTAAGCTGGAACACCTGGGTATTGGCAGTTCCACCGTGGGCCTGGTGATTCCGACAGGGTATTCGTTCAACCTCGACGGTTTTTCCATCTACCTGACCCTCGCCATCGTGTTTATCGCCAATGCCACCGGCACACCCTTGTCGATGACCGACTTGCTGACGATCCTGCTGGTATCGTTGATCACCTCCAAAGGTGCCCATGGTATTCCGGGTTCGGCGCTGGTAATCCTGGCGGCGACGCTCACGGCGATCCCGGCCATTCCGGTGGTCGGCCTGGTGTTGGTGCTGGCGGTGGACTGGTTCATGGGCATTGGCCGTGCATTGACTAACCTGATCGGCAACTGCGTGGCTACCGTGGCGATTGCGCGCTGGGAGAAAGACATTGATATCCAACGCGCCAACAAGGTGCTGGACGGCCAGCAAGGGTATGCCTTCCAGGCCAAGAAACCGGTACTGCCGGCGCATCAGGAATTTTAATGTGGGAGGGGCTTGCCCCTCTCACACTTTGATCTTCAACAGTTTGAACCTCGTATTTGCAACTTCAAGGAGCACACGACGTGATCAGCACTTCAACCGTCGTCAATTCAGTTGTAGAGAAACTGCGCGCCGCACTTAAGCGCGGCCAGTGGCGGCGCGGGGAAATGCTGCCCGGCCAGCGTGAATTGGCTGAACAGTTGGGCATCAGCCGCCCGAGCCTGCGTGAAGCCGTGATCGTGCTGGAAACACTCGGCCTGGTGCGTTCCATGCCCGGCAAAGGCGTCGTTGTGCTGGAAACCAGCGTCAGCGAGCCGCAATCGAGCGACGCCGTGGCCGATGCCAGCCTCGAAGACATCCTGCAACTGCGCTACACCCTCGAACCTTTTATCGTCGGCCTGGTGGCCCAATCCATCAGCAGCAAGGAAGTCGGCCAATTGCGCCTTACCCTGATGGACATGCGCGAAGCCCTGGATGCTGGTGATGCCGAAGCCGGCATGAACGCCTATATCGATTTCCACGAAGAACTGTTCGCCCTCACCTCCAACCCGATTTTCCAGAATGTGGTGCAGCAAACCAGCAACGCACTCAAGCAAAGCGCACAAGTGCTGCGCAACTCGCCTGAACACCTGGCTGAGCGCCTGCAGGAAAACGAAGCCGTGGTGCGCGCCATCCGCAACAAGAACAGCGCCCTGGCCAGTGCCGAAATGCGTCGGCATATCCTTCAGGAAGGCTTGCGCATGGGCATTCGCCTGAATATCCCGGACGACCATCTGGGCAGCTGATTTTTGGAGACTGGCCATGAACGCTCACGCCCTGCAATACAACCCTATACTCCCTGCCCTTCGCCTGGTCGCCGGTGAAAAACCGTCGGTGGACGACATCTATCCACAGCTATTCGACGCCATCCTCGAGCAACGCATCGTCCCGTCCAGCCGCTTTACCGAAGAAGGCCTGGGCGAGACCTTCGGTGTGAGTCGCAGCGTTATTCGCCGCGTGTTGGCCAGGCTCTCCCTGCAGCGCGTGATCATCCTGCGTCCCAACAAGCGGGCCGAGGTCGCGGTACCGGACAGACAACAAGCGCAGCAGATCCTGGAAGCCCGGCGCCTGACAGAAATGACCGTGGTGCAACTGGCCTGCGCCAACGCCACCCTGGAACACCTGCGCCAGTTGCGCGAACTCATCCTGCGGGAACAGGAAAGCCTTGCACGCGACCAACACGCGGCAGCCATTCGGCTGTCCGGCGAGTTTCATCTGCGGTTGGCGGTCATCGCGGGCAACAAGCCATTGGAGCAATTCCTCAACAGCCTGGTGCCGTTGACCTCACTGATGATTGCGCACTGTGAAACGCAGCCGCGCAACGGGTGTGCATGGGAAGAACACTTGGGCATTGTCGACGCTCTGGCGCGCAATGACATTGCTCACGCGCAGGCGCTGATGGCTCGGCACTTGAAGCACCTGGAGCATCATTTGGCGCGTCACTTGCAGCATTGATACGGCCTGCCATGACCAATGATAGATATGTAGCGACAGTGAGGGACCGCGGTTCCATAACCTGAATTCGCACAATTTCAGTGCTTATTACAGGTATAGATCATGTCCGCCGAATCAAATGTGAGGCCCGCACTGTTCAATGTGCTGTCCCAACTGAATGCTCAAAAAGAGACTTTGTCACTGCCGATGACAACAGCACTGGATGAGCTGAACCAAAGTGCGGCGCAGGCCGGAATGAAGATGCTCGGGCTCAATAAAATAGAAGAGGCCGAGCATTTTCTGACCATAGCCTCGGCCGCCCAGTTTCCCGAGTGTCAGTTCGGCATGGCCACGTGTAACGTTTACCGAGACGGCATCTGGCACAGCGAGCAAGGAAAACTGTCCTCTCACGCCAGTGAAGAAACCAAGAAATGGCTGAAACTCGCCGCAGCGCTGAACTACATTCCGGCACTTATACAGTTGGGGGATACCGAGTCGCTGGAAACAGCCAAGACACTGGTGAGCAAGTTCCCCGCGCATAAAGAGCCCGAAGGTATGTACTACCAGTACCTCATCACCGATGACTTCAGCTGGCTGGAAAAATCCGCCGCCGCAGGCTTCAGCCTGGCCCAGTTCAAACTCGCCGAACAGTATCAACGCAATCCGAAATTGATTGCTAACGACGCGCTGCGCCTGGCGCGAATCGAAGAACTGTATCAAGAATCTGCCGACGCAGGCCTGCCATTGGCGTTGTACGCACGGGTCTTCTTCGAGGACTCCACCGCCAGCGTGGCGGAAAAGCGCACTCGGCTTGCTCGGCTGGCTAACATGGGCCACGTGGAGGCGATGATGGAATATGGATATGCACTCGCCAACATGCCCTACCGTGAGCGTTTCGCGCCGAACGAGGACGGTAGCGCACCGCCCTTTACAAACCCATACGGGTTGGCAAAAAACATCCCCCTCGCCTACGCCCTGTTGAAGTATGTCCAGAAAAGCATGCCGGCCCCTATCCCACCAAGGCTTCCAGCGGACGTCCATATGATCGAAATGCGCATGAGCCTGGAAGATCACGAACAGGCGAAACTGGCGTTGACCGCCGTTGAAAACAACACTCCAAACCTGTTCGCTCGCCTGGAGGAGTTGATTATCCCCGGCACCGCGAAATAACGACCCACCTGCCGTATTGGCCGATTGATCTTGCGCCCAATAAAAATCCCCGAATCTTTCGATCCGGGGACTTTTTAAGCGCTAACGTTCAGTCGCGTCGTTACAGCACCGACTGACCGCTCAACGCCAGGTCCAGCAACTCACGGTTGGCCACTGCATACATGGCGTAGTCCGTGCCCACGGCAGCACGGATTTCCACCATCATCGCGCGCCAGCGATCAGCCATGTCCTGGTGTTGCTCAAGCCACAGGGCCACGCGGGCTTCCATGTCTTGGGGCGCGTCGGCCATTTGCAGGACCGCGATGGTGATCGCCCGTTGCTGCCAGTCCACATCGTCGCGGAAGGCTTCGCGGGCCTGGGCCTGCCAGTTGTTGGCTACCGGCAGATCGCTGATCTGCTGCAGGTACCACGGCAGGTCCAGGGCGCTGCCAACCGCAAAGTAGGCCTTGGCCACTTCGGCGGCGTCATGCCCGGTCACGTCGGCAGCTTCGATGATCGGCAGCAAGGTGTACAGGTGAGTCGTACCGGCCACCATGCGCGCCAGCAACTCCGGCACACCAGCTTCGGTGTAGGCCTGGTAGCGGGTCTGCCAACCTTCGCGGGTCGGACCTTCCAGCAACTCGTCGAGCTTGAGACCCAACGCGGCCAGGTGTGGTCCGAAGTGCGCGGTGTCACGCCCGGCGTCCTGCTCGTTGCGACGGCTGCGCAGGAACCAGCGCGTAGCGCGACGGCCCAGGCGCATCAGCTCGTCCATCAGTTCCAGTTGCACGTCGGCAGAGACCTGGTGGTCCAAGGCCTCAATCTGACGGAACCAGTGCGGGAGGTGGAAGATGTCGCGCACGATCACATAGGCGCCGGCCACGTTCGCCGGGCTCATGCCGGTCGACTCCTTGAGGCGCTGCACGAAGGTGATGCCCATGTGGTTGACCAGGTCGTTGGCGATCTGGGTGCTGACGATCTCGCGCTTGAGACGGTGACGACGCATGGCCTCACCGAACTTGGCCACCAGGCTCGGCGGGAACGCGGTCTCCATGTCACGGGTCAGGTACTCGTCATCCGGCACCAGCGACTTGAGCAGCGCTTCCTTGAGGTCGATCTTGCTGTACGAGATCAGCACCGACAGCTCCGGACGGGTCAGGCCCTTGCCGGCAGAAGCGCGCTCGCTGAGCTGCTCTTCGGTGGGCAAGTACTCAATGGCGCGATCCAGCTTGCCACGGCCTTCCAGGTCGCTCATCAGACGCTTGTACTCGGCGGCGCGCTCGTAGGCACGGCGCGCCGCCAGGGACAGGGCCTGGGTCTGCTTGTAGTTGTTGCCCAACACCAGGTGGCCGACTTCGTCGGTCATGCTCGCCAGCAACTGGTTGCGTTGCTTGTCGGTCATGTCACCGGCCTGCACCACTTCGTTGAGCAGGATCTTGATGTTCACTTCGTGGTCGGAGCAATCCACACCACCGGCGTTATCGATGAAGTCGGTGTTGGAACCGCCGCCATTGAGGCCGAATTCCACACGACCCAGCTGGGTCATGCCGAGGTTGCCGCCCTCGCCCACCACCTTGCAGCGCAGCTCGTTGCCGTTGACGCGCAGCGCGTCGTTGGCCTTGTCGCCCACGTCGGCATGGCTCTCGGTGCTGGCCTTGACGTAGGTGCCGATGCCGCCGTTCCACAACAGGTCCACCGGCGCCTTGAGCAAGGCGTTGAGCAGTTCGGTCGGGGTCAGCTTGTCGGCCTGGATGTCGAAGCGTTCCTTCATCTGTGGCGAGATGGCGATGCTCTTGGCGCTGCGCGAGAAGATACCGCCGCCTTCGGACATGATGCTGGTGTCGTAGTCGGTCCACGACGAACGCGGCAGCTCGAACAAACGCTTGCGCTCGACGAAGCTGGTGGCCGGGTTAGGGTTCGGGTCGATGAAGATGTGCATGTGGTTGAAGGCTGCAACCAATTGCAGCTTGTCGGACATCAGCAAGCCGTTACCGAACACGTCACCGGCCATATCGCCGACGCCCACCACAGTGATGCTGTCTTCCTGCACGTTGATGCCGCGCTCACGGAAATGACGCTGCACACCGACCCACGCGCCCTTGGCGGTGATGCCCATTTTCTTGTGGTCGTAACCGGCCGAACCGCCGGAAGCAAATGCATCACCCAGCCAGAAGCCGTAGTCGATGGCAATGCCGTTGGCGATGTCGGAGAAGGTCGCAGTACCCTTGTCCGCCGCCACCACCAGGTACGGGTCATCATTGTCATGACGCACGACGTTGGCCGGTGGCACCAGGGCGCCATCCTTCAGGTTGTCGGTAATGTCCAGCAGGCCGGAAATGAAGATGCGGTAGCAGGCGATACCCTCGGCCGCGATCTCGTCACGGCTGCCACCCAATGGCAGGCGACGCGGCAGGAAGCCGCCCTTGGCACCCACCGGCACGATCACCGAGTTCTTCACCTGCTGGGCTTTTACCAGGCCCAATACTTCGGTACGGAAGTCTTCTTCACGGTCGGACCAGCGCAGGCCGCCACGGGCGACATTACCAAAGCGCAGGTGCACACCTTCGACACGCGGCGAGTACACGAAGATTTCGAACTTCGGTACCGGCTTTGGCAGCTCAGGAATCGCATGCGGATTGAACTTGAAGCTGAAGTACGACTTGTTCTGGCCGTTGGCGTCGGTCTGGTAGAAGTTGGTACGCAGCGTGGCCTTGATCAGGTCCAGGTAGCGACGCAGGATGCGATCTTCGTTGAGCACCTGGACGTCGTCCAGGGCAGTGAGAATCGCTTGTTCCAGGCGCTGCTGCTTGTCTTCCAGGTCGTCGGCGGTGAGCTTGCGCGCCAGGTAGAAGCGGGTCTTGAACAGCCGGGTCAACTCGCGGGCGATGTCGGTGTGGTTGTTCAGGGTGCTGGCGATGTAACCCAGGTCGAAGCCCAGGCGGATCTGCTTGAGGTAGCGAGCATAAGCACGCAGCAGCGCAACGTCGCGCCAAGGCAGGCCAGCGGTCAGTACCAGACGGTTGAATGCATCGTTCTCGGCATCGCCGTGGACGATATGCACGAACGCGTCCTGCAGGGTGTCGTTGAGCTGCTGGATATCCAGGTTCACGCCTTCGGCGGCGATGAACGCAAAGTCATGGATCCAGAATTCACGGCCATTGGCGTGGCGCAGGCGATACGGGAACTCACCCAGCACGCGCAGGCCGAGGTTTTCCAGGATCGGCAGCACGTCGGACAGTGCCAGCGGGGTATCGGCGTGGTAAAGCTTGCAATGCAGCTCACGCTGGCCGGAAACCTGGCCCAGGGGCTGATAGAAGCTCATCACCAGCGGGTTGGCTTCGGTGAGGCTGTTTAGGTGCTGCATGTCGACCACGGCCGAATGCGCGGCAAAACGCTCGCGGTAGCCGGCCGGGAAGCCTTTCGGGAAGTCCGCCAGCACGTTGGTGCCATGGGCTTCGCCGAAGCTTTCCACCACCAGGCTGGCGTAGTCGTCCTGCCAGCTGCGGCAGGCTTGCACCACTTCTTTTTCCAGTTGCAGCGGGTCGATGTCCAGGCGGTTCTTTGGGTCGACCCGCAGGATCAGTTGCACACGGGCCAGTACCGACTCGGAGAAGAAGGTCCAGAACTCGCAGTCCGACGCTTTCAGGCGATCCATCAGCACTTGCTGGATCTTCTGGCGCACTTCGGTGGAGTAGATGTCGCGCGGTACGTAGGCCAGGCAGTAGCAGAACCGACCGTACGGGTCTTTGCGCAGGAACACGCGGATCTTGTTGCGTTCCTGGATCTGCACGATTGACATCACTGTGCTGAACAGCTCGTCCACCGGGGTCTGGAACAGGTCGTCACGGGGCAGCACTTCAACCACCTGGGCCAGTTCCTTGCCCAGGTGCGCCTTGGCCTGGAAGCCCGAACGACGTTCGATCTCAGCGACCTTGCGGCGGATGTAAGGAATCACCCGCACGCTTTCGCCATACACCGAAGAGGTATACAGGCCCATGAAGCGGTGTTCCTTGATAACCTTGCCGTCGGCGCTGATTTCACGGATCGACACATAGTCCGGGTAAGCCGGGCGGTGCACGCGGCTTGGGTGTGCAGCCTTGGCGAACGACAGCACGGTCGGTTCGCGCAGATAGGCTACCGCGTAGTCTTCGATGCGCAGATCTTCGGCGGTGAGGCCGGCGCGCAGCAGTTTGGTCAGACCGAGGAAGGAGCTGGCGTCATATTCGATATGACCGCCGTCCGCCTCGTCACGTACCACGAACTCTTCGTAGCCGAGGAAGGTGAAGTGGTTGCCCACCAGCCATTCGAGGAAGTTCTTGATCTCGGCTTTTTCTTCGCCGTCGATGGCAAATGGGCTGGCATCGATACCAGCCAGCAGGTCCTGGACCTTGGCTTTCATCGGCTCGAAATCGGCAACGGCCACGCGCACTTCGCCCAGCACCTGCTCAAGCTCTTTGCTCAGCACGTTCAATTCGGCGGCGTTGGCGCAACGGTCGATTTCCAGGTACATCAGCGATTCTTGCAGGATGCCGTCGCCCTGGGTGCCCTTTGGCAGGACTTCCAGCAGCTCGCCCTTGCTGCCACGACGCACGCTGAGCACGGTGGTTTGCAGGGTGTGGATACTGTAGCCGCGGCGGTTCAGCTCGGTGCGTACCGAGTCCACCAAAAAAGGCAGGTCATGGTGCAGCACTTCGACCGCGGTGTGGGTCGATTGCCAGCCATGACGTTCGTAATCGGGGTTGTAGACCCGCACTTGCGGTTGGGTGTGATCAAAGCGCTCAAGCAGGCGCCAGGCAGACAGGGTGCAACCGGCCAGGTCGGAAAGGCGACGCTGGGTCAGTTCATCCAGGGAAATGATGCCGAAGAATTGCTCAGCGAACAGCGCCACTTGTGGCAGTGCCTGTTCACTGATGTGCTGGGCCAGTGCCGCTTGCAGTTGGTGCTGGAAGTCGGCCTTGCTGGCTGCGGTGAAAAACGCCATCTGTGGTACTCCGCTTGGGCTTGTTATTGATGGAAGCGTCGCGTGTTACCCCCTTGCGGGGAGACCGTCGGCTCTGTTCGTGGGTCACGATAAACGAATCAGGGCGACAGGTGGGTGAAGCTGGACAAGACAGTCAGGTCACATACAACTTCCATAAGGCACACACCTGGCCGGGGCGACGGTATGACAGGCAGGTCGGGCTCCCGGCACAGGGCACATCCTGTGCGCAGCTTAACGAGTGTGGCGAGACCCCTGCTTGCCGCACGGCGACATATTCGGTCAAGAGCCGGTATGCCAGGACCGGGATTGAATATGCCCACTACGCACCTTCGATAGTCCATGCCTATTGCGCCAATGTCTATTTTCAATGGCGTCTCAAGGGGCTGACTCACCAATCAATACATAACTGTGCCCAGTTACAACATCGATGGATGATTACCCTGGCGCAACCGCTTAATATATAAGATCGAGACTCGTCCATGGCAATTTCCCCCACAGCTTCCGCCCCTCCGATAACCTCAGCGCAGATACCTGAGAACAATGCGCCAGCTGAAAACAGCCCGCCTGTACCCGAAGGCTATAGGCGGTGGCATTTTCCGGGCTTTACGTTCGATGAAAAGGTGAGGCAATACAAAAAAAAGCTGACGCCCGAAGGCGCTACGCCAGAATACTTCAACGAACCACTGCCAAGAAATAACGCGCTCGACAGTGCGGCACAAGACAACTACAAACCCATTAAGTCTCCCAACCAACATACTGCCGTACACATTAAAGGTCAGATCAAACATAAATGGGGAATTGACCTCGACCCGGAAAAGACCTACTTAGTGACCATTGCCTATGACAACTCCCAAAAACCTTACAAAGGTTCCATCGTACAAAAAATATCATTGGCCGACGCTGCGCGTTCAAACGTTCAAGGCAACCCAATGAGCATGAAGGTGCCCAAGCTTCCCGAAGGCGCAGCTCCTCCCTCTATTGAGATAGAACCGATTTCGCGTCACAACGAACCCCCAGGCGCCGATGGCACCTTCCCATTACCCCCTGAGAAGGGCTACCGAACGCACTATCAAGGGATTTACACCGAGCCTTCATCCGAGTCTGCCAATAAATACAGCGCTGACAATCATGTTCCGATTCCGGCTGCCGACTTCCAGCAAATGGTATGGGATCATTCGTACAAAAAGCCTTACGACAATTATTTGGACTTCTACTGGTCACATAACAATACACGCGACGCTTACACAACACTTAGTAAAATCTCCTTCCTCAAAGCAGCACATAAGCAGCATCACGAACAGTCGCTGGATGAAGAGAGCCGGAAAATCGCTATGCGCCTGGGCGGCATACCTAAAAATGAAACGTATATGGACGCCTCTGCCCAGACATTGAATAAACCTTATGTACCCGATCCTGACCTGGAAACAAAGGTCCTGACGTTTAATGGCTTCAAGTCCATCGACATTTTCTATACCCGAGACACTAAAACCAACAAAACGCTCTTGTATATTCCGGGAAATTCCTCCCCCCTTCATGCTTTTGACTCGCCCGCAGCGATGAATGAATGGCTGGGTGAACAGTTAAAAGACAAGGAAAAAGCCGAGGCATTCAAGAAGCATTTCTCGCAGTCGATTCAGGGTTCGTCTTTATTCAAAGCCGGATTCGAAAAGAGCCTTGAGTTATTTCACCAGCGACTACAGCAACCAGGCCATGTGGCCTTTCACAAACAACGTGGAGACTGGAAGGAGGGCGAAATATTCGGCGGTGATAAAATTGAGGGGGACCCTTTCAAGGAGCTTCAGCGAAATACAGAATCCGCGATGAAAGAGAGTACCAGCCAGCAATTCGTTCTTAATAGCGACCGCACAAAAAACCAGATTCTCAAGGCCGGCAAGTACCTAGACATCATGCTCTTATTCGCGACCCCTCTGGGGATTGCGCTCCCTCCCGTCGGCATATTGCTCACTGGCCTGAACATTGCCTCGGGCGTACTGAAGCTAGGCGTCGGTATAGATGACAAAGTCCACAACCGCCCAGACGCCGATAACCGAATAACCTACGGTGTGTTCAATGCCATCAAACCTGTAGTTACAGCAGGGCTGGGTAATGCCATAAAGCCAGTTGTCGCACCCGCCATCCCACTTTTGAAACAGATGGTCTTGAATTCATGACCCCCGGCCGGGCTGATCTTTCATTGAGACCCAGACAGATCCGGCAACTTAAATTCGGCATAATCACCAACGGACTGGCAAAATCGAGGTTTTAGCACCCACGCGTGCTGTTTCTAGAGGACCGCCCATGCAATTGACCACCGAGCGCCTGCTCGTCAACCCCTGTGACGACGAAGAAGACAACATGGCCATGCTTTGCTGCCATGGCAGGAACGGCGAAATGTTCATGCTGACCCGCTATCCAGACGAAGATGAAGTGGAACTGACCTGGGATTACGAGCCGTCTACGCTGGATGGGCTGAAAGTCACCTTGAGTGATAAAACCCTGCTTATTGAACTGGCTGCCGGTGATGCCGATGCGCTGGGGGGCAAGGATCAGTTGGAGATCATTCACACCACTGCGGCGGCTGATATGGCCGACGTGCAAGAGACTCTGCAGAACATCCTCAAAAACACCGGCACTTTCAGCCGGATCTGAGCAGAATACCCGTTGCACTGCTGATCAAATGTGGGAGGGGGCTTGCGCGCGAAGGCGTCGGCCCAGTAAACATTGATGCTGGCTGACCCGGCATTAGGGCAAGCCCCCTCCCCCATTGATATTCTTCCTACAATTTTTGCCAAAAATACTCGTTACGTCGTTAGTCGCCACCCTTTCGATGCATTAAAGTAGACGCCCCAGGGCCTTGGCATGTTTTACACCCCCAGGCTCATCTTTCCAGGAACCGTCATCGATGGAACATCGTGAAGCGCTGCTTGCGCTGCGAACCTTTCTTTCTACGCAGATTCTCGGCCAGGAAAAACTCATCGATCGCCTGCTGATCGCCCTGCTCGCCGATGGCCACATGCTGGTCGAAGGCGCACCCGGGCTGGCCAAGACCAAGGCGATCAAGGAGTTGGCCGAAGGCATCGAAGCGCAGTTCCATCGTATCCAGTTCACCCCCGACCTGTTGCCGGCCGACATCACCGGCACCGAGATCTATCGCCCGGAAACCGGCAGTTTCGTATTTCAACAAGGGCCGATCTTCCACAACCTAGTATTGGCCGACGAAATCAACCGCGCCCCGGCCAAGGTCCAGTCGGCCTTGCTCGAAGCCATGGCCGAACGCCAGGTCAGCGTGGGCCGCAGCACCTATGAGCTGTCGCCGCTGTTCCTGGTGATGGCCACCCAGAACCCCATCGAGCAGGAAGGCACTTACCCACTGCCCGAAGCCCAGCTCGACCGCTTCCTGATGCACGTCAAGATTGGCTTTCCGGACGCCGCCGTGGAGCGGCGCATCCTGCAACAGGCCCGTGGCGAAGCGCTGAATGGCGAAACCAAGCCCGAGCGCCGCGTCAGCCAGCAGGCGATCTTCGCCGCGCGCAAGGAAATCCTCGGCCTGTACATGGCCGATGCGGTGGAGGAATACCTGGTGCAACTGGTGATGGCCACGCGCACCCCGGCCAAGTTCGACGCGGAAATGGCCGAGTGGATCGCCTACGGCGCCAGCCCACGTGGTTCCATCGCCCTGGACCGCTGCGCCCGCGCCCATGCCTGGCTGGCCGGTCGCGACTTCGTGAGCCCGGAAGATATCCAGGCGGTGTTGTTCGACGTACTGCGCCACCGCATCATCCTATCGTTCGAGGCCGAAGCCGCCGGGGTGGACCAGGATCGCGTGGTGCAACGCATTCTTGACGTTGTTGCCGTCGCTTGAAGTCGATGAACGCAGGCGATGGTATCCGCGTAACCCTCAGTGAACTGATTGAGATGCGCCACCACGTGCGTGAAGTGCAGTTGTTTTCTACGCCGGGCCAGCGCAGCCCATTGATCGGCCTGCATCATTCCAAGCTGCGCGGGCGCGGTGTCGACTTCGACCAGGTACGCGTGTACCAGGCCGGCGACGACGTGCGCACCATCGACTGGCGCGTCACGGCGCGCACCCAGGAGCCGCACACCAAGTTGTTCCATGAAGAACGCGAGCGGCCGATCTTCATCATGGTCGAACAGAGCTGCCGGCTGTTTTTCGGCTCGGGGCAGATGTTCAAGTCGGTGCTCGCCGCCCAGGCCGCCAGCCTGATCGGCTGGGCGGCGCTGGGGCACAACGATCGGGTCGGCGGCCTGGTATTCGGTGACAGCGAGCACTACGAGATCAAGCCGCGGCGCAGCAAGCAAAGCCTGCTGCAGCTACTCAACCGCCTGGTGCGGGTCAACCAGAGCCTGAACACCGAAAGCCGCCCGGAGGCCGACGCCCTGGGCATGGCCCTGCGCCGTGGTCGCGAGGTGTTGCGCCCGGGCAGCCTGGGGATTGTGATCTGCGATGAACGCGCATTGACCGAAGGCGCCGAGCAACAGCTGAGCCTGCTGTCGCGCCATTGCGACTTGCTGCTGCTGCCGATCTCCGACCCACTGGACCACGCCCTGCCCGCCGCCGGGCTGCTGCGTTTTGCCGAACGTGGCGCGCAATTGGAGCTGGACACGCTGAACATCGACTTGCGCCAAGCCTACAAGGCCCAGGCCGAGGCGCGTATCGCCCGCTGGGAGCGGCTCGCGCAGAAATTGCGCGTGCTGCTGATGCCCTTGAGCACCCAGAGTGAAATGGTCGAGCAACTGCGCGAATACCTCAACCCGCAACGCCCGGTTAAAAAATAATGAGCAGCCTGGACCAATTGCAACCGCTGATTGCCCCGCCAACCATTGGTTTCTGGCCACCTGCGCCGGGCTGGTGGCTGTTGCTGCTGGTGATCCCACTGCTCGGTTGGGGCCTGTGGTCGTTGCGTCACTTGCTGCCGACCCGCCACCCCGTGGCCCGCGCCGAACAACCGCTGGACCCGTTGCGCATCGCCGCCCTGGCCGAGTTGGCGCTGATGCCCAAGCCTTACGACGGCGCCCCCGCCGGCGCTTGGCTGCAACAACTCAACGGCCTGCTCAAGCGCCTGTGTCGCAACGACTACCCTTACAGCCAGAGCCACACCCTCAACGGGCGCAAATGGCTGGCCTTCCTGGATAACCGCTGCCCCGCGGCCGGCCTGACGCGCTGGATGGTGCTGGTGGAAGGCGCCTACAAACCCGAATGCAAACTCGATGACAAAGCCATCGCCGGCCTGACCCAGGCCGTCGACACCTGGATCCGCAAACATGTTTGAGTTCGCCTGGCCGTGGATCTTCGCCCTGTTGCCTTTGCCCTGGTTGATGCGCCTGGTGCTGCCGGTGGCCGACAGCGGCGAGCCGGCGTTGAAAGTCAGTTACCTCAGCGACCTCGAAGGCCTGGCCCGCCGTCGCGCCCGCGCCAACCTGCCCGGCTGGCGCCAGCAAGCCCCTTTCGTGGTGCTGTGGCTGTTGCTGCTGACCGCCGCCGCCCGCCCGCAATGGCTTGGCGAACCCTTGCCAATTGCTGCCAGTGGCCGGGATCTGCTGGTGGCGGTCGACGTGTCCGGCTCGATGGACTTCCCCGACATGCACTGGCAGGGCGAAGACGTGAGTCGCTTGTCCCTGGTCAAGCACCTGCTCGGGGACTTTCTGCAGGAGCGTGAAGGTGACCGCGTGGGCCTGATCCTCTTCGGCAGCCAAGCCTATCTGCAAGCACCGCTGACCTTCGACCGGCGCACGGTGCGCACCTGGCTGGACGAAGCGCGCATCGGCATTGCCGGCAAGAACACCGCTATCGGCGATGCCATCGGCCTGGCCCTCAAGCGTCTGCGCCAGCGTCCGGCGCAAAGTCGTGTGCTGATCCTGATCACTGATGGCGCCAATAACGCCGGGCAGATCGATCCGTTGACGGCGGCGCGCCTGGCGGCCGAAGAAGGGGTAAAAATCTACCCGATCGGCATCGGTGCCGACCCCGAGCAAACCGGTTCATTGGGCATCCTCGGCGTGAACCCGAGTCTGGACCTCGACGAGCCGGCGCTCAAAGCCTTGGCCGAAGCCACTGGCGGTCAATATTTCCGCGCCCATGACGGCGAGGAGCTGCAGCAAGTCAAGGAGACGCTCGACACCCTGGAGCCCGTCGAACAACAACCGACCCAAGCGCGCCCGGCCCACGCGTTGTACAGCGCCCCGTTGGCCCTGGCGCTGATCTTGAGCCTGTTGCTGGTGATCCAGGAGCGTTGGCCGAACAACGTTTTACAACGCTGGTTCAACAAGCTGTCGAGCAAGGGGATTTTTCTGCAACAACATCCTGAATGGCGCCAGCGCCTTCAGCGCCTGCGTTTGCGGAGGCGCCGATGATCGTCCTGTGGCCGCATTGGTTGCGCCCGTGGTGGCTGTTGCTGTTGCCGCTGCTTGGCTGGTTACTGTGGCAGTTGTGGCACCGGCAAAAACGCGCCGGGCGCTGGCAGATGATCCTGCCGCCGGCCTTCCATGCCGTATTGCTCAGTGGTGGCAACGGTCGCGAGAGCAAATCGCCCTGGGTGGTGCTCGGCATAGCCTGGCTGTTGGCCGTACTGGCGCTGCTTGGCCCTAGCTGGCAACGGGTGGAACAGTCCAGCCAGAAACCCTCCGATCCGTTGGTGGTACTGCTGGAACTGACCCCGGAAATGCTCGCCACCGACAGCCCGCCCAACCGCCTGGAGCAGGCGCGGCGCAAGCTGTATGACTTGTTGCAAGCGCGCAGCGATGCGCAAACCGCGATCGTCGTATATGCCGGCAGCGCCCACACCCTGGTGCCGCTCTCGGATGACCTGGCCACCAGCCGCAACCTGCTCGAAGCCCTGCGCCCCTCGATCATGCCCGAGCCCGGCCACCGTGCCGACCTGGCGGTTGAAAAGGCCATGGGCCTGCTCAAGCAAGGCGGCCTGGGCCAGGGGCGCCTGCTGCTCGTCGGCTCCTCGCTGTCGAAACAGGAACGCCAAGGCATCCGCCTGCAACTGCAAAGTGCCCAGGCACCGCCCTTGTCGATCCTCGGCATCGGCAGCCGCGAAGGCACGCCAGTGACCCAGGAAAGCGGCGAGTTCCTCAAGGACGACCAGGGCGCGATCCTGGTGCCGCGCCTCGACAGCCCGACCCTCAAGGCCTTCGCCAGTGAAATGGGTGGCCGCTACCGGGCGGCGCGCCTGGATGACAAGGACCTGCGCCAGCTCGGCCTGCTCGACAACGCACAGGCCCTGCGCAACGATGGCCAGTTGCTGCTCCTGGATACCTGGGCCGACCAGGGTTACTGGCTGCTCCTGCCGCTGCTGCTGCTGGCGGCCTGCGCCGGGCGGCGCGGCTGGCTGTTCTGCTTGCCGTTACTGCTGTTGGGCGCCCCGCAGCCCAGCTATGCCTTTGAACTGCAAGACCTGTGGCTGCGCCCCGACCAGCAAGGCCAGTACCTGCTCAAGCACAAGCGCCCGGCCGAAGCCGCCGAACGCTTCCAGGACCCGCAATGGCAAGGCGTGGCGCTGTACGAAGCGGGCAACTACGCCGAGGCCATTAAACGTTTTGCCCAGGACAGCGACGCCTATTCCCACTACAATCGTGGCAATGCCCTGGCCAAGGCCGGTGAACTGGAAGCCGCCATTGACGCTTATGAACAGGCCCTGGAAGCCCAGCCCGACCTGCAACCGGCGCTGAAAAACAAAGCCCTGGTTGAAACGCTGATGCAGGCGCAAGCGCAGCCCGAGCCGGACCAGCCGACAAAAAACGCAGATGACGAAACCGCCCAACCCGGCCAAACTGCGCAACCGGGCGCCAGCGGGCAAACGGCCCAGGGCGGCGAACAGTCGTCCCAAGGCCAGGGCGAAGCCGGCACTGGTGAGACCCAGGCCGGCGCCACTCCACAGCCAGGCGGTAATGAAGTGCCGCGCAGCGAACTGGGCGACGAGCGCACCACCACGCCGCCCCTGCGCCCAGCCGATACCCGCCTTGAAGGCGAGCGCCGCCAGGCCCTGGAGCAATGGCTGCAAGAGATCCCGGACAACCCCGGCGAGCTGCTGCGGCGCAAATTCTGGTACGAACAGCAACAACATCAGGACACGACTCGATGAGCCGCCGCACCACCCTTCTGCTTCTGCTCGCGATGTCGACAGGCCACGCCCAGGCCGCGAACCTGGTCGCCAGTGTTGACCGCAGCCGCCTCAACTCCGGGGAAACGGTGGAGCTGACGGTGGAATCCAGTGACGTGACCCAGTTCGGCAAGCCGGACCTTTCGCCCCTGGATGCGCAGTTCGAAGTCAGCGGCACTCGCCAGATCAACCAGCTCACCACCCTGGGCGGCGATAACCACGCCACCACCCGCTGGATCATCACCCTGCTGCCCAAGGAAAACGGCACGGTGATCATTCCGCCGCTGCAAGTCGGCGCACTCAAGACCCAGCCGATCACCCTGCAAGTGGTGGAAACCGCCAGCCAGAACACCAGCGCCGAACTGGCCCCGGTGTTTATCGAAGCCAACCTCGACCAGACCAGCGTGTACGTCCAGGCCCAGGCGCTGTTGACCGTGCGCGTATACCACTCGGTATCGCTGTATGACGACAGCAGCCTGACGCCATTGCAGATTCCCGATGCCCGTGTCGAGCAACTGGGCGAGTCGCGCACCTATGAAAAGGTCATCAACAGCATCCGCCATGGCGTGATCGAGACCCGCTACGCCCTCTACCCGCAACACAGCGGCACCGTGATGATTCCGGCGCAGACCTTCAGCGCCACGCTGGTGGAGTCGCGCCCGGCCCAGGAAAACACGCTGCAGGGCACCAAGCCGGGCAAGATGATTCACGTCAGCTCCGCGGCCCTGCCCTTGACCATCAAGCCCAAGCCGGACCTCTACCCCGCCGACGCGCCTTGGCTGCCGGCACGCAATCTGACCCTGAGCGAAGGCTGGAACCCCACGCCGGACCATGTACAAGTCGGCGACTCACTGACACGCAGCCTCACCGTCGAGGCCGAAGGCCTGTCCAGCGCGCAGTTGCCGGCGCTGCCCAGCACTGAAGTCAATGGCCTGCGCCGCTATCCCGATCAACCGGTACTCGGTAACCAGACCAGCGACCGCGGCCTGACCGGCAGCCGTGAAGACCGCGAAGCCCTGGTCCCAACCCGCGCCGGCGCCCTGGAACTGCCGCCGGTTGAAGTGGTGTGGTGGAACACCCACGAAGACCACCTGGAGCACACCACCCTGCCGGCGCGCACCGTGCAAGTGGCGGTTAACCCAAGCCTGTTGGTGGATACACCTGCCACACCGACCATCATCACCGCCCCCGACGATGAGCGCCTGTGGCAGTGGCAACTGAGCACGCTGCTCCTGGCCTGCACCACCCTGCTGGGCTTCGGTCTCTGGTGGCGTGCCCGCCGGCAACCAGCCGTGCAGCGCGCCGCGCAAACCGGCCCGAGCCCACGCACCTTGCTCGACGACCTCAAGCGTGCCACCCAGGCCAACGACCCCCACGCCACCCGCCAGGCTCTAGACGCCTGGGCCAGGCAACAGCCAGAAACCCTGGCCGACATGGCGGCGCGGTTTGTACCATTGTCAGATGCACTGGATGGCTTAAATGGTGCGCTGTACAGCGAAAGCGGCCAGTACTGGCTGGGTGACGACCTGTGGCGGGCGATCAAGGCCATCCCCGTGGCCGAGCGCGACCAAGACCCGGCGACCGACACCACCAGCTTGCCGCCGCTTTATCCGAAATAATCCAAGGTCCCTGACACTACTCAAATCAACTGTGGGAGGGGCCCCCCGATGACGGTGGATCAGCCAGACTATCCGTCACTGCCCCACCGTCATCGGGAGCAAGCCCCCTCCCACATTTGCCCTGCGTCGCCTGATCGATATGGTCTCACCGCGCGCTGGATTGTCTGTATCCAAATCCACTAACACCCCATAACCCCTGTGGGAGGGGGCTTGCCCCCGATGGCGGTGTCAGCGACCGGTAAGCTGAGTGACCTCTCACATCAGATCTGGGTCACTCGCAGGCATCCCGTGTGCATTTACAGGTAAACTCCCCTCCTTTTCATCTTCTCCACGGAGTTCGCCTTGCGTCTGTTCCACACCTCCGACTGGCACCTGGGCCAAAACCTCCACGGCCAGGAACGCGACTTCGAACACGCCTGTTTCCTTGAGTGGCTGCTGGGCCAACTCAACGCCCAGCGCCCGGATGTGCTGTTGATCGCCGGGGATATCTTCGACACGGTCAACCCGCCGCTCAAGGCCCAGGAGCGTCTGTATGACTTCATCATCAGCGCCCACGAACAAAACCCGAAACTGACCATCGTGATGATCGCCGGTAACCACGACTCCGGTTCGCGTATCGAATTGCCCGCACCGCTGATGCGCCGCCTGCGCACCCATGCCCTGGGCCGGGTGTTGTGGCTGGACGACGGCCAACTGGATGCCGAACGCCTGCTGATTCCACTGCCCGATGCCAAAGGCAAGATTGCCGCCTGGTGCCTGGCATTGCCCTTCCTGCGCCCGGCGGAAGTCACCGGTGCACAGCTGGGTGATGACTACCTGCGCGGTATCGGCCAGGTGCATGAATGGCTGATCACCGCCGCCAACGCCAAACGCAAGAAAGGCCAGGCGCTGATAGCCATCAGCCATGCGCATATGGCCGGCGGTTCGGTGTCGGAAGACTCCGAGCGCAGCCTGATCATCGGCAACGCCGAGGCGCTGCCGGCCAGCCTTTTCGATAAAAGCGTCGGCTATGTTGCCCTCGGCCATTTGCACAAGCCGCAAAAGGTCAATGGTGAAGAGCGCATTCGCTATAGCGGCTCGCCGATTCCGCTGTCGTTTTCCGAAATCGGCTACAAGCACCAGGTACTCGACGTGATGTTCCAGGGCGAACGGCTGGTCAGCGTCGAACCGTTGCTGATTCCACGCTCGGTCAACCTGCAACGCCTGGAAGCCGCGCCCCTGGCCGAGATTCTCACGCAACTGGCCGCGCTGCCGGACATCGACCTGCTGGCCGAAACCCAGCGCCACCCCTGGCTGGAAGTGCGCGTGCGCCTCGACGAGCCGCAACCCGACCTGCGCCAGCAGATCGAAACCGCCCTGCAAGGCAAGGCCGTGCGCCTGGTGCGCATCGCCGCCGAATACGCCGGCCAGCGCGGCAACACCGAAACCGACGACGAGCGCTTGATCGAACTCGACCAGCTCACGCCCCAGGAACTGTTCAGCCGCGCCTGGCAGGACAGCTATGGCAGTGAAGTGGATGAACAGACCTTGAAAGACTTCGCCGTGCTGCTCCAGGAAGTACAACAAGCGGGTGAACAACCATGAAGATCCTTGCCATCCGCCTGAAAAACCTTGCCTCCCTGGCCGGCCCGTTCGAAATCGACTTTACCGCCGAGCCCCTGGCCAGTGCGGGCCTGTTTGCCATCACGGGGCCGACCGGGGCCGGTAAAAGTACCCTGCTCGATGCATTGTGCCTGGCGCTGTTTGGCGCGGTGCCGCGTCTGGGCGATACCGGCCAGGCGAAGATGCCGGATGCCGACACTGATATCTCCATCGGTGACCCGCGCACCCTGATTCGCCGCGGTACCGGTGGCGGCTACGCCGAGGTGGATTTCGTCGGCGTCAGCGGCCGTCGCTATCGCGCGCGCTGGGAAGCCAACCGAGCCCGCGACAAAGCCAGCGGCAAGTTGCAGAACAGCCGGCAAAGCCTGATCGACCTGGACAGCGAGCAACTGCTGGCCAGTCAGAAAACCGAATACAAGACCCAGCTGGAACTGGCCTTGGGCCTGAACTTCGAGCAGTTCACCCGTGCGGTGTTGCTGGCGCAAAGCGAGTTCAGCGCCTTTCTCAAGGCCAATGACAATGAGCGCAGCGAACTGCTGGAAAAGCTCACCGACACCGCGCTGTACACCCAGCTTGGCCGCCGTGCCTTCGACAAGGCCAAGGACGCCAAGGACGCCCACAAACAGTTGCAAGACCAGGCCACCGGCGTAGTGCCCCTGGCCGCCGAAGCCCGTGCCGAGCTGGATCAACAGCTGAACGAAGCCCAGCAACAGCTCAAGACCCGCCAGGCCCAGCTCAAGCAACTGGAGTTGCAGCACACCTGGCTCAAGGAGCTGCGTGAATGGCAGGAGCGCCAGCTCAGCGCCGTCGAACAGTTGCAACAAGCCCAACAGCACTGGGACAGCCAAGGCCCGCAACGCCAGGACCTGAGTCGCCTCGACCAGCTGGCGCCGCAACGCCATCAATTCCTGCGCCAGGCAGAACTGGGCACCTTGCTGACGCCGCTCGCCGCGCAGATTCAGCAGCACCTCGATCAGCAAGTCGCCCTGCATAGCCGCCAGGAACAGGCGCAACAGCAGCAACTGGCCGCCCACGCGGCATTGGCCGAGGCCCTGAAAAACCAGGCCGACGCCGCGCCCTTGCTGCGCCAGGCCGTGGAAGAACAAAACACCCTCGCCCACTTGACCAGGGAACTGGCCAAGCGCACCGAGGAAAAACAGCAGCACGCAAACGCCTGCACCGAAGGCCAGGCCCTGCTCGATGGTTTGCAAGACAAGCAGGCCCAAGTCGCCGAGCGCCTGCAACGCCTGGCCACCGAGCTTGAGCACAGCGCCGCCCTCGCCCCCTTGAGTGAGGCCTGGAACGCCTACCGCGACCGCCTGCAACAGCTGATGTTGGTCGGCAATCGCCTCAACAAAGGCCAGACCGAACTGCCGCAGCTCGAACAGCGTGCCAACACCGCCGACGCACAGTTCACCCAACAACGTGAAACCCTGGACCTGCTCTACCAGGAAGCCGGTGCTGAACCCCATGCGGTGGCCGAACAGATCCAGTTGCTGGCCAGCCTGCTGCAGGACAATCGCAAGCAACAGCGCGCCTTCGAAGACCTGGCACGCTTGTGGGACAGCCAGCAACAGCTGGATCAACAGGCCGCCACGCTGACGCAGAAACTGACCGACGCTGCGCAACGACGTGAGCAGCTGAACCAGGCTGGCCTGCAAACCAAGGCCGAACTCAGTGTTGCCGAGCAAGCCTTGTCGGTGACCAAGCAACTGTTGGAGCGCCAGCGCCTGGCCCGCAGTGCCAGCGTCGAGGAACTACGCGGGCAGTTGCAGGATGACCAACCCTGCCCGGTATGCGGCAGCCACGAGCATCCGTTTCACCAGCCCGAAGCCCTGCTGCAAAGCCTCGGTCGCCACGATGAAAACGAAGAAGCCACGGCACAGAAGGCCGTCGACAGCCTCAAGGAAAAACTCACCGAGTTGCGCGGTGAGGTCGGCGGCCTGATCGCCGAACAAAAGGAATTCCTGCGCCAACAGGAACAGCTGGCTACACAGCAACAGGGCCTGGCACTAAGTCTGCAAGCCCATTCGCTGTCCGCTTCGCTGTTCAATCAGGACGTCGCCCAACGCAGCACCTGGCTGGCCCAACAATTGGCACAGCTGACCCAAAGCATCAGCCAGGACGAACAGCGCCAAAGCGCCCTGCTCAACCTGCAACAAAATGCCGGTCGCTTGCAGCAACAACTGCAAGCGGCCCAGGACGCCAGCCAGCAAGCCCGGCAATTGCTGCTGGACCAGCAGCGCGAACTGGCCAATGACCGCGAACGCCTCGGCGCAGAACTCAACGCCTTCGCCGGCCTGTTGCCCGCCGATACCCTGGAAGGCTTGCGCAGCGACCCCGCGACGACCTTCATGCGCCTCGACCAACAGGTCAGCCAGCGCCTGGAACAGTTGAGCCATCAGCGTGATGAACTGGCCGAGCAGCAAGAGCGCCAACAAGCCATCGAGAAACAACAGACCCACCAGCAACACCGTCAGCAGCAACTCGACACCCTGAATCTGCAGGTCAACGAGTTGGCGGCGCAGCAACAGGTGATCCAGGAAAAACTCAGCGCCTTACTAGGTGACCACCCCAGCGCCGAACACTGGCAGCAACAGCTGGAGCAGAGCATCGAGCAGTCACGCCAGGCAGAGAACGATGCCAACCAGCAACTGCACGCCATGCACACGGCCCTGGTGCAGGTGGCGGCGGACCTCAAGGCCCTGCAGGAACGCCAGCAAGCACTGCAAGCTGAGCAACACAACCTGGCCACGCGCGTCACCGAGTGGCGCGCCCTGCACCCTGAACTGGATGACGACGGCCTGACACGCTTGCTGGCCTTCGATGAAGCCCAGGTCACGCAACTGCGCCAGCAGCTGCACAACAGCGAAAAAGCCGTCGAGCAGGCCAAGGTATTGCTGCAAGAGCGTGAACAACGCCTGGCCGAACACCAGGCATTGCACAACGGCAATCTGGACGCCGAGCAATTGGACAACAGCCTGGCGACGCTGAATCAGCAACTGGCCGACGGCGAGAAACACTGCGCGGAACTGCGCGCACGTCAATCTGAAGACCAGCGCCGCCAGGACGCCAACCGGGCCCTCACCGAACAGATCACCAAGGCTTACGAAGAGTGGCAACGCTGGGCGCGCCTGAATGCGCTGATCGGCTCGGCCACCGGCGATACCTTCCGCAAGATCGCCCAGGCCTATAACCTCGATTTGCTGGTGCACCACGCCAACGTACAACTGCGCCAACTGGTGCGCCGCTACCGGCTTAAACGTGGCGGCAGCATGCTCGGCCTGCTCGTGATGGACACCGAGATGGGCGACGAACTGCGCTCGGTGCACTCGCTCTCGGGTGGCGAAACCTTCCTGGTGTCGTTGGCGCTGGCCCTGGGCCTGGCGTCCATGGCGTCGAGTACCTTGAAGATCGAATCGCTGTTTATCGACGAAGGTTTCGGCAGCCTCGACCCCGAGTCGCTGCAATTGGCCATGGACGCCCTGGACGGCTTGCAGGCCCAGGGCCGCAAGGTCGCGGTGATCTCCCACGTGCAGGAAATGCACGAACGCATCCCGGTGCAGATCCAGGTCAAGCGCCAGGGTAATGGCTTGAGTACTTTGGAGGTCAAGTGAGCGAGGCGCTGCTGTATTCGTTCCGGCGTTGCCCCTATGCGATGCGGGCACGCCTGGCGTTGCGTTATTCAGGCGTGGCGGTGCGCATTGTCGAAGTCAGCCTGAAAGCCAAGCCGGCCGAGATGCTGGCGCTGTCGCCCAAGGGTACGGTGCCAGTGTTGAGCGTGCAGGGTCGAGTGCTCGAAGAAAGCCTGGACATCATGCAATGGGCCCTGGCGCAGCACGATCCTGATGATTGGGCGCTCAAGGGCAACCCTGCGGTATTGGCGCTGATAGCCGAGAATGATCAGGCGTTCAAACATCAATTGAATCGATACAAGTATGCCGAGCGCTACCCGGGGCAGCCGATGGAACATTATCGGGCCGAGGGCGAGGTGTTCTTGCAGAAGCTGGAGGATTTGCTGGCGAGTCGGGAGTATTTGCTCGCCGATCACCTGAGCCTGGCGGATGTGGCGCTGGCGCCATTTGTACGGCAGTTTGCTCATGTGGATCGAGAGTGGTTTGCGGCTACGCCCTATCGGCGATTGCAGGCTTGGTTGCAGCGGTTTCTTGAGTCGCCGCTATTTGTTGCAGTAATGGCAAAATCTTAAAACCAACACAATCAAACTGTGGGAGGGGGCTTACCCCTCCCACAGTTTGATCTTCATTAAGCCTGGGTTTTATGATCCAGCGCCGCGTAGAAGTTGGCGCTCTGTTGCAGGTATTTCTGGGTATAGGCGGTAACGCTGGATTTTTTGCCGGTGACTTCCACGCTGGCAGCGGCTGGCAATGCTACGGTGGCGGAAACAGCGGAAGCAGCGATGATGGAGAAGAGATTCAAGTTCATGGCGGTAACCCTTGTGTTCGTTTGGTTGAGTGGCCGGTGGAGGCCTTGGAACTCAACTTACGCCCGAGGGTTTGACCTTAGAAATGCTTTGAAACAGTAGCTGCTATCAATGCAATTAATACAAAGGCTCAGGCCCCGCAATGCGGGGCCTGTGGCTTATTGACGCACCAGGAACTTGATGTCGCTGGGCGCATCGATCGGCAACTTCTGCACGGTTTTACCCAGCAGGCCAGTCTTGGGGTCGCGTTCTATCACCACGATTTCATTGCTTTTCTGGTTGGCGGTCAGCAGGAACTTGCCGCTGGGGTCGAGGCTGAACTCGCGTGGGTGATCACCTTCGACGGAGCGGCGCTGGACTTCCTTGAGGTGCGCGGTGGCCGGATCGATGCTGAACACCAGCAACTGATTGGCCGTGCCACGGTTGCTTACATAGAGGAACTTGCCATCGCTTGAAGCATGCAACGCAGCACCGGCCTTGTCGGATACCGGTTGGCCGGCGGCATAGTCCAGCAACTGGGTTTGCGTCAGCTTGCCGTCGTTATAGTCGAACACGGCGACTTGGGCGCTCATCTCGGTAGTCAACCAGGCGTGTTTGCCGTCAGCGCTGAACAGCAAGTGGCGCGGGCCACTGCCCGGCGGCAACTGCACCGAAGGCGGGTTCGCGGGGGTCAGCGGCAGTTCGTGATTGGCCTTGGGGTCGTATTGGTAGACAAACACCTTGTCCGCCCCCAGGTCCTGTACGAATACATACTTGCCATCCGGCGACGACACCACCGAATGCACATGGTTGGAGGCCTGGCGCTCAGGGTTCACCCGGCTGGCCGGGTGCCCGCTCAACTGCACCGGGGCCGAGAGCTTGCCCTCGCCGTCTACCGGCAGGATCGCCAGGCTGCCGCCCGGGTCTTCCAGCACCGAATAATTGGCGACGAACAGGTGGCGGCCATCGGCGGCGACGCTGGAATGGGTAGGCTCATTGCCCAGGCTCTGAACCTGGTTGATCAGGGTGAGCTGATAGTTCTTTGGGTCGATGCGGTAGCTGCTGACACGGCCGACCGGGTCTTTCTGGCCCGGGCCGTTCTCGTTGACCACAAACAGGTACTTCTGGTCCTGGGAAACCGTCAACCACGAGGGGTTGGCCGTCTTGGCAGCCAGTACGGGCTGGCCGCTGAACTGGCCGGTTCGGCTGTCAAACTGCAGCCGGTAGATCCCTTCGCTGGTACCGGCGGTGTAGCTGCCCACCAACAGTTCATAGGTGTCAGCCGGTGCAGCCTGCACCGACATGGCACCGACGCTGCCCGCCATCAACAGGGGCCAGAATTTACGCATCAACATCGGCTTGATCCTCATCGTTATTGTTGCCGGTGAAGGCGCTCATGCAGATCAGGCGGTGCTCGCCTGAATCACCGGTCAGGGTCCAGCTTTGCAGGGTGTCGTCAAACCTGGCCGCCTGGACCTGGGCCAGGTTGAATGCCCAGCGTTTTTCAGCACGGCCGTCCATGGCGGTGATCAGCAGCTTTGCGGCGTCAAGCGTGAAGTCAAAGGCGTGCAGGCCATCGATTTCAAGCATGTCGCAGGTGGCAAGGACGGTCGTGAGGGTCGCAGTTTCGGCAGTCATAACATCAGTCGTTCAGAGGAAAGACCTCATGATAGGTCAAATTGTTGCATCAACCTAAAACCCTGCTTTCAACCCTTCAGGCCATTTACATGCTGCGATAATTGCCGCACCCCGCTTGAGCCCGCGCAGCATCGGCATTTGCCGGCGATACATCACTTTCGGAAACAGTTGATTATCCGCTGTCCATTTCATGGTTAAGCGCTGGTCGGTAGTTTCCGCTCACCTGTTGCCTCAATGCGCCCAGGGTTAAATCGCTACGCCGAGCACGATCTCAACGACAAGGAAGCTATATGATGATCCATGGAAATCACCCTAACCGCCTTTTTGACCACACCTTGAGCCCTTTACCGCTTGCGCCCGTTACCCGTAAGCCGGGTGAAGTGTCCGAAACAACCCTTGGCAGCCACTCCGACGCCTCACCCCAAACAGGCCACGACCAATCACTGCGCAGACGCCGGCGCGATACCACCGTTCATTACGATGTATCGGCGGGGTCGTCATCGCTCAGGTCCGGCTTGACCTTTGTGCCGCTGAACCCGTCGCCTGCCGTTACGATTTCAACACCGCAGCCCGCTACCGACGTCACTGCCAACACGGTCGCACACCAATTCGCTGGCCGGCCCACGCTTCGCTCAGTGGTGTCGAACTTACTCAGCGACGCCATCACAAACCTGTACCCCACCTTGGCGTTTGACCCTGAATACACAGCGCTGGCCGAACCCATTTCCAACAACCCCCCCCAATACTGCTTGACCCCTTTGCTGGACCTGGCCCTGGAATACCTGACCCGCGACGGCGAGCTGGACTTTACCGATAGACACTCACTGGCTTGCACGCTGATTGATCAAGCCACGGGCCATACGCTCAAGCCGGGGCCCTTGGCGGGAGCGCTGGTGCCAGGCATCGATATGCAGGCCGTTGAACTGATCATCCGCAGCCTGCGAACTACGCTCAAGAGCGGGTTCGAACAAGCGCTGGTTCGCCATTTCACCGGCAACGCGTATTCCGCCCAAAACACCCTCGGCGCTGAGACAAGCCGTTGGCTATGGCTCAGTGACACACTCAGGGACACCCTCAGAACCGCTGCGTTGAAACAGCCAGGGCTCACTGAATTGCAACGCCAAACCCTCGATCAGGTCGCAACCTACCCGGATCGTGCGCAACGCCAAGCTGCACATGGAAACGCTGCGGCCAAGGTGTTTATCCTCGATACCACCATAAGCCACGGCGCCACTCAATACGCTCAGTTCAGCCCTGACCTGTTAATCACACGAGAGGTCGCCGGTCGTACGCAGGTGTTGCATACAACCCCTGCTGGGGTCGTGACACCGTATGACTCATTACAGGCATTCGGCCAAGCCTGGGGGCGAAACCAGGAGAAAGCATTTGTCTTCGATAGCCTTGACTGGAAGCGCCAGGAGCCCGACGCGAACATTTTTGATACACAAGCGGCACTCATCCTCAATGCCATGGTGGAAAACGTGGCGTCCATTGATCTTCCGACGTCGGGTACGCTTGATCAGCTGGAACAGGCATTTTCCCAGGCAAGCGACCCGAGCCCCTGGTTTACCGGCGCCTATGCTGCGAATGCTGCCGAGGTTGGGCGACTGCTTGATAATTTGCCAGCCTGGCTCAAAAACGCCAACGAAGCGGAGCGCGACACCTATCGGCATCATTCACTGGCACTGGCCAGTAGCGTCAAGCGCAACGACGGCCGTACATTCCTCGACGGTATCCCCGATATCCGCAGCTATACCGAGCAACAGCTGGACGAGCAATTGTCCGGCAAGGGCTACACGGCGAAGGATGTGGAAGTGGTGTTCAAGGTTGCCGTAGGTAACCTGGGCAGCGGCTACATCGAACGGGTGAAGATGAGCCTGGTCGACATGGCCCTGGAAAACCTAGCAGGCTTGCCCAAAGGGCAGATGGAGGTTCATCTGCGAGGGCAACCGGTCAGCGACCCGCAAATGCCGCAAATGCTCAAGAACCTGATCAACCGCGTTGATATCGGTCAGCACTACCCACAACTGTTGAAGCGCGAACTTCTCAGCGACACCGAGCTATCTCGGGATCGGACCGCGCGTTTTGTCGAACAGGTGCCGATCCAGCTCGCCATGCAGGCGCTGGAACTCAAACTCAAGGGCGAGGCCGGCATCAGCACCCAGGGTTATCGTTTTATTGAAGCGATCATCCAGCCTGGCGCGGGCAGCAAACAGGTAGACGGACAAGAGATCACCGTGCGCCCCCTGGCATTTGTACGCAAGCAGGGGGCCACACCGGACCAGGTCGACAATATGTTTTTGATCGAACCGCTGAACGCCACCAGCGGCCCGCATCTGCTCTATCGTCCGCAGATGAAGCCTGCCTTGCTCGAATTTGCCAGCCGCGAGGCACTGCTGGAGGCCATCCGCAAGCCTGGCCCGTTGCAAGAAAGCGTTCTGGCCTGGTTGAAGGATGACCGGGTCCGAGCGGTCTATGGCAATGGCGGTTTTCGCACGCCGAATATTTCACGCTACTCCGTATTCAATGAGTTCGACCCGCCCACCACGCCCAAGCCCACGACCCTTGCGGTCGACGGTTATGCGGGCGCCACCGCGCTACGCCAAGACCTGCTCAACGGCGACCTGATGAAGCATTGGTTCCACTCCAACGCGAATAGCCTGATCACCCTGGCAGAAGGCCAATCTTCCTCCGACGCTGAAAGCCGCTGGGCCTCGCACAAGGAACTCGGCTGGCTGTTGTTCAACACATTGCTGCCGGTATTGCGTGGGCCCGGGGCGATGGCAGGTTGGTTATTGCAATTGGCCAACAGCGAAGAAGACATCAAGCGGCTCTCCACACCAAACGACCCGGACCCGACTTCAGCGGTGATCGACCTGCTGATCAATTTGGGCATGACGCTGACCCATGCTCCGACCGGCGAGCCTGGCAAGCCAGCGCGGTCCTTTGAACACTTCAAGCAGGACGCCCATTCCGACAGCCTCGGTCCGCGCCCTCGCGACAGCAATCAGCCAATAACACGCCAGGCTGTGATCCATCAGGACCCAACGCCTCCCTCCTCCGGCAATTTTGGCGGCGACGGTACGGCCATCGATATCCGCTTATCCAGCCCGCGAGGCTTGACGCCAAGCCTGCTTGCGCACATCGACTCGTTCAAAGTAACGGCACCGACCGCCCCTGGCTCGCCCATCGCCGAAGGTATCAAGAAAGGCCTGTACCAAGTGAACGACAAGTTGTACGCCAATATCGACAATCACTGGTATCGCGTAGCGATCGACCTGGACGGCCCTTTCGTTATTGATGAACAGAACAAGGCACGTACGGCGCCGCCCATACAACGCGATGCCCAGGGTCGTTGGTATTTTGACGTCGCCCCCAAGCTCAAGGGCGGAATGCTGAAAAACAAGAGCCCGCAGGAGACGGTCATAGCAGACCTGCAAGCGCAGAAACAAGTAAAAACGACCTACAAGCGCAGCTTCCGGGAAGCGACCAAATTGGCAGAGTCCCATGCAACCAAAATCGATAAGATCAAAACCAGCCTCTCCGAGTACGAGACCGCTCGAAAAAAGCTCAAGACGCTTCGCAACCTATCCAGTAGTGAGGATGCAGCACAGCGATTTCTTGCGCCCTATCTGGAACAGTGCCAGGTCACCAAGGCGCTCAAGAGTAATCTGGACCAGCAACTCCAGGCGCTCAAGCCGCTGACACAAGCCCTCAAGGCGGCCAGCGAAAAAACCATTGAAATTATTGCGCCAAAAAAAATCGGCGGGATCGACGACTCGTCCCAATTCAAACAGGACCGCTCTGCCATATACCAAGGCATCCTGCACGCCCTGATTGAAATAGATAATATTTACACGGCTCTGTTCAACGACGCCCGCTACATTGGAGTGGACGGCGCCTCGCTGGAGGAGTTGATGCAGCAGTCCAATAACGGCTCCAGGATCGCTTACGATGAGTCAATGGAGGTGTCCGAAGTGGCCTATCACGCTACTGAGAATCTATTGGCGTCGAGGCAGGCGGTCAGTGATGCATTTGATCAGTGGAAGAAAGACTCCCCCTTTGGTAATAAAAAGGCCGAGGAGTACATCAAAGAGCGCTACACCGCCCCTCCCGCCGCCAGAATACTGACATCAAAACTGAACAGGATGTCGTTCCTCAAGCTAATGACCACAACATGGCCAGCCCGCAGCGCAGAGGCAACCAATCGCCTGCAAATGAAACGTTTCCTGACAGAATCCCTGAAAAGCGAAATGGCCGCTTTTAACGATCTGCGCCAATACACCGGCTACACCTTAAGCGAGCGCAATGCCACACTGACTACCATTATCACTAAATACAAACAGGTATTAAGCGATAGCGTTCTTATGCAGGAGGAGTATCCGGAGCTCTTTCGGGCGCAATACCACCAGCGTTTCACCGAGGTGCTCAATGAGCTCATCGCCGAAGCGGAGGCCGAGTTGGTCCAGGTCGTCGAAGAAGAGCAGTTTCTGATTCCAGCAGCGCCCGCACGCAGCGACCAACAGACCAGACCGCGTAATCAACGCGTGTTCAAGACCGAACACAAGGAGACCTTGCTCGGCACCCTACGCGCCCCGGAACCCGGTCAGACTTTTGATATTGTCGATGTGCTCGACCCACAAAGCGGCCAACCCGTGGCGAGCTACAGCGACCACTCGGATGTGGATGGTCGTGGATGGGTAAGAATCATCCCTGCTGAGCCCGTACAAACGACCCATGAGTCTTCCCCCACGAAGTCCTTGGCGAGCTACAAGAGAGAGGTACAAGCGCTGATAGATGGCACAGTCAATATCGAACGTTCAATTCGCTTCCAGAAGACGAAGCTTGCCGATCCGCTGCGACGCGACAACCTTTCCCCCAAGGATTGGTACGACATGCTGCAGGCACCGGCCAGCCAACTCAAGGTAATGGCGGAGCAAGCCGAAGCCAGCCATCACGCCAAGCCTGAAACGGCCGAATTGGTTGCACGATGGCGAGCCACCGCTGAAGAGTTGCTGCACAAAGCCCGCCAACATGCGGCGGACGGCTATCTGGTTCAGCCGCCGACTGCGGAAAATGTAGACTTCTTGTGGCGCAATGGTTTTGTCGATATCAACTTGGTGAAGCGGGACACGCCTACAGAGAGTGGTGATTTCTTCACCGAATACTCCGTTCGCCAAAAAGGCCAAGAAAAACCGATATGGTATGCCCACTTTCACTACCCAAAGGCAAACTGGCCACACGCCGATTACACAGCTGCGCATCTGAAAATCGCATCCCAGCAGCTCAAAACCCAAAAGGACTTGATTCGCGAAGCAGGAAAAAATGGCACCGTGGAGAAAATAATCAGAGCCAGGATCACAGCGCCTCTGGATGAGAAGTTGTTCCTGAGATTGTGAGCCTAAGCCTTAGGCGCAGTAAAAAGCCGCACTCAGTGCGGCTTTTTTCGTTGGCTCAGTGGGCAAACAACGAATTACCCTTCTGCCCCGCCAGCTTCTCCGGCTTGATCAGGAACCGCGCCAGGGCCGGCAGCAGCCACAGTGCGCCAAACATGTTCCACAGCAACATAAAGGTCAGCATCAGGCCCATGTCGGCCTGGAACTTGATGGCCGAGAAGATCCAGGTGCACACGCCGATGGCCAGGCACAGGCCGGTGAACAGCACGGCCTTGCCGGTGGATTTCAACGTCTGGTAGTACGCCTCCTGCAGCGGCAGGCCGGCGCGCAGGAAGCTTTCCAGGCGGCTGTAGATGTAGATGCCGTAGTCCACGCCAATCCCCACGCCCAGGGCCACTACCGGCAAGGTCGCAACCTTGACGCCGATCCCCATGAACGCCATCAGTGCGTTGCCCAGTACCGAGGTCAATACCAGCGGCAGCACGATGCACAGGGTCGCCGCCCAGGAACGGAAGGTGATCATGCACATGGTCGCTACGCACAGGTACACCAGGATCAGGATGATCAGCTCCGACTCCTTGATCACCTCATTGGTGGCCGCTTCGATCCCGGCATTGCCGGCGGCGAGGATGAATTCAAGGCCGTCCTTGTTGTTCTCCTTGGCGAAGTCCTGCACCGCATGCACGGCGCGGTCGAGGGTTTCGGCCTTGTGATCGTTGAGGAACACCAGCACCGGCGCCAGGGAGCAATTGTTGTTGTACAGACCATCGGCGCGGGCGATGGAGTTATTGAGCACGTCCGGGTTACGTGACAGGGTTTCCCACTTCAGGTTGCCTTCGTTCATGCCCTTGATCATCTGCTTGGACACGGTCACCAACGAGATTGCCGACTGCACGCCCTCGGTGTTCTGCATCTTCCACATCAACTGGTCGATAGGCGCCATGGCTTCGTAGCGCGAGCAGCCTTCGGACTTGGTCTTGACCATCACCACCAGTACGTCGGAACTGGTGGAATAATTGCTGATGATGAAGTTGTTGTCTTTGTTGTAGCGCGAGTCCGGGCGTAGTTCCGGGGCGCCTTGGTCAAGGTCGCCGATCTTCAGGTTCTGGCTGTACCAGAGACCGCCGCCAAAGGCGATCAGCGCCAGGAAAATCGAAACCGGCGCGACCTTCGGACTGGCAAATTTGGACAGCAGCCGCCAGAAACGGTGTTCGCGATGCGCATCCTTTTTACTGCGCTCAATCGCGCGCTTGCTGATACCCACGTAGGAGATCGCCACCGGCAGCAGGATCAGGTTGGTAAACACGATCACTGCCACACCGATGGAAGCACCGATGGCCAGCTCGCGGATCACGCCGATGTCGATGATCAGCAGCGTGATAAAACCCACCGCGTCGGCGAGGATCGCGATCATCCCCGGCAGGAACAACTGGCGGAAGGTACGCCGTGCGGCGGTCAGGGCGTTATCGGCGTCACTGGATTGCAGGGCGATGCCGTTGATCTTCTGTACGCCATGGGAAATACCGATGGCGAAGATCAGGAACGGCACCAGCATTGAGTATGGGTCCAACCCGAAGCCGACCGCGTGCATCAAGCCCAACTGCCAGACCACCGCCACCAGGGTGGTGATCAATACGGCGATGGTGCTGCGGATGCACCAAGTGAACCAGTAGAGCAGCACCAGGGTGATCATGAAGGCGATGCCAAAGAACAGTACCACCATGATCAAGCCATCGATCAGGTCGCCGACTTTCTTGGCGAAACCGACGATGTGGATTTTCACATTAGGGTTTTGCGCCTCGAACTTGTTGCGGATCTTGTCCTCAAGTTCATGGGAAAACTTCTGGTAGTCCAAGGCCAGCAATTTGCCCTGGTCCTGCGGGTCTGGATAGGACTCCAGCAGCGGGATATCGACGATACTCGACTTGAAGTCATTGGCCACCAGACGCCCGACCTGGCCGGACTTGAGCACGTTGTTACGCAGCTGGTCGAGGCTTTGCGGCGAGCCGTTGTAGCTCTGCGGGATGACTTCGCCACCGGCAAAGCCTTCTTCGGTCACTTCGGTCCAGCGTACGCTGGGGCTCCACAATGATTTGAGGCCCGAGCGATCGACGCCGGAGATGTAGAACACCTCGTCGTTGATCTGCCGCAGGGTCTCCATGTACTCCTTCGTGAAGATGTCGCCGTCCTTGGCCTCCACCGAGATACGCACGGTATTGCCCAGGTTGGCCAGGTCGTTGCGGTGCTCCATCATCTTTTCGATGAAGGGGTGCTTGAGGGGGATCATCTTTTCAAAGCTGGTGGACGGGCGAATCAAGGTCGCCTGCCAGAACAGGAACACGCTCACCAGCAGGCAGATGATGATCACCGCCGGGCGATTGTTGAAGATCAGGCGCTCAAGAAAGGTCGCTTTATCGTTGTGATGACTGCTCATGCTTTCCCCGCCCTTATTATTGTTTTACGAGTTCGGCGCCAGCGGGCGTGGCGACACGAACGCCGCCCTGCCCGACCAGAATCAAGTTGCCATTGCCTGCGGCCGTGACCGCCGAGAGTGAAATCCGGTCCGGGCGATTGAATACGCTGAACGTCTGGCCGTCGTCATGACTGACCACCACGCTGCCGCCATTGCCGACGACGACGATGGAGCCATCATCGAGCAACGTCGCCCCAGACAAGCCGAACTCCAACGCACCGCGTGTGGCATTGAGCTCGACCTGATCCCAGGTGCTGCCAAAATCGGTGGAGCGATACAGGTTGCCGCGCAAACCGTAGGCCAACAGGGTCTGCGGCTGCGCCGTGCTGATCACGCCAAACAGCGAGCCTTCATAGGGGCCTTCGAGTTTTTCCCAGCTCTGGCCGTCGTCGCTGGAGCGGAACATGCTGCCTTGCTCACCGACGATAAACAGGCCGGCGCCCTTGATCGAGGCGATGGCGTTGAGGTGGAACTGGTCTTCATTGTCGAGGCGGTCGCTGACGTCGTTCCAGGACGTGCCGCCGTCGGTGGTTTCGATCAGCGCACCATAGGCGCCCACGGCGAGGCCATGGTTGGCATCGTTGAACCATACATCGAGCAACGGGGCTTCGCGCTTGAGGTCTTGATATTGCTGGGTCCAGGTAGCGCCGCCATCGGCACTGGCAAGGATTTGCGCATCATGGCCGACGGCCCAACCGTGCTTGTCATCGGCGAAAAACACCGCCGTGAGCAGTTGCCGGGTAGGTACCTTGGCTTGGGTCCAGGTGTTGCCCTGATCATCGGAATAGAGGATATGCCCGCGATCGCCGACCGCCACCAGGCGCTTGCCTGCGTGGACTACATCGATCATCAGGCCTTTGGCAGCCTTGGGCGATTCAATCGCAAACACCGCGGCGGCGGTGGAATCGCTGGCAGCCAGTACCGGCGTCGACAACACGGCCCCGGCAAGCAGCGAGAGCGCTGTGGCCAGCAACGCAACCCTGCGTGCGGCACGTGGGCGGCAAACAACCCAACCCATGACAGGCTCACTCATAGACCTTTCTCCCATTTATTATTGTTAGGTCGTCTCATCTTCCAGGGCCGTGAAACCTGCAATCTAGAGCGCCTGGAGTAAGCAGGGGCCATCCTATCGGGCTTTGGAATCGTCTGACAATCGGCGCTGCGTTATCTTTTGTTAACTGGCGGCATTTGGCCAGGGGTGAATATGGCTTTATCAGCAGAAATGATGAGCCTATGGCGCGTAGCGCACTTGCTGAAGAGCAATGAATTTTTATTCCACCTATTGAATTAAACGAATATTTATTCCATTAATAGCCTTCCTGAAAACAATAATCCAAAGGACCACGGCTATGCGTGAACTCGGAATCGGCTTGATCGGCACAGGCTTCATGGGCCGCGCCCACGCGCTGGCGTTCAATAACGCGCGGGCGGTGTTTGAACTGCCGGTGCACCTCAAGCTGGCCGCCTTGGCCGATGCCGACACCGAGCGCGCCCAGCGCTGTGCCTCGACTTGGGGCTTTGCCCAGGCTCATGGCAACTGGCAAACACTGATCGACGACCCCAAGGTCGACGTTGTTGCCATCACGACGCCCAATCATCTGCACTATCCCATGGCCATGGCCGCAATCGCGGCAGGCAAGGCGGTGTATTGCGAGAAACCCCTGGCCGTCAGCCTCGAGCAGGCCGACGCCATGCGCCGCGCCGCCAGTGCTGCCGGGGTGGTGACACGGGTCGGCTACAACTACCAGCACAACCCGATGATCGTGCTGGCAAAGCAGATGATTGCCAACGGCGACCTCGGCGAGATCATCAGCTTCCAGGGTGAATTCAGCGAGGACTTCATGGCCGACCCGAGCTCCCCCTGGTCGTGGCGTTGTGAAGTCGAACACGCCGGTGGTGCCCTGGCCGACCTGGGTAGTCATCTGCTGTCAATGGCGCGCTATTTGGTCGGTGATGTAGTCAGTGTGTGTGCCGATACCCAGACCGTCCACGCTCAACGGCCCGTCACCCAGGGCAGCAGCGCTTTGAAACCGATTGCCGTGGATGACCAGGTGCATGCCCTGCTGCGCTTTGCCAACGGTGCCAGCGGCACGATAAGCAGCAGCTGGCTCAAGCACGGCTACAAAAATCACCTGGGCTTTGAGATCAGCGGGACCCAGGGAACCTTGGCGTTCGACCAGGAACGTTTGAATGAACTGCGCCTGTATCGCATCGGCCAGGATGGTTTTCAACGCGTACTGGCAGGCCCCGCCCTGCCCGGCTATGCCGCATTCAGCCCGGCGGCGGGGCACCAGTTGGGCTACAACGAGCTGAAGACGCTGGAGGTGCAGGAGTTGATCATGGCCCTGGCCGGCCAGGGCGCCGATGGAACGGACTTCGAGGCCGCGTGGGAAGTTGAGCGGTTAGCGGCGGCGATTCGCGTGGCGGCTCGCGAAGAACGCTGGGTCAAGGTCAGCGAACTATAGAGCACACAGGTCTATCCGATCAGACGGTCCAACGCCGCCCTTGCCTACGGGGTCGGCGTGCACCGTCCTGCTTATCCATCAGTATGTAACCATCATTCAACTCAGTAAAAAAATGTTTGATCGCACTGCAACGAGTAACTTTTCCTAACTTAAAATCGCTATATCTGCGCTCTGAAAAAAACACACTTCATACACCGCTACGCAAATACGCAACACTTTAAAGCACTTCCAACTTGTTATCACACACCGACATAAATACCCCACTACCCTTCTGTTAAAAAACAAGCCACCTTACGCACGCCAGACACTCAAATATCTTTGCGCCTCATAAAAATCAACATTTGCGGAATACAATCATGCTAAGTACTGGAACTCACGCGCCAATGCACCTGCGCCAGCAAATCCAATCCCCCACTGTCGACACGCCATCACCCGCCGCTTCCTCCTCTCTATCGGACAAAGTCGCCCAGCAACTTACTCGCGAAAACTTGAAACTAAAGGATAAGAATGGCGATGGCCAAGTATCGGTTTCTTACAAGTTCTTCAATCCCGCGGACCCGGACACAGCCTGGCTCAAGGGCGGTGGTGCGCTTGAATTCAGCCAGGCCAGAAAGAAAGCGTTCAGAAGCGCAATCAAGGCTTGGGAGGATGTGGTCAAGGTCAAGTTCACCGAAAACGCCAAGCATGCAGACGCATTTTTTGTACTTCATGCCAACAATGGGGTCGGCGGGTATGCAGTCATGCCCAATGATCAGGGAGAAGCCAATATAGGCATCGGCGTGGGTGACAAGAATTTCCCACCCCATTCATCGATGATTCATGAACTTGGCCATAGCTTGGGATTACAACATCCAAACGGGAACTATCCGGAAAACAGCCACACGCATACAGCCATGAGTTACAACAACAAGTGGTGGCGCCCAGCCGATGAGCGCGGCGTGAGTGTTTCGGATAGCAACTTGACCCCGGCCATGCACGATATCGCAGCCGCCCACCTTTTATACGAACCCAATTACGAAACTCGAAAAGGTAATACAACTTATGGTTTCAACTCCAATACTGAGCGTGACCACTATACGTTGACTTCCGCCGACGAGTTGACCAACTTTTGTGTCTGGGACGGCGGCGGCGAAGACACCTTGGATTTTTCCGGCTTCAGGCAGAATCAAAAGATCAACCTGGGTGCCGAGACACTCTCGGATGTGGGCGGCCGCATGGGCAACGTATCCATCGCCAAGGGCGTTGTCATGGAAAATGCTATCGGCGGCTCCGGGCACGATGTGTTGATTGGCAATCACGTCAACAACCGCATGACGGGAGGGGCAGGAGGCGACACGCTGACCGGGGGTGCAGGCGCAGATACCTTTGTCTATAACCGGGCCAGCGACTCACCGGCTAAAAACCCGGATACGCTCGCGGACTTCACGAGCGGTATCGACAAGATCGATCTATCTGGACTATTGAAAGAGGCGGGCCTCCAGAATCTCGAATTCGTTGATCAACACACGGGGCGCAAAGGTGAACTGACGCTGGACTACGATGCAAACATCAAACTGCACAGGCTGGTCCTGAATGTGAATGGCGACCCTGCATCCGCGCTGGTGATCCTGAGCAAAGGCCCGATAAAACCTGGAGATATCTTGACGGGGGCTACGCCTGACACACCCGTTACGCCAGATGTGCCAGATGTGCCGGTTACACCTGTCGTGCCGCCAAAACCAAATCCAGAACCAGAACCAGAACCAGAACCAGAACGTACGCCCATTCCCGTACCCAAGCCGGCCCCCGCTCCGCCGCTTCCGGTCACGCCTGCACGCTCAGAATGCGATGCGACCGACACCGTCTACGGTTTCAATGCCAATACCGGCCAGCGTGAAACGAGCCTTTCGTCTCCCACTGACAAACCCGGTTTCAGCGTGCATGACCTAAAGGGTAATGACACGCTGGACTTTTCCGGTTTCGCGCAAGCCCAGCGAATCAACCTGGCGCCGAATTCGCGCTCCAGCGTCGGTGGTTTGGCTGACAACGTGTACATCGCACCCGACACCCTCATCGAAAATGCCGTCGGCGGCCAAGGCAACGACCGTATTGTCGGAAACAGCGGCGATAACGTGTTGACCGGCGGGGGCGGAGCCGACCACCTGGCCGGTAATGGTGGCTTCAACACGTTCACCTACCAGGCCGCCAGTGACTCCACGCGCAACAACCCGGACTTGCTCACGGACTTCACCACAGGCCAGGACAAGATCGACTTGAGCAGCCTGAGTAGAAACACACAGGTCACGCTCAACCACGTCAGTCAATACAGCGGACGACCGGGCGATACCCTCCTGACCTTCAACCCGAACACCCAGCGGTACTTCCTCGCCGTTGATCTGACGGGTGATCGCAAGACTGACTTTCTGATCAAAAGCACTCGGCCGATCTACAGCGAGGATGTCATTGGCCTCAACATTCAGGATGATGGTTACCTCTGACCGTTGCTGACAACGTCCAGAGTGTCAGCGCAACGCCCGCCGCAGTACCTTGCCGACCGTCGTCTTGGGCAGTTCGGTACTGCGAAACTCTACATACCGCGGCACCTTGTACCCCGTCAGGTATTCCCGGCAATGCGCGAGGATCTGCTCCTGGGTCAGGTCCGGGTCCTTGCGCACCACGATGATCTTGACCTTCTCCCCCGTCACCGCATCTTCCACACCAATGGCCGCCACTTCACCGACACCCGGGTGCATCGCCACCACATCCTCGATTTCATTGGGGTACACGTTGAAACCCGAGACCAGGATCATGTCCTTCTTGCGGTCCACCAGGCGGATATAGCCGCGGGCGTCCATCACCCCGATATCACCGGTGGACAGCCAGCCCTCGGCGTCCAGCACCTCGGCGGTTTCCTTAGGGCGCTGCCAGTAGCCCTGCATCACTTGCGGGCCGCGTACTTGCAGTTCGCCTTGCTCGCCGATATCCGCCAGCTCGCCATCTTCGCGAACAAAGCGCACCCAGGTCGATGGCAACGGCACGCCAATGCTGCCGGTGAATTCCATCTCGCGCATGCGGGAAATATCGATGGGGCTGATGCTCACCACCGGCGAACATTCGGTCAGCCCGTAACCTTCGACGATCGGCAGCCCAGTGACTTCTTTCCAGCGCTTGGCCACGGCGGTGTGGGTGGCCATGCCACCGGCGATCACCAGGCGCAGGTCAGAAAAGTCCCTTGCGCAGAACTCCTTGTTCTCCAGCAAGCCGTTGAACAACGTGTTCACCCCGGCAATCCCGTTGAAGCGCTCTTTGCGCAGGATCATCTGCACGCGCTTCACGTCCCGCGGGTTGGCGATCAGGATATTGCGCCCGCCCAGGCACATGAACATCAGGCAGTTCACCGTCAGGGAAAAGATGTGATACAGCGGCAACAGGGTCACGTTGGTTTCCTGCTTGTGCTGGTCCAGTTGGTCGCCGACCCAGGCCTTGGCTTGCAATAGGTTGGCGATGATATTGCGATGGCTGAGCATCACTCCCTTGGCATCGCCGGTGGTGCCGCCGGTATATTGCAAAAAGGCGAGTTCGTCGCGATCCAGGGTGACCGGCAGATGATTCAGCGCCCTGCCCTGTTTCATCACCTGATTGAAACGCAGCGCGCCGGGCAGCTTGAAGGCTGGTACCTGCTTCTGCACACGGCGCAGGATGAAGTTCATCGCCGCGCCCTTGAAGGTGCCCAACAAATCACCGATCGCCGCGACTATCACGCGCTTGACGCTGCTGCCTGCCATGGCTTTTTCCAGGGTGCGGGCAAAATTCTCGAAGATCACCACGGTCTCTGCGCCGCTGTCCTTGAGCAAATGCTTGAGTTCATGGGCGGTGTACAACGGGTTGACGTTGACCACCACTGCCCCGGCCAGGATCGTACCCAACAGGCAGATCGGGTACTGCAAGCAGTTGGGCATCATCAGCGCCACGCGGTCGCCCTTCTTCACACCCTGGCCCTGCAGCCAGGCCGCAAACGCAATGCCCTGGACCTGCCAGTCGGCGTAAGTCATTTCGGTGCCGATGCTGACGTAGGCGACCCGCTCGCGGAATTTTTCCAGGTGTTCCAGGAACACTTCGCGCAATGACGGGTAGTCCTCGATCCCGGCATCGATGTCGGCCGGAACGCCGGGCAGGTAAGCGTTCAACCAGATACGTTCGCTGTGTTCCAGGCTGATAGCGTTCATGGCAGTGTCCTTATTGTTGTTTTTTGACAGCATTATTTTTCGACGATGGCGGTGATGCCCAACCCGCCCGCTGCACAGATCGAGATCAGGCCGCGACCACCACCGCGTTCATGGATCGCCTTGGCCAGTGCCGCCAGTTGCCGGCCACCGGTGGCGGCAAAGGGGTGGCCACAGCCCAGTGAGCCGCCGTTGACATTCATCTTGCTGCGGTCAATGGCCCCCAAGGGCGCGTCCAAGCCCAGGCGCTCGCGGCAATACTCGGGGTCTTCCCAGGCCTTGAGCGTACACAGCACCTGGGCGGCAAAGGCTTCGTGGATCTCGAACAAATCGAAGTCGGCAAAACTCAAGCCCTCGCGCTCAAGCATGCGCGGTACGGCGTACGCTGGCGCCATCAGCAGGCCCTCGGTGCCGTCGACAAAATTCACCGCCGCCGTCTCACCCGTGCGCAAATAAGCCAGCACCGGCCAGCCGTTGGCGCTGGCCCATTCTTCACTGGCGAGCAGCACCACCGAGGCGCCGTCGGTCAGCGGCGTGGAATTACCGGCAGTGAGCGTGCCGTCCTGCCGGTCGAATGCCGGCGATAGACCTGCGAGTCTTTCAAGGCTGATATCGGCGCGCAGGTTGTTGTCCCGGGCCAGGCCGCGATGGGGGCTGATCAGGTCGTCGAAGAAGCCGCGGTTATAGGCCGCATCCAGGCGCTGGTGGCTGGTGAGGGTCAGTTCGTCCTGGGCCAGGCGCTTGATCTGCCAGCGCTTGGCCATTGCTTCGCAGTGCTCGCCCATGGACAGCCCGGTGCGCGGCTCGCCATTGCGCGGCAATAATGGTTTGAAGAACATCGACGGACGCACTTTCAGCAAGGTCTTGAGCTTGTCGCCCATGCCCTTGGCCCGATTGGCGGCGAGCAAAGTGTGGCGCAACGTTTCGTTGATACCTATGGGCGCATCGGAGGTGGTGTCGGCGCCGCCGGCAATGCCGACCTCGATCTGGCCGAGGGCGATTTTATTCGCCACCAACAGCGCGGCTTCAAGCCCGGTGCCGCAGGCTTGTTGTACATCATAGGCCGGGGTCTGTGGCGACAGCGTGGTGGACAATAAAGACTCACGGGCCAGGTTGAAATCCCGTGAATGCTTGACCACCGCCCCGGCGGCAAACTCGCCCAGGCGCTGGCCGTGCAGGTTGTAGCGGTCTACCAGACCTTGCAGGGCGGCGACCAAAAGATCTTGGTTGCTGTCGTGGGCGTACACCGTGTTGGAGCGCGCAAACGGGATGCGGTTGCCGCCGATGATCGCCACGCGGCGGGTCGGGGCCGGGTTGAAGCTGTAGTCACTCATGCCTGGCTCTCTTTCCAAATGAATAGCCCGCGCATATGGTAATGCTGTTCACTTAAGCGGAGCAGCCTTACGGTTTACTGGAAACCTGGTTTTTGAGATCTTCACCGTCCTTGGTCTTGATGGCCTTGGGCGGTGATCCAAAAACAGCCCTCCGACTCCCGCCCTCAGTTCTGACAAGCGCCTTCCTGTCGCCGAAATAGGATTAGCCGCAGCCATCACAATCAATTGCACCGCAATGTATTGGCACGCCGGCTTGAAACGAATATCTGATGGTGTGCGACCGAACGCTACGGCAGCTAGACTGGCCTCCCGCCGGATCACGTTGTAAGCCAGTAAAAGCCCCCATACTTCTTGGTATATCAGGTCGATCTTCTTGCTACGCAGAGTCACTGCGTTCTGCTGCATTGAGCTTTTGATGTCTCTGAAGCCCAGCTCTATCTCCCATCGCTCCTGATACAACTTGGCAATCATCTTGGCGCTATAAGTTTCGACGGGCAGTGAAGTCATCACCGTTTTGAGCTTCCCTTGGACTTCATAGCTGACCGCGCGCACCTCCCAGTGACGGGGTAAATTGGGGTTTTGCTTTCTAGCTTGTTGGGACACTTTCATGCGTAACAATCGGTCGTGCTTGCCGTAACGAGCAACCTCTTCGCTTACCACCCCTTTGCGCTCCGGGATCAGCCAGTGGCGATTGATGCCGGCACCGCTCAAGCTCAGTAACAAATTCGCGCTCCAGAAACCCTTGTCGAACAGCGTCACTGAGTGGTCAGGGATTTGTTGAAGAAACTCGTCAGCCAAGCGCATTTCACTGCGCCGATAGGGACTCAGCTGAGCATCCAGAAGCAGGTGCGAACGCACATTCATCAAGGCGACAAGACGCAGCATTGGAAACGGTGTCTGACGATCAGTGCCGGTGTTTCCTGAGCCAAAATGATCTCGTAGCTCCTGATTATCGGGAGTTCGCAGAAGCGCTCCGTCTACTGCAAACACTTGTAAATCCTGCCAGGTATCTCCGTTGTAACGCTCGCCGCCCCATTGACTACCGGTCTTGCGGAACAGCCATTCGACTGGATCAGAGCCTAATCGTTTGCGAGCTTCAGTCACGCCGCTTCTGGCCAGCAAATGATCGCTAGCAAGCCCCTGAGCACAAATATTCAAACGTCTAGCCACTTCATGAACGGGTTCGTCACGAAACAACGCCATGCCCAGAACGAGCCAAAGCACCTGATCGGCTGGCAAGCGGCGCCTACGGATGGTGGCTTGGGAGGAGAGCCCGAGTGCCGATGCGACCCACTCGACGGGGATGTTCTGGGTGAAGGTGCTCAGGTCTGAGAAGTTAAAAAGATCGCCAAGGTCGAGCAGTTCTTGTTGAACAGACATAAAAAATCCGATGCCAGGAGTCTGGCATCGGATTTTCTAGGAAGCCCAGCGTGAGCTCAAATGCTTAAGTGAACAGCATTACGCGCATATGGGGTTTGTCCCCAGCAAAATTGCGCACTTCGAACTCACGCCGTGGGCCGGTCACCGGGTGGTTCCACAGGGCGACCTGGCCGGGCAGGAAGATCGGCAACTTGAAGTCGCAATGGGCCTGGGCCTGGTCCAGGCCACCGGGTGGTTGTTGCGCCGCCAATGCGCGCCCGAGGGTCCACATGCCATGGGCGATGGCACGCCGGAAACCGAAGAGCCTGGCGCCGATGACCGAGGTGTGAATCGGATTGAAGTCCCCCGAGACCTTGGCAAAGCGTCGCCCCAGATCAGCCGGCAATACCCAGCGCTGGGTGCGCAACAAACCATCTTCCTGAAGGGGCAAAGGGTCACTCCAGGGTTCACCCACGGGGTTGTCGACGTCACGACGCAGGTACAGGCTGTCGCTTTCCCACACCAGGGCCTCAGCACCGTAGGCGCGGGTGGCGATACTCAGCGCCTGCCCCTTTGGATGGGCGACCCAACGCTCGCAATACACCTCCAGGCGCAGCGCCTGGCCCTCGTGCAGGCGTTGGTGCTGGCGAATGCGATTGGCCAGGTGCACCATGCCGCTGGCCGGGTACGGGAAGCTTGGCCGGGTCAGCAGCATCAAATGCAGTGGGAATGCCAACACATGGGGGTAGGACATTGGCACGCCCTGTTCACGCCGAAAGCCACAGGCTCGGGCGTAAGCGGCGATGCCTGCGGGCGACAGCTCCACCGCCGAGCGCACAAGTCGCGCCGTAGGCAACGGCGGTGCGCCGTCGAGCTTGGGCTTGCGCAAGGCGCGCATGCCATCGAGCAACAACTGGGTGCGCGAGGGCGCTGGGTCGATAATCTGCGTGACGTAATCCATCGACTCAGGCTCCCAACAGGCTTTGGCCACACACCCGCACAACCTGGCCATTGACCCCGCCGGACGCGGGATGGGCCAGCCAGGCGATGGTCTCGGCCACGTCAATCGGCTGCCCGCCCTGGGACAACGAGTTCATGCGTCGCCCCGCTTCGCGGATCATCAGCGGGATTTTTGCGGTCATCTGGGTTTCGATAAACCCGGGGGCCACCGCATTCACCGTGACCTGGCGAGCCGCTGCACGCGGCGCCAGGCCCTGCACCAGGCCGATCACCCCGGCCTTGGAGGTGGCGTAGTTGCTTTGCCCGAGGTTGCCGGCGATACCGGAAATCGACGACACGCACACGATGCGCCCACCCGGGTTCAGGCCCTGGCTGTCGAGCAAGGCCTCACTGAGCTGCAACGGTGCCTCGAGATTGACTGCCAATACACTGCGCCAAGCGGCTTCGGTCATCTTGGCGATGGTCTTGTCACGGGTGATACCGGCATTGTGTACCACCACATCGAAGGCACCGTACTGGCTGACGTGGGCTTGCAACAGCGCAGCGGTGTCGGCGGCAGTGATGTCCAGGGGCAAGGCCGAACCTGCGACACTGGCGGCGGCCTGCTGCAACGCATCCTGGGCCTGGGGCACATCCACGCACACCACATGGGCGCCGTCCCGCGCCAGCACTTGGGCGATGGCCAGGCCAATGCCCCGGGAGGCGCCGGTGACCAAGGCACGTCGACCGGCGAAGGGTTTGTCCCAATTGACGGCAGTGTTGCCATCGACCGGTGTTTGCAGGCGCACCACCTGCCCCGATACATAGGCCGAACGGCGCGACAGGAAGAAGCGCAGGCTGCTGTCCAATGCCTCCTCGGCACCTGGCGCCACATAGAGCAACTGCACGGTGATCGCCCGGCGCAGTTCCTTGGCCAGCGAGCGCACCAAGCCCTCGAGGGCCCGCTGGGCGACGGCCTGGGGCAAGTCCTTGCAGTGTTCCGGCGCGGTGCCGAGCACCACCACCCGGCCATGTTGGCCGAGGCGCTTGGCGTTGGCATGGAAGAACACGTAGAGCTCGTCCAGCTGCTGCAGATCGGCGATGCCACTGGCATCGAACACCGCGCCTTGCACCTTGACGGTGGACGGCGCCTTGAGGGTCGCCGGGGTGGCGGCAACGGTGTCGGTGGCGCTGAAGATGCGCTGCACCGATGCCACCAGGCGCCCTGCCCCGGCAATGATCACCGGGTTGGCCAGCCCGGCCTGGCCACTGCGATGGCGTTGCAGCGGCAAAGGCTGCGGCAGGCCGACAGCCTGGGCCAGGCGACGGCCCCAAGGTGAATTGACGAATGAAAGGTAGTTGTCACTCATAGAGGGTTCCACTCACAACACAAATCCTGCCTTGTAAACCCGGTCAAACATGTGGGAGGGGGCAAGCCCCCTCCCACATTTGCACCGCGTTTTTCTTAGTTGACCGGGGCGTTTTCGCTTTGGTTGCTGCGACGCTTGGCGGTCGGCTCCAACGCCTGCTTACGCTGCTGCAAGGCCTCCAACAAGCCAAAGTCCTGGGGGAAGTCGTCCACCTGGATGCCGTGGTCGGCGTACTCCACATAGCGCGCCAGCAAGGTGTCTTCGTCATCGCTGATCAAGTCCAGTGCCCGCGCCTTGACGCGCCAGACGGTGAAAGCCATGGCCGAGATCGGCAGCGGCTCGAGCAGGCCTTGCTTGATGGCGGGCTTGAGCCGAGCCTCGATCAATTCCACTTGGGGCAACAGACGGAAACCCAGTTCGCCATAGGCCAGCTTGTCGATTTCCGGGCGCGGGATGTAGGAATTGGCCAGCAAACGATCGCGGGTTTCCCCTGGGGTCTGCACCACATCCGCCACCTGGGCCAACAGCCGATCCGAGGGTTTGCGCAGTGGAATGCCCAACGGGAAACTCAAGCCCCGCATCACCGCCGCAGCGGGTTTTGAAGGGTAGTTATCGAGCACTTCGGCCAAGGCTTCATGGGCGCGCAGCAATGCATCCTGGGCCGCCCAATGCACCAGCGGCAAGTCGGCCTGGGGCTGGCCATCGTCCTCGAAACGCTTGAGCACGCAGGACAGGATGTACAGCTGCGAGAGGATATCTCCCAGGCGCCCGGTGATACTTTCCTTACGCTTGAGGGCACCGCCCAACACGCCCATGGAAATGTCCGAGATCAACGCCAGCACCACCGACAGCCGATTGGCCTGACGGTAGTAGGACGCCAGCGCCGGGTCGGTCTTGGCCGGTGCCGAAATCAGCCGCCCGCCGGTCAGGGCATGCACCGCTGCGCGCACCGTGTTGGCCAGTACAAAACTCACATGGCCGAACATCGCGCTGTCGAAGTCTTCCAGCGCCTTGCGCCGATCCGGGTTGCGCGCCGCTTCCATCTCGCGGAACACATAAGGATGGCAACGAATCAGACCCTGGCCAAAGATGATCAGGCAGCGGGTCATGATGTTTGCACCTTCCACTGTAATGGCGATGGGGCTTTGCTGGTAGGCACGGGCAAGGAAGTTATTGGGCCCCATGCAGATGCCTTTGCCGGCGACGATATCCATACCGTCGTTGACGATGATCCGCGCACGCTCAGTGACGTGGTACTTGGCGATGGCCGAGATTACCGACGGTTTCTCGCCGGCGTCCAGGGACGCCACCGACACCTTGCGCACCGCATCGCAGGCATACAAATGCCCGGCCATGCGCGCCAACGGTGCCTGCACCCCTTCGAACTTGCCGATGGGCAAGCCGAACTGCTTGCGCATCGCCGCATAGGCGGTGGTACCACGCACCGCGACTTTACCCAGGCCGACGTTAGCCGATGGCAGGGAAATCGCCCGTCCCGCCGCCAGGCATTCCATCAACATGCGCCAGCCGTTGCCAATTTGCTCGCGACCGCCGATCACCCATTCCAACGGAATGAAAACATCCTTGCCGGTGGTAGGACCGTTCTGGAACACCGCGTTCAACGGCCAGTGGCGGCGACCGCTGTTCACACCTGGGTGGGACGTGGGGATCAGCGCGCAGGTAATGCCCAGTGAACCGGGCGCGCCGAGCAGGCCGTCCGGGTCTTCGGCGCGGAACGCCAGGCCCAGCACCGTGGCAATCGGGCCGAGGGTGATGTAGCGCTTGTCCCAGGTCACTTTGAAACCCAGCACTTGCTCGCCTTCGTGCGAGCCTTTGCAGACGATGCCCAGGTCTGGGATCGCGCCCGCATCGGAGCCGGCATACGGGCTGGTGAGGGCAAAACACGGGATGTCTTCGCCCCGGGCCAGGCGCGGCAGGTAGTAATTGCGCTGGGCGTCGGTGCCGTAATGCAGCAACAGCTCGGCCGGGCCCAGGGAGTTGGGCACCATTACCGAAATCGCCGCCGCCGAGCAGCGGGTCGACAGCTTCATCACCACCTGGGAGTGGGCGTAGTGGGAGAAACCTTTACCGCCGTACTGCTTGGGGATGATCATGCCAAGGAACCCGGCATCCTTGGTGTACTGCCAGCATTCAGGGGACATGTCTTGCCAGACCTGGGTGGTTTCCCAGTCATTGGCAATGTCGCACAGGTTTTCCACCTCGTTGTCGAGGAAGGCTTGCTCCTCGGCACTCAGGCTGGCCGGGGCGGCTTGCAGCAGGCGTTGCCAGTTGGGCTTGCCGCTGAACAGCTCGGCATCCCACCACACAGTGCCCGACTCGATGGCCGCACGCTCTGTATCAGACATCGCCGGCATGATTGTACGAAACAGGCCCAGTGCCCTGCTGGTCAGCAGGGCGCGGCGCAGGGGCTTGATCGACAACAGCAAGGCCGGCAACACCACCAGCACGGCTGCAACAGCAGTGCCCAGGCCGGCCACTGCATTGAACAGGTAGCCAACCGCCAGCCAGATTAGCCCAGCTCCGAGCCACAGGGTGGCGGCGGCTTGTCGATACGCCAGGGCAATCGCTGCGGCGAAACCCACCAATAACCAGATAAGCATGGGGATACCTCTACTTTATTCGGGTGTGGCCAAAACACAGGCAGGTCGAAATGAGCTGCGGCGTAAAGCCACACTACAAACTTGAAAGACTAAATTCAAATTTTGTTTTGAAATTTTTATTTAATCTCTAGGCGAAAAAAACGGCTGACTAAATCAGCCTGTTCGTTCACCTGTCAGATCAATCACAGCACTGTTGCGGGACGAATCTGGGGAAGGCAGCAAGATGCGCTTGCCACCCTCCTCCCTATGCCTCGTTAGAACGCATAGGTCGCCGACACACTCACCACGTCCCCTGAAGACTCGGCCTTGCCATCCAGGCTCGCGCCGCCCAGGCGATCGACGTTCTTGGTCTTGAGATTGACCTTCTGCACAAACTGGTGGGAATAGGCCACATCCAGGCTCAAGCCCTTGACCGCTTTCACGTCGTAGCCAGCCCCCAGGGAAAGGAACGTGCGGTCACCGTCCGGGATCCGTGGATCGCGGGTGGAGTTGCGCGTCGGTGTCTGGTCAATCGCGACACCTGCACGCAGGGTCAGCTCATCGGTCGCCCGGTAATCACCGCCGAGGGAGTACATCCAGGTGTTCTTGTAGTTGTAGGGAATGGAGACAATGCGCATGTCTCCGGAATCGAGCGTCAGGTCCTTGAACGATGACCATTCGGTCCAGGTCACGCTTGCGCCCATGGTGAAACGATCATTGAACTGATGCACCCAATCCAGGCCGGCGGTGGCGGGAATGTCCAGCTGAACACTGGCATGGGCGCCGTCCGGGGCCAGATTCAGGCCAGGATAGGCCGTGTTGACCAGCGTACCATTGCCGCCGAATGGGCTTGGTTGCGTCATGAGGTTGTAGGAAAACTGATCGGCATACAGGTTGTATTTACCGGTCATCTTGTTTTTGATCTTGGCGTGGTAATTCAGGCCCAAGGTGTCTCGTTCAGTGGGCTTCCACACCACGCCGGCAAACCAGCCGGTGGAAATATTGTCGACCTTGACGCGCATCAAGGCGTGCCCCACATCGGATGGGAAATTGATACCGCCCAGTTCGGAATCGGACACCGCCGCCGCGGACAGCAAGTCAACGTTCTGGCTGACGAAGCCTTTGCTGTGTTGCACGATCAAGCCGCCACCGACGGAGAACTGGTCGTTGACTTTGAAAGACAACGAGCCCGTCAAGCCGACAGTTTCGATTTTCGTATCCACGGCAAAGTCGCGCACTTTAGAGTCTTCATCCCAGGTGGAGCGCATGCCCTGGGGAACCACCTGGCTCAAGCCGAAGGCGAACCGGTCGCCCAATGGCATTACCATGAAGCCGGTCGGTAGCCAGGCGGTGAAGCCACCCTGGCCACCATCGTTGTTATTGACAGTGGTCGCGGCACCATCGGGAAAACCATTCTCGTCCAATGGCGTACTGGAAATCGGGTTGCCTGCATAATCGGAGGCGTTGCCCTTGTACTTGATCTTGATCCGCGCATAGTCGACGGTGAATTGCGCGACATTGTGTTCGACAAACGCCATGGCCGCCGGGTTGTTATACGCCGAACTCGGGTCGTTCTTGAACAACGAACCACCGGCAAAGGCCCGGCCCCAACCGGGCGCACCGTAGGTAGGGGTAGAAAAACCGCCAGCCTGCACAGGCGCTATGACGCCGGTCATGCCCCCCATCAACGCCAGCCCCAGCAAAACCTGCACATGTGGTTTCTTATTATTCATGCGGCACTCCTTTTTGTTATCCCTGTGAACCGGCCCCGCCAGTTCGTCTTGCTGCCTGGCACTGCATGAACTGGCGCCTGGTACACAGGCGCCAGTCTTTCAGCAGGTGATCAACGCGGTGCTCCGACCTGCCATCAAGGCACGATGGTGAAGGTAGGGCTTGGGGTCACACTCAGGCTCACGACGGTGCAGTTGCCGCTGAGGGTCTGGTTGGTCGCCGTCAGTACACCGCCGCTGTAGCCCACCGCAATGGTCGAAGGGCCGCAGTTGGAGGCTGGGTACAGAACCGAAGCAGCGATGTTGTAGCCGACGTTGGTGACCGACCCTGTGGCCGGGCCGGTTGCACTCAATGCCCATGGCAAGCCGCTGATTTTTGGCAAGGCGCACAGACCGCCGCCGGTCACCGATACGCCGGTGATTTGCGCCACGCCGCTAGCATCGACGTTCCCGGTAAAGGTCGCGCCGCAGTTAACGGTGGCCTGGAAGGAGGATGGAGACTTGACTGAAATGGTGCCTGGTGCAGTGAAGCTCGAGTTAACCGGACTGATGCTATAGGCATTGGCCATGGAAGCAGCACCCATGCAAACAGCCAAGGCAGAGAGCGACACGAGAGTTTTCAAGCTTTTCATTGTTTTTCCTCACATGTTATGGCGATTCATTTCGCCAGGGGTAATGGCCATGATCGAGAGGTCACGGTGAAACTGCAGAACTTCCCTTTCCAGCCAAATTTCAATGCATCTACCGCTACAACAGTCGAAACGCTTTATTCGACAACTTTGAAGTTGGCCGGCATCTTGATCGACACCGTCTTGATCTTGCAGTCTTCGCCAATAGGAACATCGGCAGCTTCCAACTTGCCGGTGGCGTTATCCCAAGTACCATCGGCCGTCGAAGGCCCGCACTTACCGCCCAGGCCAAAGGCATGCACGTCCACGCTGATCTTCGACATCGAGCCACTTTTGGTATCTTTGGCGACCAGCACCCAGGGCAGGTTGATTGCTTCAACGCGGCTGCACTTGAGGCCACCGTCGAATTCAACTTTGTCGACATTCACCGATGAACCATCGGCCGCGACCTTGCCGGCCACCTTGATGGTGCAGTCGGCGCTGATCAGCTTGCCCTTGGAAAAACTGATAGGCCCCTGGGCAGTGAAGGCACTGCCGGCGGGTTCGATCCGGGCTGCCTGGGCCTGGTGATAGACAATCAGGCCTATCGCAGCCAACAGGATATGTGTGGTGAACTTGGCAGTGCTTTGCATGGTGTACGTCCTTCCCTTTAAATTATTGTTGTAGGGTCAAACCACGTTGTTTCGCTAAATACCTGGGCAATAAGAACCTGCGCGATACACAGATCCCGAGTACGCCGATACTGTTTAATTCATATCAAAACGGCTTGGCATTGCCGCTGTATTTTTCCAGGTACTTCAAGCGTTGTGACGGTTGAAGATTGGTCAAGGTGATATCCCCGGCATAATGATTGAGTACACGATGATCCATGCGCCGCCGCCACAAGTACGGCACATAGGCCCAGACAATCATGCTCGCGTAACCATAGGGAAGTTGCGGTGATTCATCGAAGTGGCGCAACGACTGATAACTGCGCGTCGGGTTGGCATGGTGATCGGAGTGCCGTTGAAGTTGAAACAGAAAGATATTGGTTACAATCCGATTACTGTTCCACGAGTGGCGCGGCGAGCAGCGCTCATAACGACCGTTGGGCAACTTCTGGCGCTTGAGGCCGTAGTGCTCGACGTAGTTCACCACTTCCAGCAACGAGAACCCGTAGATGCCCTGGATGATCAGGAACGGAATCACCGCCGCGCCCAGCCAGGCAATCATCGCGCCCCACAACACCACGCTGTACATCCAGGCGCTGAGTACGGCGTTTTTCCAGTGCAGGGCCGGCAGGCCGAGTTTGCGCAGGCGTTCGCGTTCCAGGTTCCAGGCCGACATGGCGCTGAACCATACCGAGCGCGGCAGGAATGCCCAGAAACTCTCGCCCAGCCGCGAGCTGGCGGGGTCTTCCGGGGTGGCCACACGGACGTGATGGCCGCGGTTGTGTTCGGTGTAGAAGTGCCCGTAGAACGTCGGCGCCAGGGTAACCTTGGCCAGGAACACTTCCAGGGGCTTGGGCTTGTGCCCCAGTTCATGGGCGGTGTTGATTGCGATGCCGGTGGCGGCGCCGGTGGACATCGCCATACCCAGGTAGGTGAACACACTGATTTCGCCGTGCAACTCGATGCGCGCGGTGATAAATGCAGCGGTCCTTGCAAGCCAGCTTGACGGTTCCAGCGCAGCAGTAGCGTGCAGCAGGCCGCCGTTGATGATCCAGTCGATGCCGCCAGCGGCCAGCCAGCCGGTGATGACCACTGAGGCGATCACAAACAGCACGCCGGTGTAGACGATCCAGCGGTAGTAACTTTGGGATTCGAGGTTGCTGACGGCCGATTCAGGCGGGTTGCTGACGTCTTCGCCGAGCAGGCCGTCGATCAAGGGGATCAAGCCGAAGATCACCAGCACGCCGACCCACCAGAGTTGCTGCACACCGGTGCCGATCGCCAGGGCGCCGGAAAGTAACGGAGTTGCGAGGGGCATGATGCCCAGCCACCACAGGTGGCGCTTGCCGTCGGTCCAGACTTGCGAGGTTGCCAGGGTCTGATTCATGGCAACCTCCACACACATGCACTGCACGCTTGGGCAGCTGAGAGGTTCTCGAAGCGCTGACAGCTCCGAGGCATTGACCATGCGATAAAAGGCGTTTTTTTCATTATTTTATTCGCTCTTAGGCATTTCAAAAATAATTTCAAATTACACATTGAAATAATTTTTTTAAATAAATAGCGCGGAATCGTTAGGTCGTCAACTAGTTTCTCCAGCCCTTTTTTCCGTGACCGTACAGTCTCTTTTCAGCCGCCTGGTCAGGTGTCTAGGGCAGGCATCAACGCCGTTGAACCGCGAGTCGGGTCGCACATTTATTTGCTCGTCAGGGCCACAGGTGGATGTAACTGCGTGACGCTTTCGCCGGGTCGAACGCGCTTGGCAACCTGCTCTACCAGCGCCGCCACTCGCTGCGTCGCGGTGATCGGCAACATGTGTCCACGGCCTTCCACGACCTGCATTTTCAACCCTGGCACCTTGCTCGCCAGGGCCTGGCCGTGTTTCTGGAAGTCGAGCACCTTGTCTTGCGCGCCATAGATCAGCCCGATGGGCAGGGTCAGTTGCGGGTAGCGCTTGACCATGTCCGGCAGGTGATCGTTGACGCGGTTGATCTCGGTAGAGGCCGCGTAGAAATTGTCGGGGCGCATGCCCAGCAACCCGCCGCCACGGGTGGCGAAGTCCGAAGGCGCAGCATCGGGGGCGAACACACCCTTGACCACCGCGTCCTTGGTCAGCAGGCCAACGGGCATGGTCAGGGTGTGGGCCATCCAGCGGCGCAACCAGGCCGGACGGATCGCCAGAGACAGAAATACCAGCGGCAGCATGCGTTGGGGATGGGTCAAGGGCGCCACCAGCACCAGTCCGGACACTGCGTGGGGATGGTCCAGGGCCAGCGCCAAGGCAATCGCGCCGCCCAACGAGTGCCCCAGGACCAGCGGCTTACCCAAGTCGAGCGTGTTGATAAAGGCGGCAATTTGTCGGGCCTGGGCCGGCAGGTCTGGCGCCGTGCCACGGCGCCGGGTGGAATAGCCCGAACCCGGCCGGTCGAGGGTGATCACGCGAAAATGTTCACGCAGTTGGCCGGACAATGCATACGTCAGGTTGCGACTGCTGCCCATCAGCCCGTGGATCATCACCAGCGGCGGGCCCTTGCCCTCTTCGACATAATGAAAGCGCTCGCCCTGTACCTCGACGAAGCGCCCGTTGATCGGAACAGCCGCTTCAATGCGCCGCGTCATCCAGGCACTCAAGCCCCATAACGCCGCGCTGGCGCCCACCAGCACACCCGCAGCCACTACCCATTCGACAGCCATAGCTCGGTCCTCTGCTTCCCTGCGGCTGGCGACCCGACCGGAATTGATCAGGGCCTCAGCCATCGTCCACACCCTGGACCTAGACTTAATGCATGGCGTGTTAGCCCGTCGGACAAATGGCACATGCGGAACCTAGCGTAGGCGATTTTTTCAGGTAGATTATTTAAAATCTTTTTTAAAATAAATAATTCAATTTTCCTTTGCAATGGTGTTCTATCTAAAAGACAAAACAAAAACAGGAGCAGATTCGATGCCCAAGCGCGTTCTACGGATGAGGCAGCCTTTATGAATGCCTACAGTGATTCAATCGACATCGCCATCATCGGCTCGGGGTTCGCGGGCCTGTGCATGGCGATCAAACTCAAGGAAGCCGGGCTCACCGACTTCTTTATCGCTGAGCAGGCCGAGACCCTCGGCGGTACTTGGCGCGATAACCATTACCCAGGGTGCGCCTGTGACGTGCAGTCCCATGTGTATTCGTTTTCCTTTGCGCCCAACCCGGATTGGACGCGGCAGTTCGCGGCGCAGCCTGAGATCCGCGCCTACCTGGAACAATGCGCCACGCGCTTCGAGCTGGCGCCCTACCTGCGTTTCAGCATGGGCCTGCAACGCGCGGTGTTCGATGAGCAGCAGCAACGCTGGCATCTGACCTTCAGCAATGGCCGCCAGGTCAGTGCACGGGTGCTGGTATCGGGCATGGGCGGCTTGTCGCGCCCGGCGATGCCGGACATCCCAGGCCTGGACAGCTTCAAGGGCAAGCGCTTCCACTCCCAGCACTGGGACCACGACTACGCCTTGAAAGGCAAGCGCGTGGCGGTGATCGGCACCGGCGCCAGCGCCATTCAGTTCGTGCCGCAGATCGCGCCGCAAGTGGCGCACCTGGACCTGTTCCAGCGCACACCACCGTGGATCATGCCCAAGCCCGACCGGCCGATTTCACCCCTCGAGCGCTGGCTGTTCAAGCACCTGCCGTTCACCCAAAAGCTGGTGCGCGGCGCCCTCTACTGGGCGCTCGAAGGCCGTGTGGTGGGTTTCGCCTTGCACCCACGGCTGATGAAGATGGTGCAGAAAATCGCCCTGCGTCACCTGCGCAGACAAGTGGCACGCCCTTCCTTGCGCAAGAAGCTGACGCCGGACTACACCATTGGCTGCAAGCGCGTGCTGATCTCCAACGACTACTACCCGGCCCTCTCGCGCAGCAATGTCGAGGTGGTCACCGATAGCGTGCTGCGCATCGAAGCCGACGGCGTGATCACCGCCGACGGCATCAAGCATCCCGCTGACTGCCTGATCTTCGGCACGGGTTTCCAGGCCAGCGACCCCTTGCCCCGCGGCTGCATCATCGGCCGCGACGGCATCGACCTGATGGATGCCTGGGGCGATGGCGCCCATGCCTACAAAGGCACCACCGTGCCGGGCTATCCCAACCTCTTCCTGATCGTGGGGCCCAACACCGGCCTGGGGCATAACTCGATGATCCTGATGATCGAAGCCCAGGTCACCTACATCTTCGATGCATTGCGACAAATGCAGCGCCAGCGCATCGCCACGCTAGAGGTCAAGCCCGCCGTGGAGCAGGCTTACAACCGCCAGTTGCAGGACAAGCTCAAGCGCACCATCTGGAACACCGGCGGCTGCCAGAGCTGGTACCTGGACCCACGCACCGGCAAGAACACCACGCTGTGGCCCGGCTCGACCTGGCGCTTCAAGCAGGTCACCCGGCATTTTGCCCTCAAGGACTACCTCGCCAGCCCGCTGCCGACGCCCGCCACACCGCGCCCGCTACCCGCGCCCCACTCCGCCACAGAAGGCAGTCTGTCATGAAGTCATTTAACGGCCGCGTCGCGGCGATCACCGGTGCGGCCTCCGGCATGGGCCGCGCACTGGCCTTGGCCCTGGCACGGGAAGGTTGCCACTTGGCCTTGGCAGACAAGAACAGCCAGGGACTGGAGCAGACCCTGACACTGGTCCGTGCTTCGACCTTGGCACCCGTGACCGTCACCACCCAGGTGCTGGACGTCTCCGACCGCCAAGCCATGCAGGATTGGGCGGCCCGTTGTGCCGCCGAACATGGCCAAGTCAACCTGGTCTTCAATAATGCCGGGGTGGCGTTGTCTAGCACCGTGGAAGGCGTGGATTACGCCGACCTGGAATGGATCGTCGGCATCAACTTCTGGGGCGTAGTGCATGGCACCAAGGCATTCCTGCCCTACCTCAAGGCCAGCGGCGACGGGCATGTGGTCAACACCTCCAGCGTGTTCGGCCTGTTTGCCCAGCCCGGCATGAGCGGCTACAACGCCACCAAGTTTGCCGTGCGCGGCTTTACCGAAGCCCTGCGCCAGGAACTCGACCTGCAACGCTGCGGCGTCTCGGCCACCTGTGTACACCCCGGCGGCATTCGCACCGATATCTGCCGCAGCAGCCGCATCGACGCGAATATGACCGGGTTCCTCATCCACAGCGAGCAACAAGCCCGCGCCGATTTTGAAAAGCTGTTCATCACCGATGCCGACCAGGCCGCCAAGGTGATCCTGCAAGGCGTGCGCAAAAACAAGCGCCGCGTGCTGATCGGCCGCGACGCCTATTTTCTCGACCTGCTCGCCCGTTGCCTGCCATCGGCCTATCAAGCGCTGGTGGTGCTGGCCAGCAAGCGCATGGCGCCCAAGCCACGCAGGCCGGTATTTGAAACCAACGACGAGTCCCGTCTCTGAACAGGAGGACGCACCATGTTGCCGATCCGTCGCGATATTCGTTTTTCCTTGCCTGCCGAGCGCATCAAGGACTGGCATGAACAAGGACCAGTCATCAGTCATTTCTTCAATGCCCTGTCGCTGTTGTTTCCCCAGGGCGAGCTGTTTTTCATGGACAGCGTGCGCCACTACCGTGGGCAGATCGACGATCCAGAACTGAAAAAAGAAATCCAGGGGTTTATCGGCCAAGAGGCCATGCACAGTCGCGAACATGTGGTCTACAACGACCTGCTGCAAGCGGCCGGGCTGCCGGCGCACACCCTCGACCGGCGCCTGAAATTCTTCCTCGACCTGCAGAAAAAGCACCTGCCGCCAGCGTTCAACCTGGCAGTGACCATTGCCCTTGAGCATTACACCGCTATGCTCGCGGAAATCCTGCTGAGCGACCCGTCGCGCTTTGGCGACTCGCTCAAGGGTTACCAGCAAATGTGGTACTGGCATGCCCTGGAAGAAACCGAACATAAAGCCGTGGCGTTCGATGTCTGGAACCGCGTAATCACGCCCGGCCCTGCACGCTATCTGCTGCGCACCGGAACCATGCTGACCACCACCCTGATGTTCTGGCTGGTGGTACTGGATTTCCACGTACGCCTGTTGATTGCCGACCGCACCTCGGGCGGCAAGCTCAAGGGGCTGTGGCGCATGGTCAAGTATTTGTATGGGCCCAAGGGCGTGTTCCCGCGCATGCTGCGGCCGTGGCTGCATTATTTCAAACCGGGGTTTCATCCTTGGGATCATGACAACCGGGCACGCCTGGCGGGGATAGACGGGTTGATAGAAGAGATTGAGCGGACGCGCCGCGGGTATGAGTCGGCGTAGGAGCCGAACGTAACCACGATGGTAACCACGATGCGCAGCGAGCCGCTCTTGATCTTGATCTTGATCTGCTTTTGATCTCAGGCGCCCCGTTAAACCACGCTGGCCGGAATTCGACAGGGATTTGGGGGGTAAACCGGCAAGGATGCCGGTTTAGCCGCCCCGCGCCATGGATGGCGCGTGGCGGCGGCCCCCCAAATCCCTGTCGGATTACGGGCACACCGAGCCTGGGCGAGGTGCCAAGTGGTGGGGCGAAGCGTTTTTGGTTACTTTTGGCGCTCTCGGTACGTGTCAATGGATATGTACTTGGTCTGATCCAACATTCTGGTCGGCTGGCAGGCCGCCATCGGGGGCAAGCCCCCTCCCACATTGGATCAGGGGGCGTCAATTAGATAGCGGTCAGCTGTCAGGGCCCAGAGGAGGCAGGTCCCCCTCACATATGGATCAAGCCAACGCCGCCCGCTCACGCACAAACCCCGGCAACTGATCCCCCGGCAGTGCCTTACTGAAATACCACCCCTGAATAAACACCTCGGGCCCCGTACTCAGAAAGCCCAACTGCTCGGCAGTTTCCACCCCCTCCACCACCACCCCCAGCTTCAAGGCCTCGCAAAAACGCAACATGCCGGTCAGCACCTGGGCGCCCTTGGGGTCGCGCTGGGCAATCACAAAACTGCGGTCAATCTTGATAAAGTCCACGGGAAACTGGTGCAGGTAACTCAATGCAGAAAATCCAGTGCCAAAATCATCGAGGTACACCTTGGCCCCCATGGCCTGCAATTTCTCGATGGTCTGGCGCGTAGCCGGGATATCGCTGACCAGTGCGTCCTCAGTGATCTCCACCGAGACCCAGCCATGGGCCTGGGCAAGAATGTCCACCAGACGATCGCCATAGGCTGCGTCCTTCAGGGTGGCGCTGGAAATATTAATGGTCATCGGCAAGTGAAAACCGCCCTTCTGCCACTTCTGATACTGGCGCACAGCCTGGGACGCCACCCACACGTCCACATCCGGCATCAGCCTGGCCTGCGCCAGCCATTGCAGGAACTCCCAAGGAGAATGCACCGTGCCTTGGCTGTCCCGGGCACGCATCAACGCCTCGCACCCGGTGCACAGGCCAGTAAGGGTGGATACCTGGGGTTGGAATTCAAGGTAGAACTCGTAATCGCTGATTTGCTGAATGCGGCTCAACTCAACGGCCTGCCGCGCCGAAGTCCTGTGGGAGGCCAGCACCGGGTCGAACTCCAGCAGGCGGCCTTTTTCTTCGAGACCGCGAAAGGTCATGTCCAGGGACTTCAGGTAAACCGTGCCACCCTCGGCGGTTTGGCGATGGATTGCCCGCACGTAGGGCGCATACACCAGCGTGCCCACACCTAGCAGCGCCAGTTGCAGCAGCACCGCCGCCAGATCACCATGGGTGCTGAGGTAGGCATTGAGCAGTACCGGCGCGGTAAATGGCACGCTGGCCACCGCCGGTGAGACCCAGCCCAACTGCACTGCCGTCAGCGCTACCACCGTGTTGAACGCCGGCACCAGCACAAAGGGGATGAACAAACGCGGGTTGAGAATGATCGGCAACCCGAACAACAGCACCTCGCTGACGTTGAATAACGACAGCGGCAAACTGGCAATAGCCAGCAACCGCATGGACTGGCTCCTGGAAAACAGCAGGATCGCCAGCAGCAGACACAATGTGGCGCCGGAACCGCCGATAAACGCAAAACTACCCAGCAGGCCGCTGTTGAGCAGGTACAGGACTGGCTCCCCCGCGGCCTGCGCCGCGCCGTTGAGCACCACGGCCTTGTCCAGCACGTCGAACAGCGGCTGCATGGCATACACGCCGTGAATGCCGAAGAACCACAGCAGCGAATTCATCAGCGTTACAAAGAGTCCGCTGCCGTAGGGCGCTTGCAATGCATCGAGCACCTGGGGCCCCTGCAATTGCGCCACACAAGGGATCAGCAGCAGCAACGACAGCAGCACCACCAACGACACCGCCGTGATCGCACCGGGGAGTACCATATTGATGGTGCCCTTGAGGTTATGCCCGACCAGGTCTTCGTTGACCAGTCGCGTCCAACGAAAGCGGTGCAGCCAGGCGATGGCGGGCACATTGACCAAGGGTGAGGCGATAGCTATAAACAGCAAGAAAGTGGCCGAAGCCCTGGGGTATTCGCGCAGCACAAAGGTGGCAACCACCACATGGGCGAGGCACAGGAATGCGACCGGCAACTGTGGAAGGCGGTGCTGGATCGCCAACATGTAACCGATGGAGGCCGCGACCAGCAGGGGAATCACCGAACTGATCTGGTTGTGCAGCCCTGCCAGGAACGCTACCACCTGCGGGCTGAACCCCAGCACCCGGGCGCATTCGGAAAGGATCAGGAAACCAGCGGATACCAGCAGGCAAGGCAGGATCCATAGCAGTCCTTCACGAATCGCACGCAACGATTCGGCGCTGGCCAAGACTGCCAGGCGCTGGGTAAGGAAAAGTCTGAACAGCGTTTGTGCCATGAGCCATCCTCTGCCCGTCACCTTACTGCCGCTGGAAACCAGGGCCGGAGACCCTCGCTAACGCTACACGTCCTGATGGTGGGAGTGAAAGCCTTTTGCCCACGGTTCTCAGGCTTTTTCGGCACTATCTGCTGGGTTACTACACGAATTCTCCAATGAATTATCGAACTTTCTGACTTGAGTCATCCCCTAAGGCTGTCTGAGTCGGTATCATCCGCGCCTTTCTGCGTGTCAAAGGATGTTACAACCTGCGTAACAGCGGGCGCGCTCAGGGAATCTAGCCTGGAACGACAACAGGCACAAAGGAGCCTTACTATGCAAGACAAGCGACCAAGCACCATGCGTCCCTTATTTGTCACCATCCTGCTGTGGTTGTGCAGCGTGGTACTGCTGTTCGTGATCAAAAACGTCATCGAATTGTTTACCGGACCCGTTGCCGAGACCTGGGTAGACTTGGCATTGGTGCTGGTCGCCTACCTGACGTTCTTTCTGCTCGCGCCGTTGCAGAACTGGATGCAGCGCAGGGCGCGCAAACGTGTTCGGCGCCAGGTCAGCAGCCATACGTCCGATGCCGAGACCCGGCCCTCCAATTAAGGTGCATAGCGTTGTCAACACCCAGTGATACCTACCAGCTTGCACTGGACAGATTCCTGCGCGAACACCCGCACATCGCCAGTGAGCTGGACAACCTCAATCCGCTGGCGGCTCAGGCCAGGGGCGAGACCCTGGCGCAATATCGCGCCGAACGCCTGCACGCAGCGTTCGAAGCACAAGCTGAACAACAGCATCTGTTCGCCTGGGAGCTGACGCTCAAGCTGACGGCCGAGTCCAGCGAAGCCTTCGAGGCGCAACGCCGCGAGGTGCATAAAGAAGTCGCACAGATGGCCGGCATGGACTGGGTCGAATACTGCCAGTTGCATGACTTGATGGTTTGACCCTCGCCCTACAGATACCAACGCGACTGTTTGCAACCCATCACCGTGCCTAATTCGGCGACCGTGATGGTTCGCTGTTGCGGGTCTGTTGCCAGCGCCACACGCAACGCAGACCAGCAGCGCCTGGGCAGTTGCCTCGGGCAGGTCAATCTATCCATTGGCGCGTGCTTGCCAAGACGCTTGCCATGGGCCAATTCGTAGATGATGCAGGCCACGCCATACACGTCGGCGGCAGCGCTCAACGCACCGCCCTCGCGCAACTCCGGCGCTGCATAAACGGGCGTCCAGGCATTGAACCGGCTGCGACTCAGGCTCGACAGGCTCGCCACCTGCGCTTGTGCGTACCCCAGGCCAAAATCGAACAAGCACACCCCCTCCTGTCCCACCATGACATTGGCCGGCTTAACGTCGCCGTGCAGCACATTCTGTTGATGGGTGTAGGCCAGGGCATCCAGCAACTGCAGGGCCATGGGTTGCAGCTCCCGCCAGGGCAAGCCGTCGGGACACTCCAGGAGCAGCCGGTCCAGGGTCACGCCTTGCAGCCACTCCATGGTGAAAAACGCGATCTGGCTCTGGGTATCGACCTCAAACGAAAACATCCGCACCACACGCGGGTGCCGCAGGCTGCGCGCCAATGCGAATTCACTGAACAACAACACATGTGCATCCGGGCACTGGGCAAAAGGCTCGGCCAATAGCTTGAGTGCCATAGGCGAACCCGCCTCGCCTAATTGTTCGTGCAACAAGTCACGCGCACGATACACCACACCCATCCCACCTTTGCCCAGTACGGACTCAAGGTGATAGCGCCCGCCCAGCAACCGAGGGGGCTCGCCCGTCGAGCTCAAGGCTGCACCACTACGGCGGTCAGGTCATCCCGTGCCGCCCCACGCAACGCCCCGGCAAACAGCCGCTCCACCGCCTGCTGCGGCGCGCCCAGGCGCAACGCTCGTCCCAGGTCTGCATGGCTGAGCGCCTGGTAGAGGCCATCACTACACAGCAAAAACACATCGCCTGGACGGGTACTGAGTTCCAGTACCTCCAGATGCAGTGGCGAGTGTGCACCAATGGCCCGGGTCAGGGCCCGGGCGCCAGGATAAGCCCGGGCTTGGGTCGCACTGACTTGCCCCTCGTTCATGAGGCCTTGCAGCAGCGAATGATCTCTCGACAACTGGTAAAGGCGCTGCCCACGCCATAGATAGCAGCGACTATCCCCCGCCCATAGACAGGCCGCACGCCCGTTCTCAAGCAACAAGGCCACCACCGTACTGCCCATGGTGGTATCAGCGCTTGTGTCAGGCCCGGCGCGGCAACTTCTCAAGCGCTGATTGACGCTTTGCAAGCTCTTGCGGACCGCGTCGATGCGTTGATCGAGGTTGCCCCGGGCCGACACTGAAGCAAGGCTGCTGACCACCCAGCGGCTGGCGACATCTCCATGTCGATGCCCGCCCATCCCGTCGGCCACTGCCCAGCAGCCATGTTGCGGGCAGTCCAGGAACGCGTCTTCGTTGCGCAACCGAGCCTGCCCGCGCTGGGTGCGCCCGGCACTGCGCCACCGACCAGGCCCCTGGCTCATAGTTGCTGCGCCAGTCGGAAGGCGCGCCAGGTGCCGATGTCAAACGGGCCAGGTGTACGCTGGCTTGTCAGCAGGTAATTGGCACGCAGGCCGGCGAGGTTCGCCTTGAAAATCTGGGTGTTTCGCCCGTTTGCGGGCTCTTTTTGCAGCAGATCCAAAAAGCGGAACAACGACCACGCGCCTGCGTTCTTCTCGATTCCCAGTGGCCGCTGGTCCACCCCTCTCTCCAGGACAAGGCTGCTGCGCCCATTATCTGCATCGGTTGGCCAATGGAACGCCATGGGCACGATCGGGCCGTGGCGATACTCCAACTGCTGGTCGCCAAACCGCAGGATCGCCCGGCTGACTGACTGATCCAGGCTATAGGGCGCCAAGGTAAACCGAACCGACAGGTCACCCTGGTCCGGGGTGAAGAAGCCACGGCGAATAATCTGGGCCTTCAGCAGTTGATCCAGCAGCGAGCGCGACACTGGCAAGCTCTGACCATCCAGGCCACGCAGCCGATAGCGGGCACCGTCGACACTGACGAATGGCCGCAGATACCCGTCGTAAAAGCGTGCCATGACCCCATTCGGTTTGAAAAACTCATGAAAGTCATTAAGGGCAACTTCGCTGGCCGCATGGGCATGGAATGGGTATCGCTGGCGAATCGCCTTGGCGTACAGGCTATAAACCTCGCTCTGGTAACGCTGGTTGACGTGCACATAAGCCTGCTCCAACAAATGCCGCCAACTGACATCTGCCACCCCTTCAAACCACCCCGCAAGTGGCAACGGTAAGCGCACGGCAGCATCACGCAGGTTCCCTATCACATCCTGCTGCCCCTCCATACGACCCTTTACCCTCAGGAACGCTGCCTGCTCCGGTGCGCTATCACGGTTCAATGCCGTCAGTTGCAGGTGTAGCTCATCCAGCAGCCGCAACGCCTGGGACAGCGCCGCACCGGGCTCCTGCCGCTCGTCCAGCAACTGGTGCAAGGGTTCAAAACGCCGTTGCAACGCTCGCCGTCCGGCGTCGGGAATGCCCGCCTGCACCAGCGCCCCCTTGGCTATCACCCCAAGCTCAGCCGAGCGCTGGGCCACCTGATCCAAAAGTTCGTGACCCGGTAGCAGGCGGGTGTTTTCACGCAGTTGCTGCAATAGCTGGATCAGGGGTGACTGGGCCGATGTCAGGGCCGTGAGTTGTTCGGCATCTTCGCGCAGGTTGTCAGTTTGCCGCAGCCTGACCCGGCCGAGCGCCGCACTCCAGGCATCGGCATATTCACCGAAGTAACGCTGCTGCAATTGGATCATCAGCCGGCGCAAATCCTCGGAGCCCAAGTCGGTGGCCTCCCCCAGCACCCAGTTGTCCTGGGCGATGGCATTCACCAGCCTCGGGCCTTGAGTATCAAGGAACTGCACATAGCGCTTGGTATAGAAACCGGGAATCGGTGGGTCGAGCGCAGCAAATACCTTGCCTTCGGCCAGGCGCAAGGGCTCCAGGTCGCGTGCCTGCTCGCGCAGCACCCGATACACCACATCGGCCAATGACTCCCCCCTCAGGGCTTCCCGGGCCTGGGCCACAAGGTCGTCATCAAGGGGGGTTACGAATGGCCGTTCAAGCAACCGCGCCAAGTGTTGGCCCAGGCGTTTGCGGGTCGACATGTCTGCGGCAAATCGTACTGCCCAATTGTTCGTCAGGTGTTGTGCCAACCAACTGTTATCGCGACGCTCACGTGCATTGAGCATCAGATATGCGCGCAGGTGATCCAATAACTGCTCGCGGTCTCCAAGGCTGGCATGCACCTGCTCTTCCAGCTGGGCCGTTATCCATGCCAGCATGTGCTGTCGCAGCGCCTGATCATAAGCCTGGGTGACCCATGGGCGGCTCGGTTCCCCTTGGTACAAGCCGGCGCGTTCAATCAGGCGCACCTCTGCCGACGCAGGAAAAACCTGGGTCGCCGCCAGGCGTGCATCCAATAGCTGCAATAGCGACGACGCATCATCATGGCCCTGCGGGACCGGCAAGACGGCGGTTGTCAGCGCCGCCATTTGCGTCAGCCGTTGATGGTTGACGGCATAACTGTGCATCCATAGCGCTGCGGCACAACCGAGTACCAGCGCCACAGCCATTGCCAGCAGCCCCTGGCGTCGCCGGATACGCTGCTGCTCCGGAGCCTGCAAACCTGCAAGGTCGGCCTCGGCAAAGATCACCCGGCTGAACAGCCCCTGGACAAAACGAGCCTGCTGGTCACCGGCACAGGTCAGGTAGAAGCCGCGCAGACCGCTGACGCGCTGGTAGCGATGAGCCGAAAAAGCCGACTCAATGAACAGGCAAATACGCTCACCTATCCGCGCAGCCTGTTGCGGGAATTCAAGCATCAAGCCGCGGCGCTCGACATTGCGCTCCTGGTGCAGGCGACTGATCAGTTCAGCGTTCAAACGCCGCAAAAATTGCTCGACGGCTTGGCGAACCTGCGTGACGTCAGTCGCGCAGCTGCCATCGAGGGGTTGGCCCAGCACATCATCGGGCGCCTCCCTGAGCGGCACGTCGAAAAACTCGGTGAAGCCCGGCAGTCGGTCAGCCTGAGTCAGCACCAGGTAGATCGGTACGTCCACATGCAATGACTGCTGAATGTCCTGCATGCGCGACTGTACATGCCGCGCATGCTGATCCAAGTCGTACTCGGTGGTGGCCAGCAACGCATCCACCGAGAGCGTCACAACCACGCCACTGAGCGGGCGCACGCTGCGCCGCCACCGGAGCCTGTCGAGCAACGTCGCCCACCCTGCTGCATCCACGGCACTGTCGGGTTGGCTCAGGTAGCGTCCAGGGGCATCGATCAACACGCCGGCATCGGCGAAGTACCAGTCACAGTGGTTGCCCTGTGCCCGCGTGTCGAGGTGATCGAGAGGCCACTGCAAGCCGCCTGCTGCCAGCAGTTGCGTCTTGCCACTGCCCTGGTCGCCGATCATCAGGTACCAGGGCAGATCATGGCGCCAGCGTGCGTTGTGCATCCCATAACGGCGAGAAGTCTTGAGCACCTGGAGCGCTTCCTTGAACCGACTGCGCAGGTGTTTCTGCTCGTCCTCCACCCATTTCAAGGCTTGAGGGGCCGCCAGGCGTTCAGGTCGTTCGCGCCCACCGGCCCGTCGTCCGCCGACCACCACCATCGCCAACCCCCACAGCAGGAATAACGCGCTGATGCTGGCCAGGCGGGCAGTCGGTCCTTGCCAGAAGCGATGGTCAGCCACCGCCAGCAGCGGCCCGAAACGCCACACCGATACAGCGCTGCAAAGCACCAACAGAAGGCTCCAGACCCAAACCCGACCCAGCACGGCGCCAACGCCCTTGAAAAATGCGCTCATTGATTGCTCCAGCGTTTACAAGGGCGTGGGGATCAGGTCCGACGCCAGGAATTGAAGGGGTCGCAACGCATCAGTACGCTCCTGGCTCAGCAGCCAGGCGAACCCCGTATACATCGCCAGCAGACAGGCCAACGTGGAGGCCACCCACCAGGCTGTCGGGATCACACACAACCGTCTGCGCCTCGACTGTCCAAGGGGAGTCGGTAATACGGGCCCTGTCGGCGCATCCCCACGCACATGCCTGATCTGCCGATATAAGGCATCGCGAACGGCTTCGACTTGCAACACACCTCGCTCCATGACCCGGTATTTCCCTTCGAAACCCAAGGACAGGCACAGGTACATCAGCTCGAGCATGGCCAGGTGCTTGAGCGGATCACGGGACAGTCGCTCCAGCAGCTGGAAAACCTTCTCGCCCCCGAAGGTCTCGTTATGGAAGCGGCTCAACAAGCTCATCTTCGACCAGTCGCTCTGCGCGCCCCAAGGGGTGGTGACGACCGCCTCATCAAGGACACTGCACAACACATAGCGCGCGGACATGACCTGGTTGTTTTCAATACCACCCTGCAAGGCACGGGTTTCGAATTGAGTCATCGCCAATGTCAACCGGTCGTTGAGCATGCCCAGGTCTTCACGCTCGGCGCTGACTTTGAGTCGCACAATTTCCGACAATAACTCTCCGGCTGCGGCGACCACCGGGTTGAGCCCCGCGTCGAAACTCTGCGCTTCAAGCAGATGGCCCGCGTAGATCATGCGGTCCTCAAGTTGCTCGTAGCGCGGCGGCGACGGGAAATCCGTCAGCGGTCCCTGTACAGGCCCATGGCTCTCTCGGTCGAGCAGGACGGTTTTTTCATCTTGTGAGTAGTCGCTGTCCATGGCATTCAGTTCCTGATAGCCCAAAAATCGAGTTCAAGCCCGACGAACTCACCTCCCACATGGAAAGCGAAACCACCGGACTGCTCCAGCTGCGCGATATCGCGGGCGCTCATGTCGAGCATGAAATAGGTTTTGGCGGCATGAAACGGAATCTGCCGCGGCGCCACCGGCAGCGGTTTGACCTTGATCCCGGCAAGGTGCAGGTTGACCAACTCCCGTATGCGCTCTACCGGCCCAATCTTCAGATGAGCCGGCAGGCGCTGGCGCAGTTCCTCTGCGTCACACTGCGCCGTGGCGGCCAGGATGAATGTGGCCGCACCGAGCAACTTCAATTCGCTCACCGGACATACCAGCACGCCGTACTGGCGTTGCTGCAGGGTCAATTCGATAGCATGCTGCTCCAGCACCACCGACAACACCGCTCGCACCGGCTCCATCAGCCCACGAAAACTCGCGCCCTGGTCGCCATGCCGGTAATGCACCTCCAGTTGCGCACGCTTGCTGTCGCTGGCGAAGGTTGATAACTCGCCAAGCATCGACACCAACGCGCGGAACACCGCTTCCGGACGCACCTGGGGCTGGCTCAGGCGGTGACGCAGTTCCAGCTCCGTGCGATTGATCACTTGCAGCATCAACAAGTCACCGATTTGCGCGCCAGCGCCGGTGCCTCCGGCGCGGATCCGCGCCGCAATGGCGTCGCCTCGGCTGGCAAGCAGGCCGATCACTTCCTTGAGACACGACGCCACATAGCCATGCGCCTGCACAAAAATGAACGACGGGAGAAAGTCCGTATCCAGGCTCAGGCCTCCCTCAGCGCTGGAATTGAGCACCTGCGCAATCTTGAGTTTGACAAAGCGCTGGTCGCTCTGGCGCTCGCCCAGCAGCAGACGCAAATCGGGGCGTGCGCAGTGCACCTTGCAACGCGAATCCACCCCCACGTTGCTATCCCCCACTTCCACTTCACAGCTCAGGTAACGCGCCAGGACATCGCTGTGCTGCGGTTGGCGCACTTCGACCTGATTGCCGGTCGCCAGGGGCAGCGCCAAGTAAATCCCTTGCTGTTCCGTATTCGGCGGCACCTGCAATACCAAGGGTTCCATGGCTGCGCTCAACTCAAACAGGCTGCCGTCCGGCAAGACGCCGCTGGCCTGATTGACCACCAGTTTGCCCAGGTTCAGGTACTGCACGTTGAGGTCCAACGTCAGGAAACCCCAGGCGTCACTGCCCAGCAGGCGCGTCTGGTCAAGTTGCTGGTGGTAATAACGGTCGTTGTGCTGCAAGTGCTGTGGGCGCAACAACATGCCTTCCTGCCAGATGACTTTATGAATAGGCATATCAGCGCATCTCCAGGTCAGACAAATGGCCGGCCACCCGAATGCCGGCCTGGTCCAGCACCAGCTCGGCCCGTGTCACTTTCTGGGCGGTGACGGGCACCAGCATCCGCCAGCGTACATGGGGCAAGTCTCGATAAGCCGCGAGCACCCCCACGAAGCGACTATCAGGGCCGATCCTGAGTTTGAGCGCCAGGCGGTCACCGGGGCGCAGTTCAACTTCCTCACTGCTCACCCAGTCCTTCGGCAGCACCTGCTCAGCATGACCATACAGGCTGAAGAAGTCGGCGTTCTCGAAGGCTACGCCATGGCGCAATTCAATCAGGTGGACCACCACTGGAGAGGGTCGACCGTGCAAGTCAGGGTTGACCTGTTCGCTGGCGGTCAGCACCAGGTCCAACTTGGTCAACGTCGAAAAAGGCGAAATCGCGCTGCAGCCAGCCAACAGGCCGAGCAGGAGCAGCAGGGCTGCAAGGGTAATTCGATACATGACTCTCATCCTGGGAAATCCCTATGCAAGGCGCCGATCAAGCGAACCTGCTCCTCGTAGGCCTTGGCAAAATCACCTTCCAGCGCACGCCGACTCAACTGTTCATCCGCCGCCAACCACTGGTAGTAACGCTGGTAAGCCCGCCAATGCCACGCATCCGCGAAAAACCTGGGCGGCCTGCCCTGGGACTCAAAGCAACCCAGCAGGTAGCTGGGCTCGAAGGCGGCCCTGGCGTTACGCAGCGCGCTTCGGCATGCAGCCAGCAGGGCGGCTTGACGCACTTGCAGGTCCCGATGGGCCTGGATGATCGCCCGTTCAGCGGACAGCTGGCCCAGTACCTGCGAACCCAGCATTGCGGCTATTGCAGCCCCTGTATCGGGGCACATTTTCAAAGGGTTCTGGGCCAGGTCCAGGCTGGCGCCTGGTGCCGAGGCCAACTCGCTGTTCAGGTCGTCAAAGGTGCGCAGCGTCTGTTGCAGGCCGTTCACTCCCAGGTGGAACAGGCGCGCCACCTTGATTGCCAGGGCCTCCAGGTCAGACCTCTCGAGGGTATTCGGGTCGATGCCCAACGCTGTTGCAAACTGCCCCCAGAACAGCTCATCGGAAGGCGCCGCCACCGCTATCGGGTCCACTGCGCCAGACGCCACCACGGGATCGACCGGGCCAGGCACTATGAGGTGTTCCCGCTCGGCACCCTGGCTGTCAACCCACGTGCCGGGTTCATCGACTATCTCGCTCAATGCCTCCAGGTCCTCCGAGCGGGCTTGTCGCGGGTGCTCATGGTCCAGCACATGCAGAGGATCCAAAGACAGGAACGCATCATCTGGAATCGGCACCCCCGTGATAACGCGCTGCTCGCTGCCGTGGCGCGGCGCTTCCAGCAATTGCGCCCGTATCGTCACTGGCCCAAGGTCAAATACATCGCCATCACTGATCAAGCGCGCCTGCCCTTTGCGCAGGCGTTCGGCACTGCCCGATACCCCGGTCCCATTGCGGCTGATATCTGTCAGGAAATAGCGGCCTTCACGATAGCCGACCAAGCCGTGATGGCTGGAGAGCACGCGGCTCGGATCGGGTATTACCCAGTCACACCCGGAGCCGCGGCCGATCACACCGCCTCTACCGTCAAATACTTTGCGGGCCGGGGCTACGTTTTGCGCACCCTCGACCGCACAGGCCTCAAACACCAGTTGCATCCTTTGGCTCCCTCTATTCATCGGCCACGGGTGACCGCCTGCGGGTCGCCCAAAGGACGATACTCGGCATCGTCAAAGACGGTGTTGGCGTTGCAGCCGCCCAACAAACACAACACCAGCAAGACGGCTTGCCACGAACGATCAGGCATCAGGTTTCTCCCTCAGTGAACATCAAGTACGCCATTCAGCGCTCTTCCCTGGCCTTGCCAACGGGAATATTCAAGCGCGCCAGCCGGTAGAGCAGCGTGCGTCGCGCAACCCCCAACTCCCGTGCGGTACGGGTGCGGTTGCCCTGGTTCTTGTGCAGGCAATCGAGCAGAAATACCCGCTCTACCCGTTCCATACGCTGGCGTAGCGTCACGTCGTCAGCAGTCGGTGCCGGCGCCAGTGGCATCGACAGGTGCACCGGTAGAATCAGATTGTCGTCACACAGCAGCACGGCGCGTTCGACCAGGCATTTGAGCTCGCGCACATTGCCGGGAAAGTTGTGGCTCGACAGCTGATCGAGGGCAGCGTTCGACCACTCAACCGGCGTCCTGCCCAACTGCGCGCAGGCCTGGTCGGTGAAATGCCGGGCCAGTTGCAGCACATCGCCGTCGCGCTCACGCAGAGCGGGCAATTGGAGGGGGAACTGCGCAAGCCGGTAATACAGGTCCTCGCGAAAGCGCCCCTCGGCGACCATGGCCGCCAGGTCGCGATGAGTCGCGGCGATGATGCGCACATCGACCTTGTGCGCGGCACTGGCGCCCAGCGGACGAATCTCGCCTTCCTGCAGAACCCGCAACAACTTGGCTTGCAATAGCAGCGGCATGTCACCGATTTCATCAAGCAGCAACGTACCGCCGTCGGCAGCGTCAAACAGCCCAGCATGATTGCGGTCCGCACCGGTAAACGCGCCTTTGCGATAGCCGAACAGCTCACTCTCCAGCAACCCTTCGGCAAATGCCGCGCAGTTCTGCACGACGAAGGCCTTGGCACTGCGCGGGCCAGCTGCGTGAATGGCCCGGGCCACCACCTCCTTGCCGGTGCCGGTCTCGCCGAACAGCAGGACGGTGTAAGGGGTACGCAGTACTTTGCTGATCAACTGGCGCGTCTGCGCCATGGCTGCACTGTTGCCGATCAAGCCATATGCCCCGGCCAACGGCATAGCCTGCCTCGGCGGCGCGCCAACCCTGGTGTGCCTGCCGCGCAGCACGTGCAGCCGGTGCACGGCAAAACTGCCCAGTTGGCCCAGGGATTTTGCATAGCTGTGTAACTGGATCGGACGTTGACTGGCACACAACAACACGCCGGTAAGCCGTTCAGACCCACTGAACAGCGGCACGCTCAGTAGTGCACGCCACGGTGCCGGCGACACAGGCAGGAAGCGGGTGTCATAGCAACTGCCTTGTACCTCATCGAGGCTGAGGGCGGCGCGCTGGTTCAAGGTGTAGTGCAGCAGTTGTTGATTGCGCAGGTCGGCGTGCGAGCCTGCCGAGTCCAGTGAAGGGCCGTCGGGAAAATGTTGGGCGACAAGCTCCAGTCGATCCGTCGTTTCATCGAACAGATACAACTGGCTGAGCTCGCACTGGGTCAGTTGCGCGACGTCCGCAACGCATTTCCCAGGCAGCACGTGTTCATCATGTTCAAACCCCAGGCGGGTGAAGCAGGCGGACAGCGCATCGACAGTGAATGCACACGTGCCGATCAGCACTTGCACGTCTTCATTAAGCATGGTCATCAGTTCCTAATAAAGATTGCCGGCGAGCGTCACCACGCCATCGGCTCGCTCATGTTCCAGCCAACTGGTCCAACCCAGGCGGCAAACGTTGTCCTGGCCAATGTGCAGCGCCTTGATTTCGCTGCGCGCCATCACCAGGCGCAGGTCATAGTCCAAAGGACTGCCAGTAGCCAGGCGCACCAGTGCACACAGCGGCTGATGGGCCTTTCCTGTCGGCAGGAAGTCGTGAAACCGTTGCCAGCCCAGCGCTTGCAACTGCACCCTGAACTTGCCGCAGCGGTCCGCAACCTGCTGCCCCAGGACCAGATCCTCACCGAGTGCGCAGTTGGCGCGACCCAGGCCGTTGCGCTGCACAGGGTTGATATCAACCCTGCGCTCGACCCATTGCTCGATAAACAACGCGTCGTGCTTGAAGTAGTGGCGCAGCACGGACTCGATCACAGCAGCCGAGCGCGCCCGCAGGCTCAACAGCCCCAGGTAAGGCAGCAGGCGTTTGCAGTCCAGTTGGGATGCCCGTCGTATCGCGTCGCCGCCCAGGCCGATCAGCGCAAACATCTGTGCGGAGAACGCATCGTTGGCACCCGTCTGGAAACACGCCCAATAGCGATACTTACGCCAGATCGGCAGCATCAGACGGTGCAGGCGGTGGTGAAACATATCCAGGAAGTCGCGGGTAGGATTACCTCCTGGCTGTTCGGCAAGCGCCTGCTCAACATAAAACGCCGGCAGTGGTGACCCTGCACCAAATAGCCCCAGCACGTTGAGGCGCAGGCGGGCACGCAAACCCCCGTGGTCCATGAAGAACTCCACCCGGTCAATATCATGTGCTGCAAACCCCAGGCTCGGGTTGGCCTGGAATTCCAGTTGGTCGTACAACGCATCTTCGTCCAGCAGCGGATGCGCTTCGCGCAACCGTTCGGTCACCTGCAAGACCGCCTGGAACAGCGTGTACTCGCGGATAACACGGCAAAGCCGGGTCAGAGCAGGGGTTGCTGGCCCGTCCGGGATGGCCATAGATACACGTCTCCTTGTGTGCTGAGGACCCGCAACTCGTGATACGAATTGAGGTTGGCATAGAGTGCAAAGAACTGATTGATGACAGAGGCGAACAGAAACAGGTCGCCCTGGCCGACGAAGCCTTGGGAATCGACGGTCAGGTCGATGCGCAGCCCCCGGATGGGCAGCCCACGGTGCAGCCGGTCCACCGCCTCGTGGCGGATGGAACGCAACGCGCCCAGCCTTTTCTGGCTGACCTTGAGTGCCTGCCGATCGTGATAGCGCGGCAGGTCGTAGGTTTCGAGAACCACTTTCAAGGCGTTGATATCGGTCAACGACAGGTAGTTGAGCGACATGTTGCTGACCAGCCTCCACAGGAAGTCCTGTTCCAAGGGCGGCGTGAAGCTCGCGGTAGGCGTCGTGATGTTGTGAAACGTCAACGACTCCGGTGTCTGCTCGCCGGGCTGGTTGATTTCGCCTAGACGGACCTGTTGCGCCAGGTTGCTATTGGTACAGGTCAGTTCGATCGACAACGTTTCCTGGCCCTGTGCGCGCCGAGTGCCAAAGCCCATCCAGGTGTCCAGCCCCCCATGCTGCACCGACGAGCGTTGGCGAATGCTGTAGCTGGGGGGCGCAGCCAGCGATTCGTGGCGTGCATCATGTTCAAAGGACTCGAACGGCACGTAGGTTTGGTGACCCAACCCACCAGGGCGCCACCCGGTGACCCGGTCCACTGAGAACACACTGGCGTGCCCCGGCGCATATCCACCGGGCATCACCAGGTACTCATCCTGCTTGGCGTCCAGGCGAATGGGAATCGCGTCTTGATTGAACAGGTTGGCGATAGGCGTGCAGTACAGCTTCACGTTATCCAGGCTTGGGCGCAGGTCATCGCGCCCCTGCGTGTGCAATTGGAAGCGCACGACCATCCCGTGCGCCTGCTTGAGCAGCTCGCAAGGCAGTGTGTGCAGTACATTAAGCCCTTCAACATCGACAAACAGGTACTTCTCGGGAAAGGCAAAGTACTCCTGCAGGTGGCGATAACCACCGAACGTATTTTGCGGGTAAGGCATCAGCGCCTGTTCCGGGGCAAAACCCACGGGCTGAACCTGGCTGGCGCTGAGGCGTAGCGTCACGGGATGTCCATCGGCGGTGTTGAGCGGCAAGCCGTCGTGGCCCGACAGCAACACCTGGATACCGTCAAGATGGCGCAGCAGGCCAAGGTACAAGCCCTGGCTGACGTAGTGGTCGCCGGCCAGGTGCAACCGCAACGAATCAAACGCCAGGTCATTGAAGCTGCCTTCGGTGCTCATGGTCACGCACAGGTCCAGCCACGCGTCTTCGCCTTGGCACCGGTACTCCAGGCCGCTGAGTTGCAGGGGCATTACGTCGGTGGCATAGCAGGTGCGAAAGCGGCAACGCTCACCTTGGATCGGCGTACTTTCCACCGCAGTGTCCCGCGCCACGCGGACGCTGGGGCCTGCACGCTTCAAGGGGTCAAACTGCAGGATGCTGAAGGCCGGGATTGGCCGCATATAATTGGGCCACAGCAAGTGCATCAACGAATGCGTCAACTCCGGCAGTTCATCATCGAGCTTCTGGCGCAGGCGCCCGGTCAGAAACGCAAAGCCCTCCAGCAAGCGCTCGACGTCCGGGTCCTGGCCGGCCTCTGCGAGAAACGGTGCCAGGGCAGGATTGCGCTCGGCAAAGCGCCGCCCGAGTTGGCGCAGGGCACTGAGCTCGTGCTGAAAATAACGGTTAATGGTCATCGACACAGACCTTGATTTGTCCGGCATCCCTCAGGCGCGCCTGGAACACGACCGGCTGGGTAGTACCGTCGATGACCATCCCGGCATCGATGGCAAATGCCAAGGCTAAAGTCCCGCTGGCGACGGGCAACAGCCTCACACGTACATTCGCCAGCCGAGGCTCGTAGGCCTGGATGAACCGTTCGATGAGCAGGCGTGACTGGGTCAGGGACTCATGCAGGCTCAGCTGCATATCATTGAAGTCAGGCAAACCATAATCTGGCAGCGCCTGGACGCTGCCCGCGCGAGTACTGAGCATCCTGCCCAAATGTGCGGCGACGGACGCAACGGGGCACGCGTGGGTCGACGCATCGGGGTCAAGGCGTTCGAACAGGCTGTTGTGGTGGGGCATCCCCTGGCCTCTGCTCATGCTTTATCGAGCTTACCGACCAGGGACAAGGTGAAGTCCGCCCCCATGTACTTGAAATGCGGGCGCACGCTCAGGTTGACCCGATACCAGCCAGGCTCGCCCTCGACATCGCTGACGACGATACGCGCTGCGCGCAATGGGCGCCGCCCGCGCACTTCGGCACTGGGGTTTTCCTGGTCCGCCACGTACTGGCGAATCCATTTATTGAGCTCCAGCTCCAGGTCCGTGCGCTCCTTCCACGCACCCAATTGCTCGCGTTGCAGCACCTTGAGGTAATGGGCCAGGCGATTGACCACCATCATGTAAGGCAACTGGGTACCCAGCCGATAATTCAACTCTGCAGCCCTGCCCTCTTCACTGGTACCAAAGGACTTGGGTTTCTGCACCGAGCTGGCGGAGAAGAACGCGGCGTTATCGCTACCCTTGCGCATGGTCAGGGCGATGAAGCCTTCTTGTGCCAACTCATACTCGCGCCGGTCCGACACCAGTACCTCGGTAGGAATCTTGGTTTCTATCTCTCCCATGCTCTGGAAATGGTGCAGCGGCAGATCCTCGACGGCGCCTCCGCTTTGCGGACCGATGACATTCGGGCACCAGCGAAAACGCGCGAAGCTGTCGGTCAGGCGCGTAGCAAAGGCATAGGCGGTATTGCCCCACAGGTAGTGCTCGTGGCTGTTGACCACGTTCTCCTGATAGGTAAAAGTCTTGACCGGACACTCAAGGGGGTCGTACGGGGTGCGTAGCAGAAAGCGCGGTACGGTGAGACCGATGTAGCGGGCGTCTTCGCTCTGGCGAAAACTTTGCCACTTGGCAAACTGCGGCCCTTCGAAATGATCCCGCAGGTCTTTCAGGTCTGGCAGCCCCGTGAAGCTTTCGAGGCCAAAGAAACTCGGCCCCGCGGCAGCGATAAAGGGCGCGTGGGCCATGCTGGCGACACTGGATGCGTATCGCATCAGCTTCACATCGGGGGCACTGGGAGAAAGAAAGTAGTCGGCAATGATCGCGCCCACCGGCTGGCCGCCGAACTGTCCGTATTCGGCGCTGTACACATGCTTGTAGAGTCCCGACTGGGTAATTTCCGAGGAGTCCTCGAAATCGTCCAGCAGGTCCTGGCGCGAGACATTCAGCAGCTCGATCTTGATGTTTTCGCGAAAGTTCGTGCGCTCGACCAGCAACTGCAGCCCTCGCCAGGAAGCCTCCAGTGCCTGGAAGTCGGGGTGGTGCAGGATCTCATCCATTTGCTGGCTAAGCTTGGTATCGATCTCGGCAATCATCCGGTCAACCAGGCGTTTCTTCACCGGTTCGTCGCGGTTGTGCGGCTTGAGCAGCTCTGCGATAAACGCCGACACACCGCGCCTGGCAATGCCATAGGCCTCGTCGTCAGCGCTCAGCAATGTCTGGGCAATGATGTTATCGAGGATGCTGCCGGCTTCTGGGGTCTGTACCGTTTGCAGTTCGTGTTGGATCGTGGTCATGCTCTCAGTGTCCTTTTACTGAATATGTCCGGCGTGAGGACTGGGAAGCCCCAGCTCGGCCAGGACCCGGGCGCGGCAATCGCCGTTGGCCAAGGCCTGTTCAATGGCTTTGCGAAAGTTCGGCGTGTTGCCCAGCGGGCCCTTGAGCGCTACCAGTGCTTCACGCAACGCCATCAGTTTTTGCAACTCGGGGATCTGCTCGATCAGGTTCGCGGGATTGAAGTCCTTCATCGCGTTGATCCGAACCTGGATCGTCAACTCCTCCACGCTGGCTTGCTCCTGGAGGCGATTGGGCACGCTCAGCGTCAAGCCGAGCGCTTGTTTGGCCAGCACGTCGTCGAAGGTGTGCTTGTCGATGCCAATGGGCTTGCGATCCTCGAGCTTGCGCAGATCTTCACGCTGAGTGAAATTACCCAGCACCAGCAACTTCAACGGCAGTTCAACGTCCTCTTGTGCGCCGCCGATGGCCGGTTTGAAGGTGATATTGATCCGTTCCTTGGGGGCTACCGAACCGTCTTTGGCCATGGTGCTACTCCTTTTGATAGGGCTTTATTCAAGTACTGCTTCGAGATCGAGTTGGCATAACCGTCGATGGAGAGACTCCTTGCACTCGCGTATGCCGTGGCCTTGCGGCAACAGGTCATAACATCGGTACAGGCGCTGGCCCACTTGCACGGCCAGTTCCGGCTCCCAGCGCTCCAAGCCGTTACGCTGCAATTGCTCCTGCAGCTGCTCCAGCTGGACCCTTGCCAGGTCGTGCTTGCCCGCTTTCGCACACAACCTGGCCAGTGCCAGACGCCAGTGAAAACGCGCGCGCTCGCCGGGCGCGGCGTGCAAGCCCTGCTTGAGCACTGCGACCGCAGCCTTGAGCCCCTTCTTTCGCAGGCAAGGCAGCACCGCTTCCAGGGCGACCTCCCAGGGTTCGCACGGGGGGTCTGCCACAACGGCCAAAGACTCGCTCCGTTGCAAATGAGGCCTTACATGGAGCGCAATCCACTCACAGGTGAGAGGGTCGGCAAAGGGTGTTCCATCGTCGAACCGGTACTCCGGCAGGTCCGGCAGGCGTTGCAGCAGCAGCGCGAAATGCATTTCCAGCTCGGTCATGGCCAGGTCTGCGTGCAAGGCCTCAAGGCATTCCCAGGCCATGCGTAAACCGTCGAACCAGAACATTGCGCCCGTCAGGCTGACTTCAAGCTCAAGCAACAGCTCGGCAAATTGGCCTTGGCCCAGGCGTTCCTGGTAGCGCTTGAGCTTGTCGGCGGCCAGTGGACGCAGCGCCGTGACCCGCTCACCGTCGGCATCGGGATAATGGATAAGCGTCATCCACGCCAAGGTCCGGCCCAGGCGCAAGGCACGCGGATCCCTGGTGTCCTGGCGCAACCACCAGGCACACAAAGGGCGGGCCTGCTCTTGCAATGAACGCAGCAGCCTGTGCGCGTCCTTTTCGTTGTCAATGGGTTGCCCGGGTTGGGGCAACTGGGTGGTTGCCGGCTTGACGGGAGCGATGCCCACGACGACCTCAGGTTTGGCACCCTCTTGTTCGGTGCAGGCCAGGCGTTCCGACAGTTGCCTGCGGATCGACAACAGCTGGGGCGCCTCATTGCCAAGCTTTTGACCCCACAGCTGATCAAGCCGCACGAGGTGCTCAAGCAGGGCGTGGAACACAGGCAGCTGCCCCGCAACACAGAGGTTCTGCGCAAACAGTGGCTCAATGCGCAACACCAGCCAACCCAATGCGGCCACGCGTGTACGCAACTTGCTTGGGTAGACCTGTGCCCAATGCCGCTCACAGAGATCGCGCAGCAACCCGAGACCGGCCAGTAACCCGGTGAATGAATGACATTGATACAGGGCCCAGGCCAACCAGACAGCAACCCGCAGATCCTTGGAGTGCTCGCGCAATAGAGACTCGCTTAGCTGGCAGACCTTCTGCCAGTCTGGTGGCCCTTCCGTATGAATCGATCGAGTCTTGCCCAGCTCGTCCTCGAGGGCTTCAAACTCCCCGGAGAAACGCATGTCGCTGCCGGCAAAACTTTCAGGACGACAAGGTACTGTCGCAACTTCCTGATAATAATCGAACAGCCTTTCTGAATATTCCATTTTGTCGAACACATCACCTTCCAGGGCAAGACAAATAATTTTTAATATTATTAAACAATATATCAGGGCGGCTTTAACCTTCATCGAAGCCACCGAAGCCTGTGAACCTTAGTCATGAAAAAAGCGATCGGCAAGCGACTGAATGCTACTTAAGAATAGTCCTACGCCCGCCACAAAACAGTGGGCTGCGCAGTTAGTTGCGCAGTGCAGCCGAGGGAAAATCTGCTCGCACCCTGTACTTGCTGGCCCATCGCGCGAGCAAATAACTGCACACTCCTGCGCAACTATCTTCGCAAACAAGCCTATCATTTTCGGGCAACTTCCCGACCGGGTTACTTATTATTCTTGCAGCCTGCAGCTTCATTGAGACTCACACTTTCAGGCACGCTTCTTGTAATAGGGCAGTTGCCGATTTGGCAACTTAACCGTTCGGCAACACCTACTCAACCAGGCAAGGAAACCAATCATGCCAACACCCGCGTACCTCTCCATTACCGGCGTCAAACAAGGTTTGATCACGGCAGGTACATTCACCCAGGACTCGGTAGGCAACATTTATCAGGAAGGTCACGAAGACCAGATACTGGTGCAGGCATTCGCCCACCAAGTGATCATTCCACGCGACCCGCAATCGGGCCAGCCAACCGGCCAACGCGTGCATAAACCCATGATGATCAGCAAGGTCTTCGACAAATCATCACCGTTGCTGTTCAGCGCGCTGACCACCGGTGAAGAAGTTTCATGCCGCCTGGAATGGCTGCGCACTTCTTCGGCCGGTACCCAGGAGCACTACTTCACCATTGAACTGGAAGGCGCGACCATCGTGGACATCCAGTCGCGCATGCCCAGTTGCCAGGACCCGGAGAACGCCCATTTCACCCATCTGGAGGAGGTATATTTCACCTATCGCAAGATCACCTGGACCCACGAAGTAGCCGGTACTTCGGGCTCGGACGACTGGCGTAGCCCGGTAGCCGGCTAACGGCGCTTGAAGCGGAAGGGCTGCCAGGGAGGGCGCCCTTCCTGTTGACGGCCTAAACCATCGCCAGCGGGTGCTTACGCTTGGGCGCGCCAAACACACGATCAATCGCGTCAAGGTCATGCTCATCCAGCACCAGGGTGGCCGCCCTGGCATTGAGCCGTATGTGTTCGGGGTTGACCGCCTTGGGGATAGCGATCACGCCATCCTGGCGTAGGACCCAGGCCAGGCACACCTGGGCCGGTGTCACCTCATGGCGAAGGGCGATCTGCTTGAGGGTCGGGCTCGACAGCAGTTCACCGCCCTGGGCGATCGGACAGTAAGCCATCAATGGCAAATGGTGCTGTTGCCACCATGGCAGCAGGTCGAATTCGATTCCGCGTTCTTCGATGTTATAGAGCACCTGGTTGGTCGCACACGCCGGGGACGCGAGCTCCTGCAGGTCCGCCACGTCAAAGTTGGATACACCCCACCGGCCGATCTTGCCCGCCTCGCGCAAACGCTCGAAGGCTTCGACGGTTTCTTCCAGTGGGTACTGGCCGCGCCAGTGCAGCAGGTACAGGTCAATGTAATCGGTGCCCAGGCGCTGAAGGCTGGCTTCACAGGCGCGAGGCACGCCGTTGCGGCTGGCGTTATGGGGGTAGACCTTGCTGACCAGGAACACCTGGTCGCGCTTGCCGCGGATGGCCTCGCCGACCACCTCTTCGGCGCCGCCTTCGCCATACATCTCGGCGGTATCGATGAGGGTCAGGCCCTCGTCCATACCCAGTTGCAGCGCGGCGACTTCGGCGCGGCGCCGGCTCGGGTCTTCGCCCATGCGCCAGGTCCCCTGGCCGATGACAGGGACGGGAACGCCGGCCAGATCAATGGTACGCATGACAACCTCCTGGTGAGTTCGCGGATTAACACTGTGGCACTGAGCGGACAAAAGGGTTCAATCCCAGTATGGTTGCCCTCTCGCCAGTCGCCAGGAATCACCCGCAATGCTGTTTGTCGTCATGCTCGGGGGCAAGCACCCACGGGCCAAAATCGAGGTGCACGATGTGGTGTTCGCAGTGGCAGACACCTTGCAGGCCACCTACCCGCAATTGCGCGATGCCTGGTTCGGCAGCTCCAAGGGCGTGCACATCGATTCATGGATGGCGGTGGATGGCGTCGACGGCTGGAAGGTCGAACTCAGCCCATTGGCGCCCCACGGCAATGCCCATCACCTGTACTTTATCAACCTCGGCGGCTACGAGGCCAAGCGCTTCGGAGAAGATCACCACTACCTGCTGGTGGTCGCCCGCAACAAACGCGAAGCGATGAGCATGGGCAAACGGCAGATGTTGCGCCAATGGTCCCAGGCCCACACCGACGCGGTCATGGATATCGACGATTGCCTGCCTATCGATCTGGTGGACGGACGTTATGTCCATCTCGTACAAGGCCCGCACGCCCCTATTGTCCAGCGCAATGACTACATCGTGTTGCCCTGAACCCTGGAACGCGTTCGGAGCGACTCAAACAAGTGACGGGAACTTTGCCAGGAAATAATCGACTGAATCCGGTAGGCTCACCGTTTTTTACTCTAGGAGTTATTCCCCATGGCCAAAGCCACCGCCCGTCACATCCTCGTTGCCACCGAAGACAAGTGCAACGAACTCAAAGCCCAGATCGAAGGCGGCGCTGATTTCGCAGAAATCGCCAAAGCCAATTCCAGCTGCCCATCCAGCCGTCAAGGCGGTGACCTGGGTTCCTTCGGCCCAGGCCAAATGGTCAAGGAATTCGACACCGTAGTCTTCAGCGCACCGGTCAATACCGTGCAAGGTCCGGTGAAAACCCAGTTCGGTTATCACCTGCTGGAAGTCACCAGCCGCCAGGATTGATTCAATCCGCGCTGATGCTATAAACAACGGCCCACCCCTTGGTGGGCCGTTGTGCATCTGATGACTGGCGATGCCCCGGCCGTTAGCGTACAAATCCTTATTCTTCTTCACCCGGCGCTCAAGGCTGATAATGCGATTGGCTTTTTCATCTCTACTCTCTTCTACTTTGGCCCTGCTGCTGACCAGCACTGCGGTGATCGCGGCCCCGCAAACCTACCTGACGGTCTATGGCGAGCCGGCCAAATACCCTGCCGGTTTCAGCCATTTCGACTATGCCAACCCCGATGCGCCCAAGGGCGGCAGCCTGCGGCGTTCGGCGCTGGAGGTCGGGCGGTTCGACCATGTGCTGCCGTATATCGACAAAGGCATCGGCGTGTCCCAGGTCGACGGCTGGGTGTATGCGCCCCTGGCCCTGCGCTCGCTGGATGAGCCCTACACCGTCTACGGCCTGGTGGCAGAAAAGATGGAGCGCGCCGACGACGGCCTGTCGCTGCGCTTTTACCTGAACCCCAAGGCACGGTTTGCCGACGGCACGCCAATTACCGCCGAAGACGTGCGCTACAGCTTCGACTTGCTGATGACCCAAGGCAGCCTGCGCTTTCGCACATTGTTCGCCGACGTCAAGCAGGTCGAAGTCGAAGGCGAGCGCCAGGTGCGCTTCGATTTTTCCAGCAACGAGAACCGCACCCTGCCCCTGGATATCGCCACCTTGCCGGTGTTCCCCGAGCACTGGTGGAAGACCCGTGACTTTGCCAATGGTGGCGGCTACGAAGCCCCACTGGGCAGCGGCCCGTACAAGGTCAGCAAGATCGATTCCGGCAGCACCATCACCTTTACTCGTGATCCCGACTGGTGGGGCAAGGACTTGCCGGTCAGCCGTGGCCTGTACAACTTCGATCACCTGAGCCTGGAATACTTCGGCGACACCGAGGTAGCGCGCCAGGTGCTGCGCGGCGGCGCCTACGATTTCAACCGTGAGTTTTCCGCCACCGGTTACTCCATCGGCTACAACGGCCCGGCGCTGGACGATGGCCGCCTGCAACGTGCGCACCTGGCCAAGGAAATGCCGCAACCGGCCCAGGGCTATGTGTTCAACGTGCAAAAACCGATATTCAAGGATCGCCGTGTGCGCCAGGCCCTGGCGATGCTGTGGGATTTCGAATGGGCCAACCGGCAGATGATGCGCAACCTGTACATCCGCCAGCAGAGCTACTTCTCCAACAGCCCCTTGGCGGCCACCCAGTTGCCGACCCAGGAAGAACTGGCGATCCTCGAGCCATTGCGCGGGCAGATCCCCGACGAGGTGTTTACCCAGGTGTTCAAGGCCCCGGTCACCGACGGCAGCGGTATGATCCGCGATAAACAACTGCAAGCCCTGGCCCTGCTGGAACAGGCCGGCTGGAAACCGCTTGGCGATAAGCTCGTCAATGCCGAAGGCGAGCCGCTGGAGTTCACCTTCCTCAATGTCCAGAACGGCCTGGAGCGCCTGTTGCTGCCCTACAAACGCAACCTGGCGCAGATCGGCATCACCCTCAATATCCGCCGCATCGACTCCTCGCAATACGTCAACCGCCTGATGGCCCGGGACTACGACATGATCGTCACCGGTTTTCCGGTCACCACTTCGCCGGGCATGGAGCTATACAACTATTTCGGTTCCGCCGCCGCATTCGATTCGGGCGCCAACAACTACATCGTGCTCAAGGATCCCGCCGTCGATACGCTGATCAATGGGCTGGTCAAGGCCAATACCCAGGCGCAGATGCTCACCTACGCCCATGCACTGGACCGCGTGCTGCAATGGAATTACCTGTGGATCCCCAACTACTACCCGCCTGGCACCTCCGCCGCGTGGTGGAACCGTTTCGGCCGCCCGGCCATCGAGGCGAAGAACGACGAAGCCCTGGAAACCTGGTGGGAAGTCAGCCCTACCCCGTTGACCAATGAACAAATGCAAGCCGAGCTGAAAAAACGTAGAGGGGCCCGCTGATGCTTGCCTATATCCTGCGGCGCCTGCTGCTGATCATCCCGACGCTGGTGATCATCCTGCTGGTGAACTTCGTGATCGTGCAGGCCGCCCCTGGCGGGCCGGTAGAACAGGCCATCGCCCATCTGCAAGGCATTGGCGGCGGTGGTGTCGCCGGCGCATCCGGCGAAGGCATCAGCGGCTCGCGGGCCAGCCGCGGCCTGGACCCGAAGCTGATCAAGGACATCGAAAAACAATACGGTTTCGACAAGTCTGCACCGGAACGCCTGTGGTTGATGCTCAAGAACTACGCCCAGCTGGATTTCGGCAACAGCTTCTTTCGCGGCGCGACGGTGACCGACCTGATCCTGGAAAAAATGCCGGTCACGATTTCCCTTGGCCTGTGGGCGACGCTGATCACTTACCTGGTGTCGATCCCCCTGGGCATACGCAAGGCCGTGCGCCATGGCAGCAGCTTTGATATGTGGAGCAGCACCGCCATTGTGATCGGTTATGCGATGCCGGCGTTCCTGTTTGCGATGTTCCTGATCGTGGTGTTCGCCGGCGGCACCTCGCTGAACTGGTTCCCGGTGCGTGGGCTGGTCTCGGAAAACTTTGCCGAGCTGAGTACGGTGGGCAAGATTGCCGACTATTTCTGGCACCTGGTGCTGCCGGTGACGGCGCTGGTGATCGGTGGGTTTGCCACCTTGACCATCCTCACCAAGAACTCTTTCCTCAATGAAATCACGCGCCAGTACGTGGTCACCGCCCGCGCCAAGGGTTTGAGCGAACACCGGGTGTTGTACGGGCACGTGTTCCGCAACGCCATGTTGCTGGTGATCTCGGGCATTCCCCAGGCGTTCATCAGCGTGTTCTTTGCCGGCTCGCTGCTGATCGAGGTGATTTTCTCCCTCGATGGCCTGGGCCGCATGAGCTACGAAGCGGCGGTGTCCCGCGACTACCCGGTGGTGTTCGGTTCGCTGTTTATCTTCACCTTGTTCGGCCTCCTGATAAAACTCATCGGTGACCTCTGCTACACCCTGGTGGACCCGCGTATCGACTTCGCCGCGAGGAACGCCTGATGCTTAACCTGTCTCCCGTAGCCCGTCGGCGTTTCGAGCGTTTCAAGAAAAACCGTCGCGGCTGGTGGTCGCTGTGGTTGTTTATCGGTCTGTTTATCCTGACCCTGGGCGGCGAGTTGATCGCCAACGACAAACCGCTGGTGCTCAGTTTCAAGAACGAGCTGTACTTCCCGGTGTTCAAGCGCTACACCGAGCAACAGTTCGGCGGGCAACTGCCCTTCCAGGCCGACTACCGCAGTGACTACGTGCAAAAGCTGATCAAGCAGGACGGCGGCTGGATGCTGTTCCCGCCGATTCCATTCAGCGATGACACGCCCAACTACGAATTGACCCGCCCTGCCCCGAGCCCACCTTCGGCGGTGAACTGGCTGGGCACCGATGACCAATCCCGCGATGTGTTGGCACGGGTGATATTTGGCGCGCGAGTGTCGATCCTGTTTGCCTTGGCCTTGACCGCCATCAGCGCCGCCATCGGCATCGCCGCCGGAGCCTTGCAGGGTTACTACGGCGGTTGGGTGGACTTGCTCGGACAGCGCATTCTCGAGGTGTGGTCCGGGCTGCCGGTGCTGTACCTGCTGATTATCCTGTCCGGGTTTGTGGAGCCGAATTTCTGGTGGTTGCTGGGGATCATGGCGCTGTTTTCCTGGCTGGCCCTGGTCGACGTAGTGCGTGCCGAGTTCCTGCGCGGGCGCAACCTGGAATACGTCAAGGCTGCACGGGCACTGGGGCTGGGCGACGGCAAGATCATTCGCCGGCATATCCTGCCCAATGCCATGACCGCCACCTTGAGCTATTTGCCGTTCATCCTGACCGGGGCGATATCCACCTTGAGCGCCCTGGACTTTCTCGGCTTCGGCATGCCTGCCGGCAGTGCTTCGCTGGGTGAGCTGATCGCCCAGGGCAAGCAGAACCTGCAAGCGCCGTGGCTGGGCCTCACGGCGTTTTTTACCCTGGCGCTGATCCTGTCGCTGCTGGTGTTTATCGGCGAGGCGTTGCGTGACGCCTTCGACCCTCGCTCATGAGTAATTGCCTATGAACCTGATCGAAATCCGCGACCTGTGCGTCGCGTTCAGCGGCCAGACCGTGGTGCGCAACCTGAGCCTGGACGTGCGCCCAGGCGAGTGCCTGGCGCTGGTGGGGGAATCGGGCTCGGGCAAGTCGGTGACGGCCCATTCGATCCTGCAACTGCTGCCCGAAGCCGGCACATTGAGCACCGGCTCGGTGAAGTATCGCGGCCAGGAGCTGATGGGCGCGTCGCCGGCCACCCTGCAAAAGCTGCGCGGCAACCGCATTGCGATGATCTTCCAGGAGCCGATGACCTCCTTGAACCCGCTGCACAGCATCGAAAAGCAGATCGGCGAAACCCTGCTGCTGCACAAGGGCCTGGGCGGCAAGGCGGCACAGGCGCGCATCCTCGAACTGTTGGAACTGGTGGGCATCCAGAAGCCCCAGGAACGGCTCAAGGCCTACCCGCACCAGCTGTCCGGTGGCCAGCGCCAGCGGGTGATGATCGCCATGGCCTTGGCCTGCGAGCCAGAGCTGCTGATTGCCGACGAACCCACCACGGCGCTGGATGTGACCGTGCAGCGCAAGATCCTGCTGCTGCTCAAGTCCTTGCAGCAACGCCTGGGCATGTCACTGCTGCTGATCAGCCATGACCTCAACCTGGTACGCAGCATTGCCCAGCGTGTCTGCGTGATGCATGCCGGCGAAATTGTTGAGCAGGCCGACTGCCAGACACTGTTTACGGCCCCGCAGCACCCCTACAGCCGCTTGCTGCTGGACGCCGAGCCGGCGGGCGATGCGCTGTGCGGCGATGAGCGCGAGACGGTGTTGCAGGTGGATGACCTGAGCGTGAAATTCCCCCTCGGCGGCGGATTGTTTCGGCGCAAGACCTACCTGCATGCGGTGGACGGCATCAGCCTCAGCGTGCAACGCGGCAAGACCCTGGGGATTGTTGGCGAGTCCGGTTCGGGCAAGTCCACCCTGGGCCAGGCGATCCTGCGCTTGCTCGACTCCAACGGCAGCATCCGCTTCCAGGGCGAGGCCCTCGACCCACTTAACCATCAGCAGATGCGCCCATGGCGCAAGCAGATGCAGGTGGTGTTCCAGGACCCCTATGGCAGCCTCAGCCCACGCATGTCGGTGCAGCAGATCATCAGCGAAGGCCTGGAAGTGCATGCACCCTGCAGCCTGGCCGAGCGCGATGCGCAGGTGATCCAGGTGCTCAAGGATGTGGGCCTCGACCCCGCCAGCCGGCATCGCTACCCCCATGAATTCTCCGGCGGCCAGCGCCAGCGCATCGCCATCGCCCGCGCCCTGGTGCTCAAGCCGGCGTTGATGCTGCTCGACGAGCCCACATCGGCCCTGGACCGTACGGTGCAGAAACAAGTGGTGGCGCTGCTGCGTGAACTACAGGACAAATACGGCCTGACCTACCTGTTTATCAGCCATGACCTGGCCGTGGTCCGCGCCATGGCCCATGACCTGATCGTGGTCAAGGATGGCAAGGTGGTGGAGCGCGGTGCCAGCCATGCTGTGTTTGAATCGCCCCAGCACCCCTATACCAAGGAGCTGTTGGCTGCAGCGCACATCCCTTTGTGATGATCAACAGGATTCTGCCTCCATGAGCACCAGCCTCAAGGACTACCAACACGTTCGCGGCCTGGCCATCCAGTCGCTGTTCGAGATCATCGAGCAGTCCAGCGAAGGCACGGTCATCGTCGACCGCGATGCGAGCATCGTATGGATGAACGAGCGCTACGCCAGGCGTTTCGGCCTGCACAGCGCCGATGAGGCCATCGGCCAGCCCTGCGAGCAGGTGATTTCCAACAGCCTGTTGCGCCAGGTGGTGCGCAACGACCGGCCGATCCTGCTGGATATCCAGGACACCCCCAAGGGCCCGTTGGTGGTGATGCGCCTGCCGATCCACGACGATGCCGGCGCGGTCATCGGCGCGATTGGCTTTGCGCTGTTCGATGAGCTGCGCAACCTGTCGCCGCTGATCGAGCGCTACCTGAGCATGCAGCAGGAGCTGGCTTCGACGCGCTCGCTGCTGCGTTCGCGGCAAAGCAAATACAACTTCGCGCACTTTATCGGCACCAGCGCCGCCAGCCTTGAGGTCAAGCGCCGGGCGCGGCGCAGTGCGAGCGCCGAGTCACCGGTGTTGCTGCTGGGGGAGACCGGCACCGGCAAGGAACTGCTCGCCCAGGCCATCCACGGCGCGTCACCTCGGGCGCACAAAGCCTTTGTGAGTATCAACAGCGCGGCGATTCCCCATGACCTGCTCGAGGCCGAGTTCTTCGGCACCGCCCCCGGCGCGTTTACCGGCGCCGACCGCAAGGGCCGCCCCGGCAAGTTCCAGATCGCCCAGGGCGGCACACTGTTCCTCGACGAAATCGGCGACATGCCACTGCCGCTGCAAAGCAAACTGCTGCGGGTATTGCAGGAAAAGGAATTCGAACCGGTGGGTTCCAACGAGATGCTGCACAGCGATGTGCGGGTGATTGCTGCCACGTCCATGGACTTGGAAGCCGCGATCAAGCGCGGCGAGTTTCGTGCGGATTTGTACTACCGCCTCAATGTACTGCCTATTCAAGTGCCGCCTTTGCGAGAGCGCCTGGAAGATATACCGGCCCTGAGCGAGGCGATTCTCGAAGAGCTGCGCAGCCAGCATGAGCTTGACCGTGATGCCTTGGCGTTGTTGGCCCAGCATGCGTGGCCGGGGAATATCCGCGAACTGCGCAATGTGTTGGAGCGTGCAGCTTTGTTGAGTGACGACCTGGTACTGAACGCCAGTGAGATTCGCGCAGCGATTGGCACGTTCAGCCCGGTGGCCCGTGGCGCGGTGGCGGCGGTCGAGGATGAAACGTTCGCCGCGGCGCGGGAGCGGTTTGATCGGCAGGTGATTGGTACAGCGTTGCAGGCGTGCGCGGGGAATGTGGTGGAGGCTGCCAAGCGGTTGGGGCTGGGGCGGTCGACGCTGTACAAGAAAATGGTAGCGTTGGGCCTGACCCCGTCTCCAAATGGAGACTAAATTCTCCATACAAAGACAACCCCATGTGGGAGGGGGCTTGCTCCCGATAGCAGTGGGTCAGGTACAGATGCTCAGCCTGACACACTGCTATCGGGAGCAAGCCCCCTCCCACATTAGGTAATTGTTTGTCTCTAAATAGAGATAAAATTTCAAAGCGCTATTGAAATCCCTGAAAATATTGTTGTTTTTCAATAAGTTAATAACATGGCACACATCTAGCTATAGCCTCTCCCACCGCTTCACCCACAACAATAACAATCCGATGGAGACACACCATGAGTGTGATCATTGCCCTGGCCGCGCTCGCGCTGCTGATGCTGGCGGCCTACCGTGGCTATAGCGTCATCCTGTTTGCCCCCATTGCCGCCCTTGGCGCTGTGCTGCTTACCGACCCGTCCGCCGTCGCCCCTGCCTTTACCGGGGTGTTCATGGAAAAGATGGTGGGCTTTATCAAGCTGTATTTCCCGGTGTTCCTGCTTGGCGCGGTGTTCGGCAAGCTGATCGAGTTGTCGGGTTTCTCACGTTCCATCGTCGCCGCTGCGATCCGCTTGCTCGGCACGCGCCAGGCGATGCTGGTCATCGTGTTGGTCTGCGCCCTGCTCACCTACGGCGGCGTATCGCTGTTCGTGGTGGTGTTTGCGGTGTACCCGTTCGCGGCGGAGATGTTCCGCCAAAGCGATATCCCCAAGCGCCTGATCCCGGCGACCATCGCCCTTGGCGCGTTCTCGTTCACCATGGACGCCCTGCCCGGCACGCCGCAGATCCAGAACATCATCCCCAGCACCTTCTTCAACACTACCGCCTGGGCCGCACCGTGGCTGGGGTTGATCGGCACGATCTTCGTGTTCTGCGCCGGCATGCTCTACCTGGCGCGCCAGCGCAACAAGGCCCAGCGAGCCGGCGAAGGCTATGGCACCGAGCTGCGTAACGAGCCGGAGACGGCTGAAAACCTCACCCTGCCCAACCCCTGGCTCGCGCTGTCGCCGCTGATCCTGGTGGGGGTGATGAACCTGCTGTTTACCCACTGGATCCCACAGTGGTACGGCAAGACCCACAGCCTCAGCCTGCCGGGCATGAGCACGCCGGTGACCACCGAAATTGCCAAGCTCACCGCAATCTGGGCGGTGCAGGCGGCGTTGCTGGTGGGGATTATCGTGGTGTTGGTGTTCGGCTTTTCTGCAATCAAAAGCAAGCTGGCCGAAGGCAGCAAGAGCGCGGTGAGCGGTGCCTTGCTCGCTGCCATGAACACCGCATCGGAATACGGCTTTGGTGCGGTGATTGCCTCATTGCCAGGCTTTCTGGTGCTGGCGGACTGGCTCAAGGGCATCCCCAACCCGTTGGTCAACGAAGCGATTACCGTGACCTTGCTGGCCGGTATCACCGGTTCCGCTTCCGGCGGCATGAGCATCGCCCTGGCGGCGATGTCCGAGAGCTTTATCTCGGCGGCCCACGCGGCCAATATCCCCCTTGAAGTGCTGCACCGGGTCGCGGCCATGGCCAGCGGCGGCATGGACACCCTGCCCCACAACGGCGCGGTGATCACCCTGCTGGCGGTCACCGGGCTGACCCACCGCGAGGCCTACAAGGACATTTTCGGCATCACCATCATCAAGACCCTCGCGGTGTTCGTGGTGATCGGTACTTTCTACGCCACTGGCATTGTGTGAGGTTCTCATGACGACTTTGAATGGCAAGACCGCCCTGGTCACCGGCTCCACCAGCGGCATCGGCTTAGGCATCGCCCTGAGCCTGGCCAAGGCCGGTGCCAGCCTGATCCTCAATGGCTTCGGCGACGCCAGCGCGGTGATCGCCCAGGTGCAGGGGTTTGGCGGCAAGGTCGGGCACCACCCGGCAGACGTCAGCGACCCGGCGCAGATTGCCGACATGTTCGCCTACGCCGAGCGCGAATTCGGCGGCGTCGACATCCTGGTCAACAACGCCGGCATCCAGCATGTGGCGGAGGTGGAAGACTTTCCAGTGGAACGCTGGGACTCGATCATTGCCATCAACCTGTCCTCGGTGTTCCACAGCACACGCCTGGGCTTGCCGGGCATGAAGGCTAAGGGCTGGGGGCGCATCGTCAACATCGCCTCGGTGCACGGCCAGGTCGGCTCAGTGGGCAAGGCCGCGTATGTGGCGGCCAAGCATGGGGTGATTGGCCTGACCAAGGTGGTGGGTTTGGAGACTGCCACCAGCAACGTGACCTGCAACGCCATCTGCCCGGGCTGGGTGCTGACGCCGTTGGTGCAGAAGCAGATTGACGATCGGGTGGCCACGGGGGTCGACCCGCAGCAGGCGCAGCAGGATTTGCTCGCGGAGAAACAGCCGTCCCTGGAGTTCGTCACGCCGTCGCAGTTGGGCGAGCTGGTGTTGTTTTTGTGCAGCGAGGCTGGCAGCCAGGTACGTGGCGCCGCCTGGAATATCGACGGCGGCTGGCTGGCCCAATAACCCTCCCAGACACCGGAGATCAAAATGTGGGAGGGGGCTTGCTCCCGATAGCGGTGGTTCAGTTACAGACGTTTGCCTGACACACTGCTATCGGGAGCAAGCCCCCTCCCACATTGGAACTCTATTGTTTGGAAGACCGATACAAGAACAAGAGATTTCGCTATGTCCGACATCCTCTGGCAACCCTCCCCCGAACGCATCGCCAACACGCGGATGGACCAGTTCCGGCGCTTTATCAATGATCGCCACAGCCTGCAGCTCAGCGACTACCCCGCCCTGCACCAATGGAGCATCGACCAGCGCCCGGACTTCTGGCAGGCGATTGTCGCGTTCTTCGACGTGCAATTTCGCAGCCCACCCACCACGGCCCTGGTCGAGGGCGCTGAAATGCCCAGCGCCCAGTGGTTCCCCGGCGCCACCCTGAACTTTGCCGAACACCTGTTGCGCCGCCGCGACGATCACCCCGCCGTGGTGGCCATCAGCGAGGACGGCCAGCGCGAACAACTGAGCTATGCCGAACTGGCAGCCCACGTCGCCGGCCTGCAACGCAGCCTGCGGGCGGCAGGTGTGGGCATCGGCGATCGGGTCGCGGCGTGTATGCCCAACACCTGGCAAACCCTGGTCGGCATGCTGGCTACCACCAGCCTCGGTGCGATCTGGTCATGCTCCTCGCCGGACTTCGGCACCCAGGGCGTGATCGATCGATTCGGCCAGATCGAACCCAAGGTGCTGATCACCTGCGCCGGCTACCGCTATGCCGGCAAGGCCATCGACCAGAGCGCCAAGCTCAATGACATCCTCGAACGCCTGCCGTCCCTGCAACAGTTGATCATCGTGCCCTACGCCCAGCCCCAGGCGCAGGTCGGGGACTACCGCACCCAAGCCCGGGTCGCGCTGTGGAACGACTTCTACCAAGCCGGTGGCGAGCCCGAATTTGTCGCGGTGCCGTTCGATCACCCGCTGTATATCCTCTATTCCAGCGGCACTACCGACGTGCCCAAGTGCATTATCCACGGCACCGGCGGCGTACTGCTCACCCACCTCAAGGAACACGGCCTGCACGCCGACCTCGGCCGCGAGGACTGCCTGTTCTACTACACCACCTGCGGCTGGATGATGTGGAACTGGCTGGTGTCGGTGCTGGCGCTCGGTGCCACCGCGGTGCTGTACGACGGCTCACCGTTTCATCCCGGCCCTGAGCGCTTGATCGACCTGATCGATGCGGAAAAAATCAGTGTGTTCGGCACCAGCCCCAAGTTCCTTGCGACCCTGGAGAAAGCCGGGTTGCAACCGCGCCTGAGCCACGACCTGGGCAGCCTCAAGGGTCTGATTTCCACCGGCTCGCCGCTGTCGCCCCAGAGTTATGACTATGTGTACCGCGAGATCAAGGCTGAGCTGTGCCTGTCGTCGATGTCCGGCGGCACCGATATCGTCTCCTGCTTTGTGATTGGCAATCCGGTACTGCCGGTGCGGCGCGGTGAGATGCAGTGCAAGAGCCTGGCCATGGCCATTGAAGTATGGGACGACCAGGGCCGGCCCTTGGTCGCAGAGAAAGGCGAACTGGTGTGCACCCGGCACTTCCCCGCCATGCCCATCGGATTGTGGAACGACCCGCAACAGACCAAGCTGCGCGCCTCGTATTTCAGCCAGTATCCCGGCGTATGGGCCCAGGGGGACTATGCCGAACAAAGGCCCAATGGCAGTCTGTTGATCCATGGGCGTTCGGACGCTGTGCTCAACCCCGGCGGCGTGCGCATCGGCACCGCCGAGATTTATCGCCAGGTGGAAAAACTACCTCAGGTGCTGGAAAGCCTCGCCATCGGTCAAAGCTGGCAGGACGATGTGCGCGTGGTGCTGTTTGTGCGTCTCGATGACGGAGTCGAACTGGATGAGGCGCTGCAACAGCAGATCCGCCAGGTGATCCGCGCCAACACCACGCCGCGCCACGTACCGGCCAAAATCCTTGCTGTCACGGATATCCCTCGCACCATCAGCGGCAAGATCGTTGAATTGGCCGTGCGCAACGTGGTGCACGGGGAGCCGGTGAAGAACACCGATGCCCTGGCCAACCCCCAGGCGCTGGAGCAATTTCGCAATCGAGCTGAACTGGATTATTAGATGAAAGGTTTCAGCGCTGACGCAGCGTTTTGAAGAAAAACCCTCAAGGCATGCTATTTTTCGGGGGTAGTCACCCGCTGTTATCCCTTGGGACAATGGGTGTTGTCATTTTTTCAAAGCGTCATGCTCAGGGCTTTTTCATGAATGGAACATCCACCGGTAGCGAAGCCGCTGCATTGATCAAGCGGCTGGACTGGGCGCAAAGCCCACTCGGTGAGGCCACTGATTGGCCGCAAAGCCTGCGCACCGCCGTCGATATCGTCGTGCATTCGCCGATGCCGATGGTGCTGCTATGGGGGCCGCAACTCACGCAACTCTACAACGATGCCTTTGCAATGCTGGTGGGCAACAAGCACCCCGGCGCCCTTGGCCAGCCGGCACATCATACCTGGCCGGAGCTGGAGAGCTTCGCCGGGCCGGTCTACGACGCGGTCCTCAGCGGTCAGGTGCGCACCTTCAGCGAGCAGCGCTTCATGGTGCAACGCCAGGGCCGCGACACCGACATCTGGCTCGACCTGACCTACAGCCCGGTGCGCGATGAAAGCGGCCTGGTGGCCGGTATCCTGGTCACCGCCATCGAAACCAACGAACGGCGCAGCAAAGCCCTCGAACTGCAGCAGCGCTCCGAAGAGAGCCTCAAGGCCCAACGCAGCACCGAGCAGCGCCTGCAACTGGCCCTGGCAGCCACCGATGCGGTAGGCACCTGGGATTGGGATATCGGGGAAGACCGCTTTATCGCCGACGCCCATTTCGCCCACCTGCATGGCGTCGACCCCAATGATGCCGGCCTGTTGCCCATCAGCGCCTACCTGCAAGGCGTGCACCCCGAAGACCGTGGCATGGTGGCGCGCAGCATCAAGCATTGCATCACCTTCGGCACCGAATACGCCGAGGAATACCGCCTGTTGCAAGCCGACGGCCAAGTGCGCTGGGTGTTCGCTCGTGGCCGCTGCTACAAGGATCAGCAGGGCCGCCCTGCGCGGTTCCTCGGCGCGGCGCTGGACCTCACCGAGCGCAAGCATACCGAACAGGCCCTGCGCCAAAGCCAGACCGAGCTGCAACTGATCATCAACGCCATGCCGGTACTGATCGGTTATGTCGACCATGAGCAGCGCTTTCGCCTCAACAACAGCGCCTATCTCGACTGGTACGGCATGACCCCCCAGGAGCTGTACGGCAAGACCATCCGCGAAGTCCTCGGCGACGAGGTGTATGCCGGGCGCGCAGACAAGATTGAAGCCGCCCTCAACGGCAAGGCGTGCAGCTTCATGACCATTACGCCTCATCGTGACGGCCGCCCGCGCCACGCGCTGATGAAGTACCTGCCGCGCTTCAGCAACGACGGCTCGGTCAATGGCTTCTACATCTTCGTGATCGATGAGACCGAACGCAAACTCACCGAAGAAGCCCTGCGCCATCTCAACGAGAACCTCGAAGAACGCGTGGCCCAGCGCACCCGGGCCCTGGCCGAAGCCAACCAGCGCCTGCAAAACGAGATGTTCGAGCGCGAGCGCGCCGAAGATGCCTTGCGTCATGCGCAAAAGATGGAAGCGGTGGGCCAGCTCACTGGCGGCATCGCCCATGACTTCAACAATATGCTCACCGGCATTATTGGCAGCCTCGACCTGATGCAACGTTACATCGCCGCCGGACGCAGCGACGATATCGGCCGCTTTGCCGACGCCGCCGTCGCCTCCGCCCACCGTGCCGCGGCCCTCACCCACCGCCTGTTGGCGTTCTCGCGACGCCAGTCGCTGGACCGGCGCCCCACCGATCCCAACCAGTTGGTGGCGTCCCTGGAAGAGCTGTTCCAGCGCACCAAGGGCGCGCATATCACACTCAATGTGCAATTGGGCAAGGACATCTGGCCAGTGAACACCGACGCCAGCCAACTGGAAAACGCCCTGCTCAACCTGGTGATCAACGCCCGCGATGCCATGCCCGATGGTGGCGAGTTGCTGATCGAAACCGCCAACAGCTACCTGGACGGCACCGACATCACCACCCTGGAGCCGGTCAAGGCCGGCGACTATGTGATGCTCGGCGTGAGCGACAATGGCAGCGGCATGGCGCCGAAAATCCTCGCCAAGGCCTTCGATCCATTCTTCACCACCAAGCCCATCGGCCAAGGCACTGGCCTGGGATTGTCGATGATCTATGGCTTTGCCCAGCAGTCCGGAGGCCATGTAACCATCCAGAGCGAACCGGGCCAGGGCACCTGTGTGCGCCTGTACCTGCCACGCCTGTATGGCACCGCGCTGGAAAGCAACCTGCCCGCCAGCCTGGCCGAAGCCCCCGTGGCCCAGGCCGGTGAAGCCGTGGTGGTGGTCGAGGACGACCCGGCGGTGCGCATGCTGGTGGTCAACGTGCTCAACGAGCTGGGCTATACCGCCCACCAGGCGGCGGATGCCCGCGCGGCGCTGCCGCTGCTGGAGTCGGATCTGCGCGTCGACCTGCTGGTGACCGACGTCGGCCTGCCGGGCATGAACGGCCGGCAACTGGCGGAAATCGCCCGCCAGCATCGCCCGGGCCTGAGGGTGTTGTTCATGACGGGCTACGCCGAGAAAGCCGCCGAACGCCAAGGTTTCCTGGAAGACGGCATGGACATGGTGGCCAAGCCGTTTTCCATCGACCTGCTGGCCACTAAAATCCGCAGCATGCTCGGCGTCGAGACATGAGTTCAGGCATAATCGCGCGCCGTCGCACAGCTGGTAGAGACCAATGAAAGCCCAAGCCCGTCATATTCTGGTGAAAACCAGCGAAGAAGCCGAACAGCTCAAACAGCGCATTGCCAAGGGCGAAGCCTTTGATGTGCTGGCCAAGAAGTACTCCACCTGCCCGTCGGGCAAGCGTGGCGGCGACCTGGGTGAAGTGCGGCCAGGGCAGATGGTGGGGGCAATTGACGCGGTGATCTTCAAGAAACCGGTGAAGGTGGTGCACGGGCCGATCAAGAGCAAGTTCGGGTATCACCTGGTGCAGGTGTTTTACCGGGACTGATGGGTTGCCTTTTAGCCCTCATCGGGGGCAAGCCCCCTCCCACATTAGACTGCATTGCTTCAGTTGGAACAGGGTCAACTGTGGGAGGGGGCTTGCCCCCGATCCGCCACAGGCGGCCATTCACCTCGGTATCAAAGCCCCCGACACCTGGATCACCCGACTCGCCAACCGATGCCCCGCCATGGCAGCCTCTTGCGGCGACTCACCTTTAAATCGACCGGCCAGATACGCCGCACTGAACGAATCCCCCGCCGCCGTGGTATCCACCACCTTCTCCACCTTCAGTGCCGGCACTGCAAAGCGCTGCCCCGCACAACGAATCAGACAGGCATGCGCCCCACGCTTGAGCACCACTTCTGCAATTGATGGATACGCCGCAAACACCTGCTCGCTGTCTTGATAGCCAAACAAGGCGCGCTCGTCGTCCTCGGTCAACAGGGCGATATCCACTTCGGCCAGCACCTTGCTATAAGCCTCACGGGCCGCTGCGGCATCAGCCCACAGCCGTGGCCGGTAGTTGTTGTCGAACACCACCCTGCCACCCCGACGACGGGTTTGCACCAGGGTTTGCAGCAGGCGCCCGCGCCCCACCGCTCCCAGCACCGCCAGGGTAATGCCGCTGAAATACACCACGTCATAATCCGGCAGCGCCGCCAGTATCGGCTCGGCCGCCGGCGTGGTGAAGCAGTCGCGCACCGCCGCCTCGTTGCGCCAATACAGAAATTTGCGTTCGCCATTTGCATCGGTCTGGATGCAATACAAGCCCGGCAGGCGTCCGGGCAGGCGCTGGACCATGCCCAGGCCAAGGCCCTCGGCCTGCCATTGCTGGCACATGGCATCGCTGAAACTGTCATCGCCCAGGGCAGTGACATAATCAACGCTGCCGACTTCGCCCAGTTCGCGGCGCAGGTACACCGCCGTGTTCAGGGTGTCGCCGCCGAAGCTCTGGTGCAGGCTGCCGTCGGCGCGGTGTTGCAGTTCGATCATGCATTCGCCGATAAGGGCGATGCGGGGTTGGGTGGTCATGGCTGCGGTCTCGGTGGGGCTGATGGCCTCATCGGGGCAAGCCCCCTCCCACAGGGGAATGCATTCCAAATGTGGGAGGGGGCTTGCCCCCGATAGGAGCGACTCGGTCTAGAAGCGGGTACACAAGCTTTCGACCACCTGCAACTGCTCATCCACCAGGCAACCCACCTGCCATTTGTCGAAGGTCAGGCAAGGGTGGGAAGTACCAAACGAAATGATGTCGCCGATGCGCAAGTCAACCCCCGGTGCCACGGTCATGAACGCATGCTGGTCCATCACCGCCGTGACCTTGCAGGCACTCACATCATCGCCTTGGGCCAGCACAATCCCGGCCTTGTAGCGCTTGAGCGGCACCGGCAAACCGGCGTCATAAGCCACGTCGCGCTTGCCCAGGGCAACCACCGCAAAGCCCGGCTCCGGCAGCGACTGCACATGGGCCCAGACTTCCAGCGCCGGGCGCAGGCCTTCGTCGAGGTCGCTGCGGCGCTCGAGCACACAGCACTGGGCTTGTTTGTAGATACCATGGTCGTGGGCCACATAACTGCCGGGGCGCAACACACTGAGGAAACGCCCCGCGGCATTCTGCGCTTCGAACGACTCGGCGATCAGGTCGTACCAGGCCGAGCCCGAGGCCGTGACGATCGGCTTGGGCAGGTCGAACAGGCCGCTGTCTTGCAAGTCCACCGCCAGGCGCACCAGGCTGGCGGCGAAGTCACGAATGCCGCTGATGGCATGTTCACCGTGGATCACCCCTTCGTAGCCCTCGATACCGGTCAGGGCCAGCGCGGGCTGGGCCTTGATTGCCTTGGCCAGCTCGCGCACCTCGTGCTCGCTGCGGCAACCGCAACGGCCGCCGACCACGCCGTATTCGATCATCACGTTCAGGCGCAGGCCACGGGCGGCGAAGAACAGTCCCAGGTCGGCGACGTTATCCGGGTGATCGACCATGCAGTGGAAGTCGAAATCCTTGTCGGCCAGCAGCTCGGCGATCAACGCCATGTTCGGCGCGCCCACCAGTTGGTTGGCCATCAGCACGCGACGCACGCCACCGGCGTAGGCAGCGCGGGTCTGCACGGCGCTGGCCAGGGTGATGCCCCAGGCGCCGGCGCTGATCTGGCGCTGGAACAGCGCGGGCATCATGCTGGTCTTGCCGTGGGGCGCCAGCTCAGCGCCGCTGCGGCTGACAAAGTCCTGCATCCAGCGAATGTTGTGTTCCAGGGCGTCGCGGTGCAGCACCAGGGCCGGCAGGCTGACGTCGCGGACCAAGTGGGCACCGATAGCGGCGGCGCCTTTTTCAACGGCATTGAGGGCAGACATGGAAAACTCCTATTCGTTGATACGCCGGGCCAGGCTGTTGGCGCTGTCGATCAGCACCCGGCGATAGTCGTGGTAGTTTTTGCTGGCATCGGCCCGGGGGGCGACGATGCACAGGGTCGCAATGCTGACGCCCTGGGCGTCCCGCACCGGGGCGGCAAAGCAATGGGTAAAGGTATCGGCCACACTGTCGAAGGAAAAAAAGCCATCAAGGGTGGCCTGGCGGATCTGCGCCAGGAAGATGTGCAACGGCAGGCGCTGGCCGTCCGGCAGGATGAAATCGTCGGGGTCGATCAGGTCGATGATCTGCTGGTCGCTCAAATGCCCGAGCAGCAGGCGCCCGGAAGCGGTCCACGGGATCGGTGCGTTTTCACCGATATCCGAAGAAATCCTGAAATGCCGCTGGCCCTCGCGCATCAGCGCCACCGTATATTTGCGCCCGTTGAGCAGGCACATCTGCGCGGTTTCGTGGGTCTGGCTGACGATGTCCTGCAAGGCGTGGTCGGCCTCGCGGGTCAGGTCGAAGTGGCGCAGGTGCGCCTGGCCGAGAAAATACAACTGGCGCCCCAGATACACGTGACCGTCCTTGCCCACGGTTTCCAGGATGCGCCGCTCCAGCAGAGACGCGACCAGCTCGTAGACCGTGGACTTGGGGCTGCCGATGCCGCTGGCAATGTCATTCGGGCGCAGGGGCTGGCCGATCTCCTTGAGAAAATCGAGGATATCGAACGCACGGTCAAGGCCTTTGGCGCGGCGCTTGATGAGGTCTTCGGTCATGGCAGTGGCGGGTTCCGTCAGAATTCAAGGGTCCAGCAGAGATCTCCTGTGGGAGGGGGCTTGCTCCCGATGGCGGCGGGTCAGTCAACACATTTGTCACTGAACCACCGCCATCGGGAGCAAGCCCCCTCCCACATTGGATTTGCTGTGGGCTTAAGGGTGGGGGGATTTAGCCCTTTTTCTTGTAGGCCACGCAATCGATCTCAACCTTGCAATCAACCATCATATTGGCCTGCACACAGGCCCGCGCCGGGGCGTGTTCCGGGCTGAAGTATTCGCCGAAGACCTTGTTGAAACTCCAGAAGTCCCGTGGGTCTTCCAGCCACACACCCACGCGCACCACATCCTTGAGTTCGTAGCCGGCCTCTTCGAGGATCGCCACCACGTTGCGCATGGTCTGCCGGGTTTGCTCAACGATGCCGCCACTGATGATTTCGCCGTCCACGGCGGGCACCTGGCCTGACACATACAGCCAGCCATCGGCCTCTACCGCACGGGCGAAGGGACGTGGCTGGCCGCCACCTGCGGTGCTGCCGGTACCGTAACGAGTAATGCTCATGCAAGTTGCTCCTTGTTAAAAACGAATGTTCTTGAGAAATTCCGCCAGTCGCGGCGACTGCGGCCGTTCGAAAATGTCTTTGGCGGTACCCTGCTCTTCAATGCGGCCCTGGTTCATGAAGACGATCTGGTCCGAGACTTCATAGGCAAAGCGCATTTCGTGGGTGACCAGCAACATGGTCATGCCCTCTTCCGCCAGCCCCTTGATCACGCTGAGCACTTCGCCCACCAGCTCCGGGTCCAGGGCCGAGGTAACTTCGTCGAACAGCATCAGGCTGGGGTTCATGGCAATAGCGCGGGCAATCGCCACGCGCTGTTGCTGGCCACCGGACAATTGACCCGGGAAGTGGTTACGGCGCTCCAGCAGGCCGACGCGGTCCAGCCATTTCTCGGCCAGCGCCACGGCTTCATCCTTGCCCATCTTCTTGACCTTGAGCAAGCCGAGGGTGACGTTTTGCAGCGCGGTCAGATGCGGGAACAGGTTGAATTGCTGGAACGCCATGCCGGTCATTGCGCGGTGCTGGGCAATCACACGCTCCGGATGGCGCACGCGCTTGCCGCCGACCTCGCGGTAGCCGATGGACTCGCCATCCAGGGTGATCTGCCCGCCCTGGAACTCTTCCAGCAAGTTCACGCAGCGCAGCAAGGTAGTCTTGCCCGAGCCGCTGGAGCCGATCAAGGTCACCACGTTGCCGCGCTGCATGGACAGGTCCACGCCCTTGAGCACCTCCACTTCGCCGTACTGTTTACGCAGCCCGCGAATGTCCAGCAACGCTGGGTTGGTTTGAGCTTGGTTCATGGCAAGGCCACCCGCTTTTCAATGTAGCGCCCGAATAATTCAATGGCGTAGTTGATGACAAAGAACAGAAACCCGGCGAACAGGTAGAACTCCAGGGTCATGAAGGTGCGTGCGATCACCTGCTGGGTACTGAGCAGCAACTCAGCCACGCCGATCACCGACAGCAAGGTCGAGGCCTTGACGATCTCCGTGGAGGAATTGACCCAGGTCGGCAGGATCTGCCGCAGCGCCTGGGGCAACAGCACGTAGCCCAGGGACTGGTAAAACGTCAGGCCAATGGCCTTGCCTGCTTCCAGCTGCCCACGGGGAATGGCTTGCAGCGCGCCGCGCACGATTTCCGACACATGGGAGCCACAGAACAACGTGAGCCCAACCGCACCGGCCTGGAATGCGCTGATGTGCCAACCCAGGGCCGGCAGCATGTAAAAACACGCCAGCACCAGCACAAACACCGGTGTGCCCCGGATCAAATCGACGTACAGGCGAAACGGCGCGCGCATCCAGAACTTGCCGTAGGTCAGGATCAACCCGGCGACGATGCCGATCAGGGTGCCAAAGATAATCGCCAGGGCCGACACGTACACACTGGCCTGGAAGCCGGCCCAGAGCGTATCGCGGGCGACCCATAATTCATGCAGCCAACTGGGGGATTCGTACATGGAAACCCTCCTTAACGACGGATCGCCAGACGCTGCTCGAGGTAACGCAGCAGCATGGCAATGAGGTAGCAGGCAGCCACGTAGAGCGCAGTCGTGACCAGCCAGGTTTCAATCACCCGGTAGCTTTCGACGTTGATCTTGCGGGCGTAATAGGTCAGCTCCGGCACCGCAATCGCGGCGGCCAGGGAGGTGTCCTTGAACAGCGAGATAAAGTTGTTCGACAGCGCCGGCAACACGTTGCGCAACATCACCGGCACGGTGATATAGGCGCGGATCCGCCACTCGCCAAGTCCGATGGCCAGCCCGGCTTCGCGCAGGCCCTTGGGAATATTCAGCAGCCCGGCGCGGAACACTTCGGTCAGGTAGGCACCGGCGTATAGCGACAGGGTCATGATGAACGAGGGGATCTTGTCCAGGCGGATCCCCAGGGACGGCAAGGCAAAGTAGATCAACAGGATCAGCACCAGGATCGGCGTATTGCGCACCACCGTCACGTACACCGAGGCCAGGATGCGCAACGCGCGGTGCCGGGACAGCATGGCAAACGCCATCAGCAGGCCGATCACGCAGCCGATGGCAATCGACAGCAAGGCCAGCTGCAGGCCCAGGCCGAGCCCCGCCAGCAAGGTGTCGAAATCACGCCAGACGGCGGCAAAATTCAACTGATAGTTCATGGTCAGCAGTACCTGAGTGGGGCGTGTTCAGGCACGCCCCTATAGTTGCGGATCACTTGAATTCCACAGGAAAACCAATCGCCGGTTCTGGCAGGTCCACGCCAAACCACTGCTTGAATGAAGCTTTGTAGGTGGGGAATTCCACACCGGTCATGGCTTCGTGAAGCGCGGTGTTGACGAAGTTCAGCCAGTCCTGATCGCCGCGCTTGACCGCGCACGCATAGGTTTGCGGGCTCCAGGCGTACGTGGGGCTGCGGTAGCGGCCAGGGTTCTGCACCATCAGGTATTTGACCGAAGACTGGTCGGTGGCGGCGGCATCGGCGCGACCGGAGTTCACAGCCTGGTACATCAGGTCGACGCTGTCGTACTGGTCGACCTTGGCCTTGGGCAGCGCCTGGTGCACCAGCTCTTCGGCATACACGTTTTGCAGCACAGCCACGGTGACGTCATCGCCCGCCGCCTGCAGGTCTTCGATTTCCTTGTACTTGCTGTTGTTCGGCAGCAACAGGCCAACACCTTCGCGGTAGTACGGCAGGGTGAAGGCCACTTGCTGCGCACGGCTGGCGGTGACGGTGATGAACTGGCAGCTCATATCAACCTTGTCGGTGAGCAGGTTGGGAATGCGTGCATCGGACGACTGCACCACAAACTCGACCTTGCTCGGGTCATTGAACAAACCCTTGGCCACCATGCGACCGATGTCGATATCGAAGCCCTGCAACTTGCCATCCGCTCCCTGGAAGTGCCACGGCGCATTGGTACTGCCTGTACCCACAATAAGGTGCCCGCGCTTGAGCACGTCATCGAGCTTGCTGTCCGCCGCCTGCACCATGCTTGTGAAGGAAGCCGATGCGACAACAAGAAAAACACACGCTTTGAATACGGAAGGTCGGTGATGCATGACAAGCACTCCAGGGATTGTGTATTCCGCTATACCGGAACTTGGTATGTAACAACGGAATAGACAGCAGAAAGTGTGCCACAGCCACGGGAGGAAAAATATGCTGTCGGGAAACTCTTTATGGTTCAGTAAGATAGGTATTAAAGCGCTTAACGGCGTTGCGCCGAAGGCGTAGGGTTTTGCTACGCAACGCCCCACAACGGTGTTACTGCGCACCTATCTGGGTGCCTGGATGACGCCCCAGATGCAAGGCGCGTGAAAACAGACCTGTGAAGGTTGACAGTAGACCTGGACGATTTTCCGACTTAGCGTAAGCCAAGGAGTGACAGGGAGATGCCCGATGGATTACGTCAATGCGGTGATCGCAGATAAGGCGCAATTTGACCGCGAACTCGATACGAAGCAGCCCGTATTCGTTGTATTCATTTCCCATGGTTGCGCGGCATGCACTGATGCGATGCCACGCTTCATGCGGATAAGCCAGAGGTACGAAGGCCAGGTCAAGATCATGATCCTTGATTGCGCCGAAACACCGCGCCATCCAAGCGTGGATCGGATTCCAATGCTGCTGATCTACCAGGATCAACAGCTTCAGGAAACCGTTCCCGGACTCGGCGAACAAGCGCTTGAAGACGCGTTCAAGCGGTTCGCTCGCCTTCAGATCAAGGGGCCGTAAGCGGCGACAAACAAACCTGCGTCACCCTCCGCTCTTCCACCGCGGCCACAGTCAGGCGCCACCCCTCGTATTCAAGACTATCGCCCACAACCGGCAAGCGATCCAACAGGCTCATCACCAGGCCGGCCAGGGTCTGGTAATCTTCCGTCGCCACGGCCTTGAAGCCGGTGCGTCGGCTCACCTGATTAAGATTCAAGGCACCATTGGCACGAAAGCCCGCGCCCTCCTCGACAATGTCCGGGCCTTCGATTTCACTGGCATCGGGCAATTCACCGGCGATGGATTCCAGAATATCGGTCATGCTCAACACACCCATGAAATCCCCGAACTCGTTGATCACGAAGGCGATGTGAGTGGATTCCTGACGCATCTGCTCCAAGGCATTGAGGATCGAAAAGCTCTCCAGCAGATTGATCGCCCGGCGCGCCAGGTGTTCCAGGTTCGGCTCGTTGCCGGCCAGGTATTCCTTGAGCAACTCCTTCTTGTGCACAAAGCCCAAGGGCTCATCCACCGCGCCATTGCGGATCAGCGGCAGGCGCGAGTAGGACGAATGCATCAACTTCAGGCGGATAGCCTCGGGATCATCCGCCAGGTCGATGCAGTCAACCTTGGCCCGAGGCGTCATCAAGGAGCGAATCGGCCGCTCGGCCAGTTGCAGCACACCGCTGATCATCACCCGCTCGCGTCGGTCAAACAGCGGACCTTGGGCGGCATCCGGCTCGCCCAGCAGGTCGGCAACCTCTTCGCCCACCTCTTCCACCGCCAGGCTGCGGCCACCCAACAAGCGCATCACCGCATGGGCGGTACGCTCACGCACCGGGAGCACACCCTGCGCCGACTTCTTGCGCCGCGACCGGGCGATCTGGTTGAACAGCTCGATCAGAATCGAGAAGCCAATGGCCGCGTACAGGTAGCCCTTCGGAATATGGAAGCCCAAGCCTTCGGCGGTCAGGGCGAAACCGATCATCATCAAGAAGCCCAGGCACAGCATGATCACCGTGGGGTGGGCGTTAACGAAGCGGGTCAACGGCTTGCTCGCCACGATCATCAGGCCGATGGAGACGATCACCGCGATCATCATCACCGCCAGTTCGTCCACCATGCCCACGGCGGTAATCACCGCGTCGAGGGAGAACACCGCATCCAGCACCACGATCTGCGCCACGATCGGCCAGAACATGGCGTAGGCCACACTGCCCTTGTGCTGGGCCACATGGCCTTCCAGGCGCTCATGCAATTCCATGGTGGCCTTGAACAACAGGAACACACCACCAAACAGCATGATCAGGTCGCGACCGGAGAAGCTCTTGTCGAACACCTCGAACAGCGGCTGGGTGAGGGTCACCAACCAGGAAATACTCGCCAACAGGCCCAGGCGCATCAGCAACGCCAGGGACAAACCGATCAACCGCGCACGGTCACGCTGTTCCGGCGGCAACTTGTCCGCCAGGATCGCGATAAACACCAGGTTGTCGATACCCAGCACCAGTTCCAGCACAATCAAGGTCGCAAGGCCGAGCCAGGCCGTTGGATCCGCTAACCATTCCATTTACAAAGTCTCTGTCTTTAAAGTGTTCAGAACGCCGGGCACGGCAAAGTGCGGTCATACGACCGGGACAAGGTTAGTTGACGGAATACGGGGTGCTTCAGCGGGAACAGCGACAGCGGTTGTCTTGGGGAAAGACGACTGGGAGGCTCCGAGAGGGTGTTCATGCAAGTCCTGAAATGACAAAAGGACTTGAATCCTACAGCCCAAACATAAAACTCCCACAGGGCAAAACTATTACAAAACCTGTCTTCCAGCCGATGCAGAACCAATGTGGGAGGGGGCTTGCTCCCTCCCACACAAGCCCCCATTCCACATTTGGAACGGTGTGGTATCAGGACTTTCGGGTGGCATCATCCAGTGCCAGGATGGTGTGGGCATTGGTGACCGTCGTCGCCAGCGTATTGATCACCCCCGAGCGCAACGCCCCCAGCGTCGCTGCCGCCTTGGTGTTTTCACTGGCAATCGCCACCACATCCGGGATACGGAACAGCTCCTGCACGGTCAACCCGATCACCCGGCCCTGGATGGTGTTGACTGCGGGCTGGCCGTGAATGTCGATAAAGTCATAGCCCATCATGTCCCCCACGGTGCCGGATAACCGCGCCTGGGCGATTTCCTGGGGCGAGAACCAGCCCATGCGCACCATGTTGCTGTTCTCGCTCATGTCACCGATGCCGATCAGGGCAATGTCGGCTCGCCGCGCACGGTCGAGGGTGGAGCGCACCGTGTCGTTATTGATCAGCACGCCGCGCAGTTCCGGATTGGCCACCAGCGCCGGGGCGTACAGGCTTTCGCTCTCGCCGCCAAAGCGCAGGGCCAGGCGCCGGCAGATGTGGTCGGGGTTCATGTACTCGCCGGCCTTGAGCGAACCGCCAATGGCACACACAAACGTGCAGTTGCGCGTCACCGGCAGAAAGACGTTGTCGGCCACCGCGCCGACGTTACGCCCCATGCCGACGGCGACGATCATGCCGTCACCGAGGGTCTTGTTCAGGTAGTTGGCCACCAGGCTGGCGACCGCCGAGCGCTGGGTGTCAGGGTCGCTGTGGTCGACGGCGATCAAGGCGCGGTCAAGCTTGAAGCGCTCCACCAGCGCCCTCTCCAGCTCGTTGTTCATCGCCGGGTGCTGCAACACGCGCACCTCGACAATACCTTCATCCCGGGCCCGCTTGAGCAGGCGACTGACTTTTGCCCGCGACAGATCGAAGCGTTTGGCGATGGCCTCCTGAGTGACGTTCTCAAGGTAATAGAGCATCGCCACTTCGGTCATCTGATCGATATCACTGGCCATGCGCTGGGTACTGTCACTCATGGGGACGGGCTTCCGTTTCGGCGTCAAAGGCGCATTCTCCCGACTCTTGCCCCGTGCCGTCCACTACTGATGCCCATCGCGTTCGATCGCGTTGATGCGCTCGACCTTGGCCCCCGAACGCGCCACCTCGAACTCCGAGGCCAGGAACGCAGTGACGATGCTCTTGGCCAGTTCTGCACCGATCACCCGTGCACCGATGGACAGGATCTGAGCATCGTTGCTCTTGCGCGCACGCTCCGCCGAATAGGTGTCATGGGCCTGGGCCGCACGAATACCCATGACCTTGTTGGCCGAAATGGCCATGCCGATCCCGGTGCCGCACACCAGCACGCCCAGGCGCTGCTGCCCGGCATTGATGGCATTGGCCACAGCCAGGGCGATGTCCGGGTAAAGCACCGGCGCGGTGGAGTGAGTGCCGAAGTCGGTCACCGGGTAACCCAGCGCTTCGATATGGCGCCTCAACAGCTCTTTAAGCTCAAAACCCGCTTCATCACATCCGATAGCCACCGGGAAAGGTGCGTTCATAGCGTCTGGCTCCGCTGCCGTAATCCTGTTTGGGACTGATCATATGATCAGTCATTGAAATTTCGCTCAGTCATTTCGCGGGCAATCTGCCCTTTCTGTCAAGCGCCATTTAACTGACCTTCCAATCAATGCGGCTTTAAAAGCCAATATTGCCGCTAAAGATGAGAATCATCGCTTTTAAGTGAAAGAGATTGACTGATCAGAATTTCATTTGATACACATATGCTCACAGCGAAACATGACTGTGCGACCTAATAAGAATTCACAGCACGAGGACACGCCGATGGTCACGCCATTACTGCTCCAGGCTGAACACGTCGCCAAGGCTTACGCCGGGGTGCCCGCCCTGCGTGACGGGCGCCTTTCTCTGCGGGCCGGCAGCGTCCACGCCCTGTGCGGCGGCAATGGCGCCGGCAAGTCGACCTTCCTGAGCATCCTGATGGGCATCACCCAGCGTGACGCCGGCAGCATCCTGCTCAACGGTGCGCCGGTACAGTTCAACCGCCCGAGTGAAGCCCTGGCGGCGGGGATCGCGATGATCACCCAGGAGCTGGAACCCATCCCCTACATGACCGTCGCCGAAAACATCTGGCTGGGCCGCGAACCACGCCGCGCCGGCTGCATCGTCGACAGCAAGACCCTCAATCGGCGTACCCGCGAACTGCTGGAAAGCCTGGAATTCGAGGTCGACGCCACCAGCCCCATGCACCGCTTGAGCGTGGCGCAGATCCAACTGGTGGAAATCGCCAAGGCGTTCAGCCATGACTGCCAGGTGATGATCATGGATGAGCCCACCTCGGCCATCGGCGAGCGCGAGGCCGAGACCCTGTTCAAGGCCATTCGCCGCCTCACCGCCCGTGGCGCCGGCATCGTGTATGTGTCCCATCGCCTGAGCGAACTGGCGCAGATCGCCGATGAGTACAGCATCTTCCGCGATGGCGCGTTTGTGGAAAGCGGGCGCATGGCCGATATCGACCGCGACCACCTGGTGCGCGGCATCGTCGGCCAGGAGCTGACGCGCATCGACCACAAGGTGGGCCGCGAATGCGCCGCCGACACCTGCCTGCAAGTCGACAGCCTGAGCCGCAACGGCGAGTTCCACGACATCAGCCTGCAACTGCGCCAAGGCGAAATCCTCGGCATCTATGGGCTGATGGGCTCCGGGCGCAGTGAGTTCCTCAATTGCATCTACGGCCTGACCGTGGCGGACTCCGGCAGCGTCACCCTGCAAGGCAAGCCCATGCCGATCGGCATGCCCAAGGCCACCATCGACGCGGGCATGTCCCTGGTCACCGAAGACCGCAAGGACAGTGGCCTGGTACTGACCGGCAGTATCTTGTCGAACATTGCGCTGTCGGCCTACAAGCGCTTATCGAGCTGGTCGCTGATCAATGCACGCAAGGAAACCCAGCTGGCCGAGGACATGGTCAAGCGCTTGCAGATCAAGACCAGCTCCCTGGATTTGCCGGTGGCATCCATGAGCGGCGGCAACCAGCAGAAAGTGGTTCTCGCCAAATGCCTGTCCACCGAGCCGGTGTGCCTGCTCTGCGACGAACCGACCCGCGGCATCGACGAAGGCGCCAAGCAGGAGATCTACCGCCTGCTCGACCAGTTCGTACGGGCTGGCGGCGCGGCCATCGTGGTGTCGTCGGAAGCCCCGGAACTGCTGCACCTGAGCGATCGCATCGCCGTATTCAAGGGTGGCCGGCTGGTGACCATCAGCACCGACACCGCCCTTTCCCAGGAAGCCTTGTTGAGTCTTGCCTCATGAATGCCAAAACCATCGCCGCACCTATTACTACCGCCCCACGCAGCCGCCTGCGCCTGTCCCTCGACCGCTTCGGCCTGCCGCTGGTGTTTATCCTGCTCTGCGTGGTGATGGCGTTTTCCAGCGAATACTTCATGACCTGGCGCAACTGGATGGACATCCTGCGCCAGACTTCCATCAACGGCATCCTCGCCGTGGGCATGACCTATGTGATCCTGACCAAGGGCATCGACCTCTCTGTGGGTTCGATCCTGGCGTTTGCCGGGCTGTGCAGCGCCATGGTCGCCACCCAGGGTTACGGCCTGCTGGCGGCGGTCAGCGCCGGGATGTTTGCCGGGGCGATGCTCGGCGTGGTCAATGGCTTTATGGTGGCCAACCTGTCGATCCCGCCGTTCGTGGCGACCCTGGGCATGCTCAGCATCGCCCGGGGCATGACCTTTATCCTCAACGACGGCAGCCCTATCACCGACCTGCCCGACGCCTACCTGGCCCTGGGTATCGGCAAGATCGGCCCGATAGGCGTGCCGATCATCATCTTCGCCGTGGTCGCACTGATCTTCTGGATGGTGCTGCGCTACACCACTTACGGGCGCTATGTGTACGCGGTGGGCGGCAATGAAAAGAGCGCACGCACCTCCGGCATCGGTGTGCGCAAGGTGATGTTCTCGGTGTACGTGGTCTCGGGCCTGCTCGCCGGATTGGCCGGCGTGGTGCTGTCGGCACGTACCACCTCTGCCCTGCCCCAAGCCGGGGTTTCCTACGAGCTGGACGCAATTGCTGCGGTGGTGATCGGCGGTACCAGCCTGTCGGGTGGCACCGGCAGCATCGTCGGCACCTTGTTCGGTGCGCTGTTGATCGGCGTGATCAACAACGGCCTGAACCTGCTCGGTGTGTCCTCCTATTACCAACAGGTCGCCAAGGGCCTGATCATCGTGTTCGCAGTACTGATCGACGTGTGGCGCAAGAAAAAACGCTGAAGAACGACCGATAACAATAACTGGAGTTCGACTTATGAAACTGGGTACCACCTTGGCCGCTGCGGCGGCCCTTTCCCTGCTCGCCAGCAGCATCGCCATGGCTGCCGATGGCAAGACCTACAAGATCGGCGCAGCCGTCTACGGCCTCAAGGGCCAGTTCATGCAGAACTGGGTGCGTGAGCTCAAGGAACATCCGGCGGTCAAGGATGGCACCGTGCAGTTGACCGTGTTTGACGGCAACTACGACGCCCTGACCCAGAACAACCAGATCGAAAACATGGTGACCCAACGCTACGACGCGATCCTGTTCGTGCCGATCGATACCAAGGCCGGTGTCGGCACCGTCAAGGCCGCCATGAGCAACGACGTAGTGGTCATCGCCTCCAATACGAAAGTAGCCGATGCCAACGTGCCATATGTCGGTAATGACGACGTGGAAGGCGGCCGCCTGCAGGCCCAGGCCATGGTCGACAAGCTCAACGGCAAGGGCAACGTGGTGATCATCCAGGGCCCGATTGGCCAATCGGCGCAGATCGACCGGGAAAAAGGCGAGCTGGAAGTGCTGGGCAAACATCCGGACATTAAGATCATCGAGAAGAAAACCGCCAACTGGGACCGCGCCCAGGCGCTGACCCTTACCGAAGACTGGCTGAACGCTCACCCCAAGGGCATCAACGGTGTGATCGCACAGAACGATGACATGGCCCTGGGCGCCGTGCAGGCCCTGAAGTCCCACGGCCTTGCAGCCAAGGACGTGCCCGTGACCTCCATTGACGGCATGCCGGATGCGATCCAGGCAGCGAAAAAAGATGAAGTCACCACCTTCCTCCAGGACGCCCAGGCCCAGTCCCAAGGCGCGCTGGACGTGGCCCTGCGCGCCCTGGCCGGCAAGGACTACAAGCCGCAGTCGGTGATCTGGGAGCGCTATGCCAAGGACGTGAAATGGGGCGACGGTACGGCCAAGAACTACATCCTGCCATGGGTGCCGGTGACCAATGCCAATGCGGATGCTCTGTACAAGCAAGTCAGCGGCGGCAAGTAGTCAGTGGCTTGAAACACAGTCAACTGTGGGAGGGGGCTTGCTCCCGATAGCGGTGTATCAGCCACCTGATTTATCACTGTTACACCGCTATCGGGGGCAAGCCCCCTCCCACATTTTGATCTTCACCGTTTTCGAAAATGGAGTTATTCATGTCTGGTTTCTGGAACCAAGCCTTCGACCTCAGTGGCCGTTGTGCGGTGATCACCGGCGGTGCCGCCGGCATCGGCCTGGCCTGTGCCACCCTGCTGGTGGAACGCGGTGCCCGCGTGGCGTTGCTGGATCGCGACCCGGCGGTGGTTGAAGTTGCCGCCAGCCTGGGTAGCGGGCACCTGGGCATCGCCGTGGATCTCGGCCAGACCGGCCAGATACAACCCGCCATCGACCGCGTATTCGCACACTTCCAACGCCTGGATTACCTGATCAACAGCGCCGGCGTGGTGCTGCTGGACAAGGCCATCGAGGTCAGTGAAAGCGCCTGGGACACCACCCTGGATATTAATCTCAAAGCCAGTTTCTTCGTGGCCCAGGCGTGCGCCAAGCACATGCTCGCCCAGGGCAGCGGGCGCATCGTCAACCTTGCGTCCCAGGCCGCCGTCATCGGCCTGGACCGTCACGTCGCCTATTGCGCCAGCAAGGCGGCCATCGTCGGCATGACCAAGGTCCTGGCCATGGAATGGGCGCCGCAGATCAACGTCAACGCCATCTCCCCGACCATCGTCGAAACCGCCCTGGGCAAAAAAGCCTGGGCTGGTGAAGTGGGCGAGCGGGCCAAATTGCAGATCCCGGCGGGGCGCTTTGCATTGCCTGAAGAAATCGCCGGGCTGGCGTTGTACCTGCTCAGCGATGCCGCGCAGATGATCACCGGCGCCAACATGGTGATCGATGGCGGCTACAGCATTCAGTAATTCCATCTTTATGTCGTGAGGTCCTGTCATGTCCACCGTCACCGAACGCACACCGCAACAACTCGCCCCGAGCATCCCGAAAACCATGCAGGCCGTGGTCTGCCATGGCCCGGAAGACTATCGCCTGGAAACCGTCGACGTGCCCACGCCCGGCCCCGACGAGATCCTCACCAAGGTCGAGCTGTGCGGCATCTGCATGGGCGATATCAAGACCTATCGCGGCGCGCCGTCGTTCTGGGGCGATGCCGAGCAACCGCGCTATGTGAAGCCGCCGATGATTCCCGGACATGAGTTCGTGTGCCGTGTAGTCGCCCTAGGCCCCGGTGCCGAAAAGCGTGGCGTGGCGGTCGGCGACCGGGTGATTTCCGAACAGATCGTGCCATGCTGGGGTTGCCGCTTCTGCAACCACGGCCAGTACTGGATGTGCCAGAAGCACGACCTGTATGGCTTCCAGAATAATGTGCAGGGCGCCATGGCCCAGTACATGATCTTCACCAAGGAAGGCATCATCCACAAAGTGCCGGAATCCATCGCGCCCGACGAAGCGATCCTGATCGAGCCGCTGGCCTGCTCGCTGCACGCGGCGGAGCGCGCCAACGTCGACCATGACGACATCGTAGTGGTCGCAGGCGCCGGCACTTTGGGCCTGGGCATCATCGGCGCGGTGCGGTTGCGCAACCCGAAAAAACTCATCGTGCTGGACATTAAACCCGAACGCGCCGCCCTCGCCCTGCGCATGGGCGCCGACGAAGTCTGGAACCCGGCCGAGGTGGATGTGCTGGCGAAAATCCGCGAGATCACGGATGGCTACGGTTGCGACATCTACATCGAACCCACCGGGCACCACAAGGCGGTCAACCAGGGCCTGGCGATGCTGCGCAAGCTGGGGCGCTTCGTCGAATTCAGCGTGTTCAACGACGAAGCCACGGTGGACTGGTCGATCATCGGCGACCGCAAGGAGCTGGACATCCTCGGCTCGCACCTGGGGCCCTATATGTACCCGCGGGCCATCGACTTTATCGGCAACCGCAAGATCGACATGCGCGATGTGGTGACCCACAAGTTTGCCCTGGCGGATTTCAAGGAGGCGTTTGCGGTGATGGAGCGCGGCGATAAATCGCTCAAAGTTGTACTCGAGCCTTAAGCACACCACAGGTCCAAATGTGGGAGGGGGCTTGCTCCCGATAGCGGTGTGTCAACCAACTGATTTTTCACTGTTGTACCGCCATCGGGGGCAAGTCGAATCGTCGCACCGCCCCTCCCACACTGAACTGCGTTGAACCAACAGAACAAGAACACAGGAACCCGCGTTATGAATCGAGTCATCAACGATCCCGACCAAGTGGTCGAGGACATGCTGCGCGGCATCCTGGTCGCGCACCCCGAACTGCGCCAGTACGAGACCAACCCACGGGTCATCGTCAAGGCCAGGCCGTCCGCCCAGGGCCGTGTCGGCATCGTCACCGGCGGCGGCTCCGGGCATGAGCCGGCGTTCCTCGGCTATGTCGGCCCGGGCCTGGTGGACGCCGTGGCCGTCGGCGAGATTTTCTCCTCGCCCACCGCCAAGAGCTTTTTCGACGCCTTCCGCGCCGCCGACCATGGCGCGGGCGTGGCCTGCCTGTATGGCAACTACGCCGGCGACAATATGAACGTCAAGCTGGCGATGAAGATGGCCGCCAGCAAAGACATGCGCATCCGCACCGTAGTGGCCAACGATGACGTGGCGTCGGCACCCAAGGCCGACATCGCCAAGCGTCGCGGGGTGGCCGGGGAAATTTTCATGTGGAAGATCGGCGGTGCCGCCGCCGCCCAGCATTACGACCTGGACGGGGTGATTCGCGTCGCGCAGAAAACCGTCGACCAGTGCCGCTCCATTGGCATCGGCCTCACGCCGTGCACCATCGCCGCCGTGGGCAAGCCGAACTTCCAGATCGCTGACGGCCAGATGGAACTGGGCATCGGCCATCATGGCGAGCCGGGCATCGAAGTCATCCCGATCGAGCCGGCTGCGGCCATGGCCGAGCGCATGCTCGCACCGATCCTCGCCGACCGCGATTTCAGCCAGGACGACAGCGTGGTGGTGCTGGTCTCCGGCCTTGGCGCCACGCCTGTGATGGAGCTGTACATTTTCTACGCCGAGGTGGAAAAACAGCTCAAGGCCAAGGGCTTGAAGATCCATCGCTGCTACGTCGGCAACTACTTCACCTCCCTGGAAATGATGGGCGTGACCCTGACCCTGCTCGGCCTCGACGCCGAGCTGAAAACCCTGATCGACCAACCCTGCCGTTCCATCGGCATGACCCAGGCGGAGTAAACATGAGCCAGCACTTTTCCACCCGTGACGGCAGCGCCATCGTCGCCGACCTGGTCAGCGTCATCGTGGCCAATCGCGAATACCTCAGCGCAGTCGACGGCGCCATTGGCGACGGTGACCACGGCATCAACATGGCCAAGGGCTTCGCCCACTGCGGTCGCACTATCGAAGGCCGCCAACTGAGCCTGGCCCAAGCCCTGGATGAACTGACCCTGAGCCTGATGGAAGGCATCGGCGGCTCCATGGGCCCGCTGTATGGCAGCCTGTTTATTGGCATGGCCGACGAAGTGCGCAACTGTGAAGACATCGACGCCGCGACCTTCGCCCATCTGTTGCGCGGCGGCTTGACTTCATTGCAGGACATCACCGAGGCGGGCGTGGGCGACAAGTGCCTGATGGATACCCTTATTCCTGCAGTAGAGGCGTTTGAACAGGCACATGCATCCGGGGCGTCTTTCAACGATGCGCTGGAGGCGATGAAAACCGCCGCCTCCCAGGGGCGCGATTCGACCAAGGACCTGGTGGCCAAGATCGGCCGCGCCAGTCGCCTGGGCGAGCGCTCTCTCGGGGTGCTGGACGCCGGGGCGGTGTCGTGTTGCCTGATTCTTACGCGCCTGGCCGACTCGGTGCAGCCGCGACTGACTGCTTGACCTGCTGGATATACCGCGCCACCGCCGGCGCTTTTTCAAAGCGCCGGTAAATCAACGACAACCACGACGACGCCTCATTGCCCTGGATATTGCGATACACCACGCCGGGCAGGCTCACATGCCCGACCATCGATGCCGGCACTACCGCAACCCCCTGCCCCAACGACACCAGGGCCACCACCGCCACCAACCCGCCCGGCTGCGCGCCCAGACGCGGTGCGTAGCCGCCCTGAGCGGCGACATGCAAGGTGCCGCTGATTTGTTCCGGCAGGATAAAAGTCTCGTTTTCCAGGTGCTCGCAGGTGATTGCCTTGAGTCCCAGCAGCCATGAGTCATGAGCCAGCGCCAGCACAAAGCCTTCGCTGTCCAGGCGCACCGCCTCAACGCCGTCCGGCAGGGTCATCGGCGAACGGATATAACCGATATCGCAGCGCCCATCGGCCACCGCGCCCGGTAGCGCAGCCATGGCCCATTCGCGCAGGTTCACGTTCACATCGGCAAACGCCTGGCTGAACCCTCGCACCTGGCGCTGCAACAGCCCGCAGTACAGCGCCGAGGCCACGTAACCTAACTCGATATGCCCGATCTCGCCACGCCCGGCGCGCTGGGCACTGCGCTGGGCGAACTCGAATTGGCGCACGGCGGCTTCAGCCTCGCTCAGCAGCGCGGCACCCGCTTCGGTGAGGCTGACTTCGCGCTGCCGGCGGATAAACAAGCGCGTGCCCAGGCTGGCTTCCATGTCCTGGATTTGCCGGCTCAGGGTCGGCGGCGCAATACCCAATTGCTCGGCGGCGCGGGTGAAATTGCGCTGCCGGGCCACGGCCAGGAAGTAACGAAAATGGCGGATTTCCATGGCAGCATTAGCTCAAAGGTAATGAAGTACTTCCTGGTGCCTAACAAAAATGTGATTAGCCAGGGATAAGCTCGCATTACCTGAACACTAGAGAGCCCTTGCGATGCAAGTCAACCGAGATTTCCGTATTGCCTACCAGGTAATTTGCTTGTGAGCCGGGTCAGTCCACGCCTGACGCTGGTGACCGCCTCCGCTGCCTGCTCGTTGATCGTGCTGGATACCAACATCGTTGCCGTCACGCTGCCGAGCATCGCCCGCGACCTGGGCGCCAACTTTGCCGATATCGAGTGGGTAGTCAGCGCTTATATGCTGGCATTCGCCGCCTTGTTGTTGCCGGCCGGGAGTATCGCCGACCGCTTTGGCCGCAAGAAAACCCTGGTCTGGGGCCTGGGTATTTTCATCCTCGCGTCCCTGGGCTGCGGCGCAGCACCCACCGCGCTGTGGCTGGACATCGCCCGGGCCGTGAAGGGGGTGGGTGCGGCGCTGCTGCTGACCTCGGCACTGGCATCTATCGGGCATACCTTCCACGATGAAATAGAACGCGCCAAGGCCTGGGCGTTCTGGGGCGCGTGCATGGGCGTGGCGATGACCGCCGCGCCGACCCTGGGTGGCTTGATCACCGAGTACCTGGGCTGGCGCTGGATTTTCTATCTCAACCTGCCGGTGGGGCTGGTACTGATGGCCTTGGTGCTGCGGGCGATTCCCGAGTCCCGCGATACCCGATCGGCGCGCCTGGATCCCAGGGGCAGCCTGGCGTTCAGTGGCAGCTTGCTGTGCCTGATCTGGGGGCTGATCGAGGCCAATCGCATCGGCTGGGACAGCCCGCTGACCTACGCCCGCCTCATCGGTGGCGGGCTGTTGATGGGCGTATTTGTGCTGGCCGAGCACCTGCAGCAGCGACCGATGGTGGACTTACAGCTGTTTCGGCACCCGCGCTTTATCGGCGCCTTGCTCGGCATGTTTGCCTATGCCGGGTGCGCCCAGGTGATGATGACGCTTCTGCCGTTCTACCTGCAGAACGGCCTGGGTTTTTCCGCGATTGCCTCGGGCCTGGGCATGTTGCCGTTTGCCTTGACCATGCTGGTCTGCCCACGCATCGGTGCACGCTTGGCGGGCCGCTTCACACCGGCGACCATGATGGCGAGCGGCTTGACCCTGGTGGGCTGCGGCAATCTGTTGAGTGCGTGGGCCGTGCAGGCTGGCGGGTATCTGCCCTTTGCCCTGGCAATCGCCGTCACCGGTGCAGGCGCGGGGTTACTCAATGGCGACACGCAGAAAAACATCATGGCCTGCGTGCCGCGAGATCGCGCAGGCATGGCCTCGGGCATGAGCACCACCATGCGTTTCAGCGCAATCATGTTGGCCATCGGCGTGTATGGCGCATTGCTGAGCAGCCACAGCGAGCAGTTGCTGAGCGCGAGTATCGACCCGCAGTGGCAGGCGCAGGTGGCGGGTATTGCTTCGCGGGTAGTAGCCGGTGATATGCCCGCGGCGCTGGATCTGGTGCCCGAGGCGGCAAGGGTGACGGTGCAACCGCTGGCGCGGCAGGCGTTTGTGGGTGGGTTCAGCGGGGTGTTGTGGGTGGCGGGTTTATTGGGGTTGCTGGGCGCGCTGGTGGTGGGGAGCCTGATGCGCAAGCCGATACCCACACACAGCTAAATGTGGGAGGGGGCTTGCTCCCGATGAGCATCGGCACCTACACAACTTCGTAGCAGCTAAAGGTAACCACGATGCGAAGCGAGCCGCTCTTGATCTTGATCTGCTTTTGATCTGAGGCGCCCCGTCAAACCACGCTGGCCGGAATTCGACAGGGATTTGGGGGGTAAACCGGCAGGGATGCCGGTTTAGCCGCCCCGCGCCATGGATGGCGCGTGGCGGCGGCCCCCCAAATCCCTGTCGGATTACGGGCACACCGAGCCTAAGCGAGGTGCCGAGTGGTGGGGCAAGAGCGTTTGGTTACTTTGCGCTTTTCAAAGTGACCCGCTGTAAAAGCGGAACCAATAGTGGTCGTTGCCCAAATAACGGATATGTACCCGGTCTGATCCAACATCCTAGTCGGCTGTCAGGCCGCCATCGGGGGCAAGCCCCCTCCCACAGGGGACCGCCTACAACCTGAGGATGGTTACCAGAACCGCTGCTGGGTCAGCCGGCTCCACCAGGTCAGCAATACCCGGTCTACCGAACCGCTGGCCGCCAGGCCCACGCGCTCTTGCAGGCTTTTACGCTCGGCATAGTGCAGGTGAAACACTTCGGCAGTCTTGGCCTTGGTGGCCAGGTATTCATCGCTGGTTTGCAGCTCGTCGACCAACTGTTTGTCGAGGGCGGCCACACCCAGCCACACTTCACCGGTCGCTACATCGTCAATCGCCAATTGCGGGCGGTACCGCGAGACGAAGTTCTTGAACAACTGGTGGGTGATATCCAGGTCTTCCTGGAACTTCTCCCGGCCCTTCTCAGTATTTTCGCCAAACACCGTGAGGGTGCGTTTGTATTCGCCGGCAGTCAGCACTTCGAAGTCGATATCGTGCTTTTTCAGCAAGCGATTGACGTTGGGCAACTGCGCGACCACGCCGATGGAGCCGAGGATGGCGAACGGTGCGCTGATGATCTTCTCGCCGATGCACGCCATCATGTAGCCGCCGCTGGCCGCCACCTTGTCGATGCACACGGTCAATGGCACACCGGCCTGGCGGATGCGCGCCAGTTGCGACGAAGCCAGGCCATAGCTGTGCACCATGCCACCGCCGCTTTCCAGGCGCAGTACCACTTCATCCTTGGGTGTGGCCAGGCTCAGCAGCGCGGTGATTTCATGGCGCAGGCTCTCGGTGGCCGAGGCCTTGATGTCGCCGTCGAAATCCAGCACGAACACTCGCGGCTTGAGCTCGGGTTTCTTCTTGCCCTTTTTCTTTTCAGTCTTGCTCTCGGCTTTGCGCAAGGCCTTGAGCTGGTCCTTGTCGAGCAGGCTCGACTCCAGGCGCTCGCGCAGGCCTTTGTAGAAATCATTCAGCTTGCTGACCTGCAATTGGCCGGCGGATTTACGACGACCTTTGCTGCGCAGGGCTGCGAAGCTGATCAGTACCACCAGAATAGCGACCACCAGAGTGACGGTCTTCGCCAGAAAGCTCGCGTATTCGGCCAAAAAATCCATATGTCTCCTTAAGAATGCACTGCGCCAGGCGCGGATGGCCCCAGCATACCGACGCCATCGCGCAGGAGCCAGTGATCAAACCGCCAGCAGGCGGGCTCCAACGAGCTTTTAAAACAAGCGTATGTTTTTTCATTGACAGCTTGCAGGCATCCTCATAACCTCGCCAGACTTTCAACGTACCGGGAAAACGGACGTGGGCAGCATCTATCTGATTCGACATGGCCAGGCCTCCTTCGGTGCAGACGACTATGACGTCCTATCGCCCGTTGGCGTGGAGCAGGCGCAAGTGCTCGGTCGCCACCTGGTCGACCTGGGCCTGAGCTTCGACCGCTGCATCGCCGGTGACCTGCGCCGCCAGCAGCACACCGCCAGCGCCACGTTCGATCAATACAGCGCCCTTGGCCTCCCGGTTCCGACGTTGGAGACCGACAGCGCGTTCAACGAATTCGACGGCGAAGCGATCATCCGCGGCCTGTTGCCCGACCTGCTCGGCAGCGAACCCGATGCCGTGCACATCCTGCGTAACGGCCCGCAGAACCGCAGCGAGTTCCAGCGTATCTTCGCGCTGATTGTCGAGCGCTGGCTGGCCGGCACTTATGACCCACCGGAGCTGGAAAGCTGGCTGGGGTTTGTCGAACGCGTCCAGGGCGGCTTGCAGCGTATCCTCGAAGCCGCCGACAACGCCGACAAGATCGCCGTATTCACCTCCGGCGGCACCATCACCGCCCTGCTCCACCTGATTACCCGAATGCCCGCCGCCCAGGCGTTCGAAATGAACTGGCAAATTGTTAACACCTCGCTCAACCAGCTGAAATTCCGCGGTCGCGAGGTGGCACTGGCTTCCTTCAACAACCATGCCCACTTGCAACTGTTGAAGGCGCCGCAGCTCATCACTTTCCGATGAGCTGTGGCCAACCGTGACCCCAAGGTCACTGGACTCACCATAAAAGGATCGAAACCATGACTGACGTAGCCAAAGCAGTAGAAGCAATGAAAGCCAAATTCAACCCAAGCGCTGCCGAAGGCTTGGACCTGGTATTCGGTTTCCGCATCGACGACACCAAGAACTTTTCGCTGGTGGTCAAGGACAAGACCTGCGAACTGCTGGAAGGCGAAAACCCTGACGCCCAAGTGACCCTGGTCATGGACAGCGAAACCCTGGAAGGCATCGTCGACGGTTCCACCGACGGCATGCAGGCCTTCATGGGCGGCAAACTGCGCACCGAAGGCGACATGATGCTGGCGATGAAGCTGAGCGAGCTGTTCCCGGCCTGATAACGCCGCGCTCAAAAAAATCCCGCCTTCCGGCGGGATTTTTCATTTCTGGCCCAAGCCTCGTTATCAACGCCCAGCAGCGGCTTCGACTTTTTTAAACTGCGCCACTTCTTCTGGCGAACCCGGGTTGCCGTATTCATTGAGGAACCGCCAATGGCCCGGTCTCATCTTGAATTCGCCGCTCTCCACGTCCCGGCCAACCGTCACCATGTATTGATTGCGACCTACCCGCACATAGACTTTATAAAAGTCCACAGGTTGATCTTCAGCCATAAAAAGACTGTACGCGTACCGCGCACGACGAGTCAGGTCGGGCCACTGCTGCTCCAACACAGTGCTATCGCGTCCGGAATTACCCATGGCATCGATTGCGTCTACGCTTGCCTGAACCAACGCATCATTTTCATCAATGCCCAGAACCAAAGGTTTGATCCGGGTCATTTTGCGTTTCTCGTCGGCTTCTGCACCCATCTCCTTTTCGTCATCCGTCAGCGTCACTGCGTCAAGACGGTACATGCCGTTCTTGACCCATTTAGTCGCATCGGTCGCAAAGCCGACATCGCATGCCAGGCACATTGCCCTCAGCTCCTGCGCACCGGCGCTGCCAACCGGCAGGCAGGCGAGCAACGCAGCGGCACTGACCAGCAATGCGCCCAGCAGGTTGGCAGGGCTTGAAACGATGGCGCGGTTTGCCATGATCTACATCCTTGTAAGGGTAAGGCCGGCGAATCTACCTGATTCAAGCCTTTTGGTGGCGGGATTTTTTGCCTGCAATGTCGCAAGCAATGCAGCTCCCACAGAAAAGCAAGTCAGTGGTGCGGCTTAGCTTTTCGGCTGCAGCAACAACGCCACCAACGCACTCCACCCCGTCTGATGCGACGCCCCCAGGCCACGCCCGGTTTCGCCGTGGAAATACTCATGGAACAACACCAGATCGCGACTGGCCGGGTCCGCTTCCAATTGCGCATACCCCGCCATCGAAGGGCGCAGGCCATTTTCATCGCGTAGAAACAAGCGCGTGAGGCGCTGGCTGAGGCTGTTTGCCACTTCCTCAAGGGACGCCAGATAACCGCTGCCCGTGGGGTACTCCACCGAGAAGTTATCCGCGTAGTAGCGGTGAAACTCGCGCAGCGATTCGATCAGCATGTAGTTAACCGGCATCCACAGCGGCCCGCGCCAGTTGGAATTGCCGCCATACAAACGCGAGTCGGACTCGCCCGGCTGGTAACTGGCGCACAGCGTGTCGCCATTCATCTGCAGCGCCAGGGGTTGCTCTGCGAACGCCTTGGACAAGGAGCGCACGCCGAAGGCCGACAGGAACTCGTTTTCATCCAGCATGCGGCGCAGCAGATCCTTGGTGCGCTCGCCGCGCAGCAACGCCAGCAACAGGCGATTGCCCTGCCCCGGTTCGTTCCAGCGTGAGACCAGTTTGGCCAAGTCCGGTCGGTGATGCATAAACCCCAGCAGACGCTCGCGCAATCCTTCCAGCCCCTCATGCTCGCGCTGCTCCAGCACCAGCACCGCGAACAACGGCATCAGGCCGACGATCGAACGCAGGCGCACCGGTTCATTCTGGCCGTCGGGGCGATGCAGTACGTCGTAGAAGAACAGATCCTGCTCATCCCATAGGCCTTCGGCGCTGTCGTCGACGCGGTTGATGGCGCCGGCGATATACAGGAAATGCTCGAAAAACTTCACGGCGATGTCCACGTACACAACATTGCGCTTGGCCAGTTCCAGCCCGATACGCATCAGGTCCAGGGCATAGGCCGCGACCCAGGCGGTGCCGTCGGCTTGATCCAACTGGTAACCCGGTGGCAGCGCGGCGGAGCGATCGAACAAGGCGATATTGTCCAGGCCAAGAAACCCACCCTGGAACAGGTTGCGGCCCTCGGCATCCTTGCGGTTGACCCACCAGGAAAAATTCAGCAGCAGCTTGTGGAAGATCCGCTCGAGGAAGTCCATGTCGCCCACCCCGGTCAACGCCTTGTCCTGCTGATACACACGCCAGCTGGCCCAGGCGTGCACGGGTGGGTTGGCGTCGTCGAAGCGCCATTCATAGGCGGGCAGCTGGCCGTTGGGGTGCATGAAGCGGTCCTTTACCAGCAACAACAGCTGCTGTTTGGCGTAGCCCGGGTCGATCAGCGCGATGGCCACCGCCTGGAAGCCCTGGTCCCAGGAGGCGTACCACGGGTATTCCCATGTGTCGGGCATGGACAGGATGTCGAAATTGGACAGGTGCCGCCAATGGGTATTGCGGATATGTAAACGCTCGGGCGGCGGCGCAGGCTGGGCCGGGTCGCCGTCGAGCCACTGGTTGACGTCGAAATAGTACAGTTGCTTGGACCACAGCAAGCCGGCCAGGGCCTGGCGCTGTACATTGCGCGCATCGTCATCGGCGATGCCTTGTTGCAAGGCTGCGTAGAAGTCATCGGCCTCCTGGCGGCGCTGTTCGAACAACTTGCGTGCGTTGACCTCGGGGGCGTCCAGAGGGGCAAAGCGCAGATAGAGGCTTTTGCTCTCCAGGCCCGCCAGTTCAAGACTGAATCGCGCCGCCACCTTGGTGCCCGCGTCACCGCGAATGGCCCCTTGATCACCCTCTACCACGTAATCGTTGATGCCGTCCTTGAACGGCCCGGGCGTCGGCTGCCCGCCCAGTTTGGCGAAGTTGCTCTCGTTTTCGCAGAACAGCCATTGCACGCCGTCCTGGCCCCAGGCGCTGAGATGACGATCGTCCAGTTCATGATGGCGGGCCAGCACGCGGTCGCCCTCCAGGGTCAAGCTGGGCTTGGGCGCATCGAAGGTCCAGCTCCAGTCATTGCGCGCCCACAGCTGGGGCAGCACCTGCAGGCGCGTTGGTTGGTCCGAGCGGTTGTGCACGGTGACGCGCATGAAAATATCGTCGGGCTGGTGCTTGGCGTATTCGACACTGACGTCGCAGTAGTGGTTGTCTTCAAACACACCGGTGTCGAGGATTTCATACTCGGCATCGCCCAGCCCGCGGCGGGCGTTTTCGGCGATCAGGTCGGCATAGGGAAAAGCGGCATGGGGGTATTTGTACAGCATGCGCATGTAGGCATGGCTCGGTACGCCATCGACGAAAAAGTACAGCTCCTTGACGTCTTCACCGTGGTTGCCCTCGGCGTTGTTGAGGCCAAACAGGCGTTCCTTGAGGATTGCGTCGCGCTCATTCCATAGCGCCAGGCCCAGGCACCAGCGTTGCGCTTTATCGCTGAAACCGGCCAACCCGTCCTCGCCCCAGCGATAGGCGCGACTGCGTGCCTGTTCATGGGGAAAGTAGGCCCAGGCGTCACCGTCAGCACTGTAGTCTTCGCGCACCGTGCCCCATTGGCGCTCACTCAGGTACGGGCCCCACTCGCGCCAACGCTCGGCGTCCTGCGTGAGCAGGCGCTGGCCTTCAATCGTGTCCAGCAGGCGGGTTGCGGGTACGGCCGTCATTGAGTCCTCCATCACCTACACAGTGAGGGGCAGTGTAAAACCCAATGACGCCCGGTTGCACATGAAGACTTGAGAAGTGGGTGTAGTTGAAGACCGGGCGAGTTGGTTCTCGCATGTTCAGGTCATCATTCATTTGCAGAATGAAGTCCTGAGGAATCTTCGTTTGCAAGCCGGGCTGCGGCTCAACAAAATCAGGCAAAGGCCACTTTCATCGCCATAGCCATCAGGAATTTTTCTATGCACGCCACTGCACATGTCAGCCCCGATGAGATCCGCAAGGGCTTTTCCAAGGCCATGTCCGACATGTACCGCGATGAAGTTCCGCTGTACGGCGCGCTGCTGGAACTGGTGGCCGAGACCAATGCCGGCGTGCTCGACCGCGAACCGCGCCTGGCGCAACAGTTGCAACGCACCGGGGAAATCCAGCGCCTGGACAGGGAGCGCCACGGCGCCATCCGCCTGGGCACCGCTGCGGAACTGGCGACCATCAGCCGCTTGTTCGCGGTCATGGGCATGCAACCGGTGGGCTACTACGACCTCACCCCCGCCGGGGTGCCGGTGCATTCCACCGCCTTTCGCGCCGTGCATGAACACGCACTGCAAACCAGCCCGTTTCGCGTGTTCACCTCATTGTTGCGCCTGGAACTGATCGAAAACCCAACGCTGCGCACGTTCGCCGAAAGCGCCCTGGCCAAGCGCTCGATCTTCACCCCCGGCGCCTTGGCGTTGATCGAACAAGCTGAAACACAAGGTGGCCTGAATGCCAGTGACGCCGAGGTTTTTATCTGCCAAGCCCTGGAGACTTTCCGCTGGCACCACACCGCCACGGTGACGCGCGCGCAGTACCAGCAACTCAGCGACCAGCATCGCCTGATCGCCGACGTGGTGGCGTTCAAGGGCCCGCATATCAACCACCTTACCCCACGCACTCTGGACATTGACCAGGTGCAAGCCGCCATGCCCGGCAAAGGCATCACGCCCAAGGCGGTGATCGAAGGCCCACCGCGGCGCCAATGCCCGATCCTGCTGCGCCAGACCAGCTTCAAGGCCCTCGACGAACCCATCGCCTTCACCGATGCCCACGGCAGCCACAGCGCACGCTTCGGCGAAATCGAACAACGCGGTGTCGCACTGACGCCCAAGGGCCGTGCGCTGTACGACCAACTGCTGAACGCCGCCCGCGATGAACTCGGCGCATTTCCCACTGAGGCCAATGCCCAACGCTATGTGCAATTGCTGGAACAGCACTTTCAGGCGTTCCCCGATGATCATGGGCAGATGCGGGAACAGGGCCTGGCGTACTATCGCTACTTCGTCACCGACAAAGGCCTGGCAGCCCGCGGCCAGGCCGACCAGCCGCGTGAGTTGCAAGCGCTGGTCAACGCCGGTCACGTGACGGTGGAGCCATTGGTGTACGAGGATTTCCTGCCGGTGAGTGCGGCGGGAATCTTCCAGTCAAACCTGGGGGATGCGGCGCAGAGTCATTACGCGGCCAACTCCAACCAGGCGCAATTCGAACAGGCGCTGGGGCGCAAGACGATCGATGAGTTGCAGCTTTACGGCCAGACGCAGCAGCGTTCCATTGATGAATGTTTGGGCACACTGCTGGCATGAAATAGGGCGTCCTCCCCGGCTCAGCAGCACAATCCTTGCGCCACAACAGTCCCCAGAGCCGGGTGGACGGGGCGCATCATAAAGACTGAGTCCTACAATGTCCCGCTGGTAAATCTGAACAAATATTGCCGCGTTGCTGTTAACCCAAGCGCCCTGCAATCTCGTCTTTGATCAGCAGCCGTTTCTTCTTCAGGATTTCCACATCCTCATCGCTGGCACTGGCTTTTTCTGCCTTGAGCACCTCCCCGTCCGCAACGTCATATTGCGTAAGCAACGCGTCCAGCCGCTTGTCACTCGCCCTGCGTTCGTGAACGGCTTCCTTGCTAAAACCCAAGTCCTGATACAGGTCGTGTTTCACTGGCATGGCGTACCTCCACAAGTTATTCAATGGCCTACGCCCTTGAAACTAGCCCATTCCAACCGGTCTTGTCATGTGCCAGGTCAATACGCGTCCGTTCGTCGTAACCCTGGCGATGGGATCAAACCTTTGCCGTGCCCTGCCCTCCACTATAGATCGCCACCCGAGGGAGAACGTTTTTATGAATCACGTTGCCACTGCTGCCGACACCCAATGCATTAACACTATTCGCACCCTGGCCATGGATGCCGTGCAGAAGGCCAACTCGGGCCACCCGGGTACGCCCATGGGCCTGGCGCCGGTGGGATACACATTGTGGAGTCGCTTCCTGCGCTATCACCCTGAGCATCCGGACTGGCCAAACCGCGATCGTTTTGTGCTGTCGGTGGGGCATGCGTCGATGTTGCTGTATTCGCTGTTGCATCTGGCCGGTGTGGTGGAGATTGACGCCCACGGCAAGCGTTCCGGCCAGCCGGCCATCAGCCTCGACGATATCAAGCAGTTCCGGCAGATGGGTTCCAAGACGCCAGGCCATCCCGAGTACCGCATGACCACCGGCGTAGAAACCACCACCGGCCCGCTGGGCCAGGGCTGCGCCAACAGCGTCGGCATGGCCATGGCCGAACGCTGGCTGGCCGAGCGTTTCAACCGCGACGGCCAGGTGCTGTTCGACTACGACGTGTACACCCTGTGCGGTGACGGCGACATGATGGAAGGCATCAGCAGCGAAGCGGCGTCGATGGCCGGCCACTTGAAGCTGGATAACCTGTGCTGGATCTACGACAACAACACCATCAGCATCGAGGGCCACACTGAGCTTGCGTTCAGCGAAGACGTGATCAAGCGCTTCCAGGCCTACGGCTGGCACACCGTGCACGTCACCGATGCCAATGACTTGCAGGCCTTGAGCGTGGCCCTGGAAACTTTCAAGGCCAACACCGGTGCACCGACCCTGATCGTGGTCGACAGCGTGATCGGATACGGTTCGCCACACAAACACAACATCGCCGCCGCCCATGGCGAGCCATTGGGCGAAGACGAAATTCGCCTGACCAAGGCTGCCTATGGCTGGCCGCAGGATTCGAGTTTCCTGGTGCCCGAAGAGGCCCGTGCGGTATTGCGCGATGCCCTGTACGAACGCGCCGAACCGCTGTACGCCGAGTGGAACCAGACCCTGGCGTCCCTCGACCCGCAACGGGCCGATGAACTGCAGCGCATGCGCGCCGGGGAAATGCCCGAGCAGTGGCAAGCGCACCTGCCGAGCTTCGCCGCCGATGCCAAAGGCGTCGCCAGTCGTGCCTCGGGTGGCGAAGTGCTGAATGCCTTTGCCCAGCAAATCCCGTGGCTGCTGGGCGGCTCGGCGGATTTGTCGCCCTCGACCAAGACCAACCTCACCTTCGACGGCGCCGGGCGTTTCAGCGCAGATGACTACAGTGGGCGCAACCTGCACTTCGGTATCCGCGAACATGCCATGGGCGCGATTGCCAACGGCATGGCACTGTCCTACCTGCGTCCGTACACCTCGACCTTCCTGGTGTTCAGCGACTACATGAAACCGCCGATCCGCCTGGCGGCGATCATGGAACTGCCGGTAATCTTCGTATTCACCCATGATTCCATCGGCGTAGGCGAGGATGGGCCAACGCACCAACCTATCGAACACCTGACCCAACTGCGCGCCACCCCGGGGCTGCTGACCCTGCGCCCGGGTGACGCGAATGAAACCCTGGAACTGTGGAAAGTGGCCCTGGCCCAAACCCATCGGCCGAGCTGTGTGGTGCTGTCGCGCCAGCCGCTGCCCACGTTGGATCGCAGCCAGTATGCGCCAGCGTCCGGGGCGGCCAAGGGGGCGTATGTGCTGGCCGGTGCGGATCAACCCGAGGTTATTCTGATCGCCACAGGCAGTGAGGTTAGTCTCGCAGTGGCTGCCTATGAACAGCTCAAGGGCGAAGGCGTTGCCGCGCAGGTGGTATCGATGCCGAGCTGGGAGTTGTTTGAAGATCAAGACCAGGCTTACCGCGACAGCGTCTTGCCGCCGGCAGTAAAAGCCCGGGTCGTGGTGGAGCAGGCAGGTCCCTTGGGTTGGGCCCGTTATGTCGGGCAGACCGGCGCCAAAATAGTGATGAACAGCTTCGGCGCCTCGGCACCGCTGGCCAAGTTGCAGGAGAAGTTCGGGTTCACCGTGGAGAATGTGGTGAAGCTGGCCAGGCAACAAATTCAACTGACCAAGCACTGATCAAAAAAGTGGGAGGGGGCTTGCTCCCGATGAGGGCGTGTCAGTGATACATCTGTGACTGACCCGCAGCTATCGGGGGCAAGCCCCCTCCCACATTTGAACATCATCAACCTTTAGATCAGCTCTCCAGGCCGGCGCCAAGGTAGTGATGAACAGCGCGCCTCGGCGGCGTTGGCCAAGCAACAAATCCAACTGACAGAACATTGATCTAAATGTGGGAGGGGGCTTGCCCCCGATGAGGGCGTGTCAGTGATACATCTGTGACTGACCCGCCGCCATCGGGGGCAAGCCCCCTACCACATTTGAACATCATCACGCTTTAGACCAGCTCTCTGGCCAGATAGGGCGCCGTGCGGCTGTTCTTGCTTTTGGCAACCTTCTGCGGTGTGCCACACGCCACTACCTTCCCACCCAGGTCCCCTGCCCCCGGGCCGATATCGATTACCCAGTCACTCTGGGCCACTACGCGCATTTCATGCTCCACTACAACCACTGTATGCCCCGCATCCACCAACTGATTCAACTGGATGAGCAAGCGGTCGACGTCCTTGGGGTGCAGTCCGGTTGTGGGTTCGTCGAGCACATACAACGTAGCGCCACGGGCATTGCGTTGCAGCTCGGTAGCGAGCTTGATGCGTTGCGCTTCACCACCGGACAACTCGGTGGCCGGCTGGCCGAGGCGCAGGTAACCCAGGCCGATATCGCGCAGCACTTGCAATGAACGCAACACCCCAGGCTGTTCTGCAAACACGTCCACCGCCTGCTCCACCGTCAGTCCCAATACCTGAGCGATATTCAAGCCCTGCCATTTGATCCCCAGGGTTTCAGGGTTATAGCGCGCACCATGGCAGGTCGGACATGGCGCATACACGCTTGGCATGAACAACAGTTCAACGCTGACAAAGCCTTCGCCTTCGCAGTTCGGGCAACGGCCCTTGGCGACGTTGAAGGAGAATTGCCCGGCGTCGTAATCGCGCTTCTTGGCCGCTGGCGTGGCAGCGAAGAGTTTGCGCACGTTGTCGAACAGCCCGGTGTAGGTCGCCAGGTTGGAGCGCGGGGTGCGGCCGATGGGTTTCTGGTCCACCTGTACCAGGCGGCGGATGTGTTCCAGCCCGGCGCTGATATGCCCGCCACTGGCTTGGGGGGCTGCGTCTTCCAGGCTCGGCTCGTCGTCACTTTCCAGTACACGCCCCAGGCCCTGGCCCACCAGTTCCAGCAGCGCCTGGCTGACCAGGCTGGATTTACCCGAGCCGGAAATACCGGTTACTGCTGTAAAGCAGCCCAGCGGGAAATCCACTTTCAGTCCGTTGAGGTTATTACGCGTCACACCTTCCAGCTTCAGCCAGGCACTGGGTTCGCGGCGCCGCGGATTCGAAGGGCGCTGTTCGGCGAACAGGTATTCGCGGGTCTGCGATGCCTCGACCTGCGCCAACCCCGCAGGCGGGCCGCTGTACAGCACTTGCCCGCCATGTTCACCGGCGGCGGGGCCGACGTCGATCAGCCAGTCGGCGCGGCGCATGGTTTCCAGGTCATGTTCCACCACAAACAACGAATTACCCGCGGCCTTCAAGCGCTCCAGCGCGGTGAACAACGCTTCGCCATCCGCCGGGTGCAGGCCTGCCGAGGGCTCGTCCAGCACATAGATGACGCCGAACAACTGCGAGCCCAATTGGGTCGCCAGGCGCAGGCGCTGCAATTCCCCGGACGACAAGGTCGGCGTGCTGCGCTCCAGGGACAGGTAGCCCAGGCCCAGGTCGATCAAGGTACTGACCCGCTCGAGCAGGTCCTGGGCGATGCGCTGGGCCGCCAGGCGTTTTTCCACCGACAGCTTCATCTTGTCCTGCCCGGCCGCTACCGGGCGCAGCAACTCGGCCAGTTGCGCCAGGGACAGTTGCGACAATTCACCGATATCCACCCCGGCAAACTTCACCGACAGCGCTGCTTGGGTGAGGCGTTTACCGTGGCACAACGGGCAGGCACTGCCTTGCATGAATTGCGACACGCGCTTTTTCATCAGCGCGCTCTGGGTATGGGCGAAGGTGTGCAGGATATAGCGCCGGGCCCCGCTGAACGTACCCTGGTAACTGGGCTCGAGCTTGCGCTTCAACGCATCGCGGGTCTGCTCTGGGGTGAAGCCGGCGTACACCGGCACGGTAGGAGTTTCTTCGGTGAACAGGATCCAGTCGCGTTGTTTTTTCGGCAGCTCGCGCCACGGGATATCCACGTTGTAGCCCAGGGTTACAAGGATGTCGCGCAGGTTCTGGCCCTGCCACGCCAACGGCCAGGCCGCCACTGCACGCTGGCGGATGGTCAGGGACGGGTCGGGCACCATCAGCGCTTCGGTCACTTCATACACCCGGCCCAGGCCATGGCATTGCGGGCACGCGCCCTGGGGCAGGTTCGGCGAGAAGTCCTCGGCATACAGCATGGCCTGCCCCGGCGGGTAACTGCCGGCGCGGGAGTACAGCATGCGGATCAAGCTCGACAAGGTGGTGACACTGCCCACCGAGGAGCGCGCACTCGGCGTGCCACGTTGCTGTTGCAGGGCCACGGCCGGCGGCAAACCTTCGATGCTGTCCACATCCGGCACGCCGACCTGGTCGATCAAGCGTCGCGCATAGGGCGCCACCGATTCAAAATAGCGACGCTGGGCCTCGGCATACAGGGTAGAAAACGCCAGGGACGACTTGCCGGAGCCGGACACGCCGGTAAATACCACCAGGGCATCCCGGGGAATGTCCACATCGACGTTACGCAAATTATGTTCGCGGGCGCCACGCACCCGCACGAAGCCCGACTGCTGGGCGGTGAGCGAAGGGATGTTGCGCTGTGAAGTCATGGGCAACCTTGTCTTGCGGTGAGCACCGTGCGTACGCGCTGCGTCAGGGCATCGGGGCTATAGGGTTTGCTCAGCAGATGGATATCGGCGCTGAGCAGATGATTGGACGACAGAATGTCGCGGGTATGGCCGGAGGTGAACAACACCGCCACCGGCGGGTTCTGCGCCCGGGCCCAGTCGGCCAGGTCGGTACTCTTGACCCGGCCGGGCATGACCACATCAGTGAAGATCAGGTCAGGCGCCAAGCCGTCGTGCAACGCTTGCATGGCGTGATCGCCATCCTCGGCGGTGAGTACGGTGTAGCCCGACTGCTCCAGCAACTCGACCACGGTCAGGCGCACGCCTTCATTGTCCTCGACCACCAGGATGGTTTCCTGGCCGCCGCTCTGCAGGTCCAGCTCACCCTGCGCGTCGAGGCATTCGGGCTCCAGGCTGTGGGGGAAATACATCTGCACCACCGAGCCCTTGCCCTCCTCGCTCCACATGTCCACATGCCCGCCACTCTGGCGCACGAAGCCGAACACCATGCTCAGCCCCAGGCCGGTGCCCTGGCCTTCGCGCTTGGTGGTAAAGAAGGGTTCGAACGCACGCTTGAGGGTCGCCTCGGACATGCCCACGCCGGTGTCGGCCACCGCCAGGCGCACATACTCGCCGGGCTTGATGCTTTTACCGATGCAATCGGCGGGGTTGAGGATGATGTTTTCGCCGGTGATACGAATCACGCCTTCGCCCTGCATGGCATCGCGGGCGTTGATCGCCAGGTTGAGCAGCGCGTTCTCCAACTGGTTACGGTCAACGTTGATGCACCAGGAATCCTGAGGCAACTGCACATCGATATGGATGGTTTCCCCCAACGCCCTTTGCAGCAGCTCGCCCAGGCCGGCGTAGATGCGTTGCGGGTTGTACACCGCCGGCGACAAGGGTTGGCGCCGGGCAAACGCCAACAGTTGCGAGGACAGCTTGGCGCCACGTTCCACCGCGGCAATCGCGGCGTTGACGCGACGTTGCACCTGGGGGTTGTCCGGCTCATGGCGGGCGAGCAAATGCAGGTTGCCGGCGATCACTTGCAGCAGGTTATTGAAGTCATGGGCCACGCCGCCGGTGAGGCCGCCAATCGCCTCCAGCTTCTGGGACTGGCGCAACTGGTCTTCGGCAGAAGAACGCGCCTGCACTTCGGCGGCCACCCGCTGTTCAAGGTTGTGGGTGAGTTCCTGGCGCACGTGCTCGGACTTCACCAGCTCAGTGGTCTCGACCACGATCGCCAGCACCCCGGCCGGTTGCTGGTCATCGCCGGCAACCGGACTGTAATAGAGGTCCAGCCACACGGTTTCCGGCTTGCCGTTACGCGACAGCACCAGGTCCTTGTTATTGAAAGACAGGGTGCCGCCCGCCAGGCAGGTGTCCACCACATGGCGGTTGAACTCGGCCACTTCCGGCCAGCCCAATTCCACCGGCGTGCCGAGCAGATACGGGTGACGGCCGCCGGCAAAGGCCGAATAGCTGTCGTTGTAGATCATGTAGCCGGCGCGCCCCCACAGCATCACCATCGGCACCGGCGAAGCCAGCATCATCTGTACGGTACAGGCCAGGCTGGTGGACCAAGAGCCGATGGGTCCAAGGTCGGTGGCCGACCAGTCAAACGCGCGAATACGCTGGGCCATTTCGCCGGCCCAGCCGTCACAGCCGTGAGGGTTGGATAAAAATGGCATGGTTCAACTCTGCGCAAAGAGGACAATCGCAACTTTTGGAGCGCACCGGCGCGAGATGGTTTCATCTTGTACAAATTAGGCGATCGTAAGCGCAGAAACCAGCGGCCTCAATGAAAATCCCGGCTGCGCACAGTGATCCCTGCCAGCAGCGGCGTCAGGTCAGTCAGGCGCCCGGCGATCAAGTGCCGCACCTCGCCCACCGCCTCCCAGCGGCCGTCCACCTTGAGCAACCGCGAGCCCACCAGCGCCTGGCGCTGGCGCTCGGCCAGGTCACGCCAGACCACCACGTTGAGGTTGCCAAATTCATCTTCCAGGGTGACAAAGGTCACGCCACTGGCCGTACCAGGACGCTGGCGACCGGTGACCAGCCCGGCAATGCTGACGTTGCGTCCATGTTCCACGGCCAGCAGCTCCTGGGAACTGCGGCAGCGTCGCTTGCGCAACTCGCTGCGCAGCAGAGCCAAGGGATGCGGGCCAAGGGTGGTGCCGAGCGTGGCGTAATCGGCCTGCAGGTCCTCACCTACGCTGGGCGCGGGTAACGCCACCACCGCTTCATCGGGACTCGGCAGGCCGGCAAACAATCCAAGCTGCTGGTGCACGCCGGCCACATCCCAGCGCGCCTGATGACGGTTACCGGCCAGGGCGCGCAAGGCACCGGCATCCGCCAGCAGCGCCTGGGCCCGGGCATCCAGGCCGGCGCGTGCATCCAGATCGGCGATGTCGCTGAAGCGTTGCCGCTGGCGGACGGCTTCGATACGCCGTGCGTCTTCCTCGCGAAACCCCGAGATCATGCGCAAGCCCAAGCGAATCGCCGGCTGCTGGCCGTCGATGGGTTCCAGGCTGCAATCCCAGTCACTGGCCTGTACATCCACCGGGCGAATCTGCAAGCGATGGCGCCGGGCGTCCTGCAGAATCTGGTCCGGGCTGTAGAAGCCCATGGGCCAGCTGTTGATCAGGGCGCAGGCGAAAGCTGCCGGCTCATGGCACTTGAGCCAGCAACTGGCGTAGGTCAACAAGGCAAAACTGGCCGCGTGGGACTCAGGGAAGCCATAGCTGCCAAAGCCCTTGATCTGCTCGAAAATCTGCGCGGCAAAGGCTTCGGTGTAGCCGTTCCTGAGCATGCCGTCGCGCAAGCGTTGCTGGTGCGGCTCCAGCCCGCCATGACGCTTCCAGGCGGCCATGGAGCGGCGCAACTGGTCGGCCTCGCCGGGGCTGTAGTCGGCGGCGACCATGGCGATCTGCATCACCTGTTCCTGGAACAGCGGGATGCCCAGGGTCCGCTCCAGCACCACTTTCAATGCCGGCGAGGGATAGGTCGTGGGCTCTTCCTTGTTCCGTCGGCGCAAATACGGATGCACCATGCCGCCCTGGATCGGCCCCGGACGCACGATGGCGACTTCGATCACCAGGTCATAGAACGTCTGCGGCTTGAGCCTGGGCAACATCGACATTTGCGCCCGCGATTCAATCTGGAACACACCGATGGTGTCGGCCTTGCTGATCATCGCGTAGGTCGCCGGGTCTTCCTTGGGAATGCTTGCCAGGCTCAAGTCCTGATTGCGATGACGGCGCAGCAGGTCGAAACAGCGGCGAATTGCGCTGAGCATGCCCAGGGCGAGGATATCCACCTTGAGCAGGCCCACCGCGTCGAGGTCGTCCTTGTCCCACTGGATGATGGTGCGCTCGGCCATGGCGGCGTTTTCCACCGGCACCAGGGTATCCAGTGGGTATTCGGAAATCACGAAGCCGCCGGGATGCTGGGACAGGTGCCGAGGAAAGCCGATCAATTGCTGGGTCAGCGTCAGCACACGGCGCAACAGTGGGCTGTCCGGGTCGAAGCCGCTTTCACGCAGGCGCTCCAGGGGCGGCGCGTCGTCACTCCAGCGCCCACAGCAGTCAGCCAGCGCATTGATCTGGTCTGGCGGCAACCCCAGGGCCTTGGCCACATCCCGCACCGCGCCGGTCGCGTGGTAGCTGCTGACCACCGCCGTCAATGCCGCGCGGTGGCGGCCATAGCGCTGGAAGACGTATTGCAGCACTTCTTCGCGGCGTTCGTGTTCGAAGTCGACGTCGATATCCGGCGGCTCGTTGCGCTCCTTGGACAAGAAGCGCTCGAACAACAGGCTGGTCAGGCTCGGGTTGATCTCGGTGATGCCCAGGGCAAAGCACACCGCCGAATTGGCCGCCGAACCTCGGCCCTGGCACAGGATCGAACGGCTGCGGGCAAAGCGCACAATGTCGTGCACCGTGAGGAAATAGCTTTCGTAGCCCAGCTCGCTGATCAGCTTCAACTCTTTATCGATCTGTTCCAGGGTCTTGGCATCGACGCCCTTGGGCCAGCGCCGGGCAATGCCTTCTTCGGTGACCGCACGCAGCCAGGAGGCGGCGTCATGGCCGCTGGGCACCAGTTCCCGCGGATAGTGGTAACGCAGCTGGCTCAGGTCGAAGGTGCAACGCCGGGCTATCGCCAGGGTTTCGTCCAGCAGTGCTTGCGGGTAGAGCCCGCCCAGGGCATCCAGGCTACGCAGGTGCCGCTCGCCATTGGGGTGCAACAGCGTGCCGGCGTCGGCCACCGCTACGTGGTGGCGGATGGCGGTCATGGTGTCTTGCAGGGCGCGACGCCCGCGTGCATGCATATGCACATCGCCGCAGGCCACGGCGGGGATGTGCAGGCTGGCGGCCAATTGCAGGCGCTGTTCCAAGTGGCGTTCGTCGTCCTGGCCGCAATGCAACTGCACCGCCAGCCACAGGCGCTCGGCGAAGGTACGGCGCAACCATTGGATCGAGGCTTGGGTGTCCTCGTCTTGTGCCACCCATAGTGCCAGCAGGCCGGGCAACGGTTGCTCGAAGTCTTCCTGCAGCAGGCGATAACGGCCTTTTTCGGCGCGACGCCGGGCCAGGGTGATCAAACGGCACAGGTGCTGATAGCCGCTGAGGTCTTCCACCAGCAGCACCAGTTTCAGGCCGTTTTCGAGGCGCATCTCGCTGCCGATAATCAGCGGCAGGTCTACCGCCTTCGCCGCTTGCCAGGCTCGCACAACGCCCGACAGCGTGCATTCGTCAGTGATCGCCAAAGCGCTGTAGCCTTGGGCTTTGGCCCGCTCGAACAGTTCCAGGGCGCTGGAGGCACCGCGTTGGAAGCTGAAGTTGGACAGGCAGTGCAGCTCGGCGTAACTCATGCAAACCAGCCTTGCAGCCACAGCCCATCGCTGTTCCCGACGTTGCGGTAGGCCCAGCCTTGCTGGCCGGCACGGGTCTGGATCAGGTAATAGTCGCGGCGCACATCGGCGCCATCCCACCAGCCGGACTCGATGCGCTCCGGCCCCATCAGAATGCGCACGCCTTGCTCTGCCAGCAAGGTCGGTTCGAGTAATAGCCAGCCGGGCCGCCGGACCTTGCTCAAGCTCGGGCATGGTCGGCTGTCGGTCGCGGCCTGCCAGGCGCATTCGGGGCGGTGGTCGGCGTGGAAACGCAAGCCCTGCACGGCGTCATCCCCCAGGCGCGCACGCAGGCGTTCGCGCAGTTGTTCCCATGGCAGGGTTTGTTGCGGGCGGTCGTCGAACAGGTCCTGGCGCTGCGGCACGAACACCGGCAAGTCCTCGGCCACCAGGCGCAAGCCGCGCACCGGCGAGGTGACCTGGACCTGCTCCAGGCGCCCGCGGGCCAGCTCGAACAGCATCAAGGGCTCGCGTTCGGCGCTGAGCAGGCCGACCTTGATCACACTGTCCGGTGCCTGGGCATGTTCCAGATGCAGGTCGAAGCGCTGCACGCCACTGTCGCGCCCGCAAAGGAAGGCCGACAAGTCGCCGGTCAAGCGGCGCAAGGGAAACAGCAGCGCCTGGTGGGATTGCACATCGAAGTTCAACTCGATGCGCGCATCGAACTGGTCCGGCGGCTGATAGAACCCCAAGGCCAAGGGCCGTTGCCCGCTCAAGGCGTCGAGGTGCTTGAGCAGGCTGGCGTCAAAGCGCCGCGCCAGGGTGTGCCGGGGCAGTACCTGTACCTGGGCCAGGGTGCGCAGGCCCATGCGTGACAAAGCCGTGGCGGCTTGCGGCTCGAGGCCGGCGCGGTCGATGGGCAGCAGCGCCAGGGCGTGCATCAAGGCGCTGTCATCGGCCACGGCCAGGCCATCGTAAAGGTTCGCCAACACCCTTGCCGCCGCAGGATTGGGCGCAGCGACGATGCGGTGACGAAAGCCAAGCTCGGTCAATTCCTTGCGCAAACGCGCCTCGAACTGCGGCCAGGGCCCGAACAGGCCCAGGCTCGACTCGATCTCGAACAACAAGGCCCGCGGGTAATACAGGCTGACCTGGGAGCTGAAACGGTAGGCCCAGGCGGCGAGTAACTGCTGCAGGCGCTCGATCTCCAAGGGGTCGTATTCGACGCAGGCAAAGCTTTTGGCCAGGGCATGGGCCGCCGTCAAGGATTGGCCGGGGCGCAGGCCCAAGGCCCGGGCGGCGGCATTGACGGTTTGCAGCACCCGCCGCTGCGACGTGCCGGCCAGCAGTGCCAGGGGTTGGTCGGGCTCGGGATGCACACGCTGCGCCCCGTCCAGCGCCAATTGCGGGAAGACAATACACACCCAACGCATGGCAACCTCAATGCCCCGTCAGGGCGATCGGCGCCGGGTGGGCCAACCCGCCGCGGCACTTGAGCACCCGCACTTGTGCCGGCCGGGCCTCGACCGCCAGACGCAATGCCGCGGGCGATGCATTGACCGCCTCACTCAAGGAGCGCCAGGCAAACGCCAGGGTCTGGCCGGTTTCCGCCGCCACCTGCAAACGCCGCAAGGCCCGGTCATCGGCCTTGCGCGGCCAGCACAACACCGCGCCGCAACTGCCGGAACGCAGACACTGCTCCACCGCCCACAGCGCGTCGCGCTCCTCGGCCTGGATGATGGAAAGCTTGCGCACATCCACCCCGGCGTTCTGCCAGGCATGGGGGTACGGCGTATAAGGCGGCGCCACCAGCACAATGCGCTCGCCCTGGGCCGACAAGCGCGCCAGGGTCGGCAGTACCAGCTGCAACTCGCCCACACCGTCCTTGGCCATCAGGATTTCACTCAAGGCAGCTTCCGGCCAGCCGCCACTGGGCAGCACCGCATCCAGCGCCGCCAGCCCCGTGGGGTGCACGCTGGCCGGTGGTGCGGCAGGCCGGCCCTTCCAGACTCGCCCACCATTGAACAGCGAGTCCAGGGCAACCACGGCGCCCATCAGCCTTGCCTCACCAGGCCACAGAACACCCCTTCAATGGCCAGGTCCTGATCGGGTCCGACCACGATGGGTTGATACGCAGGATTGCGTGGCAACAGGCGAACCCGGTCGCCGCTGCGCTCGAAACGCTTGATGGTGACTTCACCGTCCAGGCGCGCCACTACAATCTGTCCGTTCAAGGCTTCGACGCTGCGACGCACGCCCACCAGGTCGCCGTCGAGAATGCCGTCTTCGATCATCGAATCGCCCTGCACCCGCAGCAGGTAGTCGGGGGTTTTCGCGAAGGTGGCAGGGTCCAGTTGCAAGCGGCTGTGCACTTCGGCATCGGCGTCGATGGGCCGGCCGGCCGCCACACGGCCAAGCACCGGGACATCCAGCCACTCGGCACGCACGGGTTGATTGAGCAGACGAATACCACGGGCCTGGTTGGGGTTGACCTCGATAAAGCCAGCTTCAGTCAGGGCCACCACATGCTTGCGGGCGACGCTGCGCGAGGCGAAGCCGAACGCCTCGGCGATCTCGGCGAGGCTGGGGGGCTGGCCTTGTTGCGCGATGCGGTCACGGATGAAGGTCAGGATGGCGGTACGGCGGGGGGTCAGGTTCGTCATGGAGTACATTTGTACTCCTCTGGGAAATTTCTGACAATTACCGTCAGTCGGGGTTGAGGTTAGCGAGGTGGTTGCGCGACTCTGATCCGGGAGCTTGATTTCATAACGGTCTGATTGACTGCACCCGGTAAAAAATGTGGGAGGGGGCTTGCTCTCGATGGCGGTGGGTCAGTCCTAGATGCGTTGCCTGATACTCCCTCATCGGGAGCAAGCCCCCTCCCACATTGGATCGCAGGTGCGTCAGTGGGATCATCGGCGGCTGTCGGGCCGCTGCGCGAGCAAGCTCCCTCACCAGCCTTCTTTCAGCATCTTCAGTTCAAGGTGCAGCAACAACATGATTGTCTTGCCATCCACAATATCCCCACTCTGCACCATCTCCAGTGCCTGCTCGAAGCCTAGTTCGAGCACCTCGATATCCTCGCCCTCCTCTTCCAGGCCGCCGCCCGCACCCACCCGATCCCCCGGCTGATACTCGCCCATGAAAAAGTGAATCCGCTCAGTCACCGAGCCTGGACTCATGAACGCCGCGTAGATTTGCTCCACATGCCCCACGCGATACCCGGTCTCTTCCTCGGCTTCCAGGCGGATGCGTTCTTCAGGGCTGGCGTTATCCAGCAAGCCGGCCGCCGCTTCGATCAGGTAGCCGGGATAGTCGTTGACGAAGGTGGGCATGCGGAACTGGCGGATCAACAGCACTGTGCGTTGCCCGCGGTTGTACAGCAGGATCGTCGCGCCGTTGCCACGGTCGTACACCTCGCGGGTCTGGGCTTGCCAGCTGCCATCCCGGCGACGCAGGTCGAAGCTGTATTTTTTCAAGAGGTACCAGCTGTCCGAGAGGGTTTCTTCGGCGGTGATGCGAACGGGGCTGTTGTCCATAGTGGGCCTATGCAGGTGGGAACAGGTTCAGTGGCGATGGCTGCCGTTGAGCCGACCACCCTAACAACCTGCGCCTGGATTGTTCAATGCTGTAACACTTTGCTCTGCTACAACCGTCGCATTAATGCCTGCGCGCTCGGGCCATCTGGTAAAACCCGTGCTTCGCTTTTGTCCTGGAGCTTTCATGTCTTCTCGCTTTATCGCCCGCCTGGGCCTGCGCTGGCTGCCCTTGCTGTGCATGGCTGCGCTGATCGTCGGCCTGCCCGTCGGCTGCGCCGTGCTGCAACACAAGGAACGCGAGCTGGTGTTTCGCATCGAGCCGGGGACTGCCGGCTGGTACACCGGCCTGCCCAAGGCGGTGCAGGAATTCGAACTCAGGCCCGCCAATTTCAAATCGGGGCAGAACATTCATGGCTGGTGGTACCCGGCTGCGACGAAGGAGGCGCCGGCCATCCTCTACCTGCACGGGGTGCGCTGGAATCTCACAGGCCAGCTGTTTCGCATCGAGCAATTGCATGCCCTGGGCTTCTCGGTATTAGCCATCGACTATCGCGGCTTCGGCCAAAGCCACGGCGACCTACCTTCGGAAACCACGGTGTACGAAGACGCACGCATCGCCTGGGAGCGCTTCCAGACCCTGCAACCGGACCCGGGCAAGCGCCTGATCTACGGGCATTCCCTGGGTGGCGCGGTGGCAATCGACCTGGCCGCCGAACTGGGCAAGCAGGTGCCGCTGCCGGTACGTGGGCTGGTGATCGAATCCACCTTCACCTCCCTCGCGGATGTGGCCACGGCTGTCAGCAATACCTCTTTGCCGGTGCGCTGGTTGCTGTCGCAGAAGTTCGATTCCATTGACAAGATTGCCGATATCCACATGCCGTTGCTGGTGGTCCACGGCCTCGACGACCGCTACGTGCCACCGCGTTTCAGCCAGCAGTTGTTTGAAGCCGCCCAGGAGCCCAAGCATCTGTTGCTGGTACCGGGCGCCAGCCATAACAACAGCATGAGCCTGGCCGGGCGCAGCTATGGCCAGGCACTGGACAGGCTGATGCGCACCAGGATGCCCGACCCGGTAGTGACTCACTCCACAGCGCGCGACAACGCATCATAAACAGGCTTTTCGGCACTGGGTTCGCGCTTGGCTGTCAAGCGCAAACCCTGCCCATGCTGGCCCGAAACAGAAGTTGATCAAATAATGACCTGCATTGAAATCGCCAACGCTACCGGGCCTTCGTAAAGTTATCCACAGAGATACCCACGGTTTTCGTGGACAACTCTTTTTATTTTTTTACGATTTTTTTGCTCAGGCAACACATTCAGGAAAGCTCCCGGGCAGCAAAATCTCGCGGTTCACATCACGTATATCGTTATAGCCACACAGCGCCATCGACACGTCCAACTCTCGGGCGATGATGTCCAGCGCCTTGGTCACGCCCGCCTCGCCCATCGCACCCAGGCCATACAGGTGCGGGCGACCGATCATGGTGCCCTTGGCCCCCAGGGCGATGGCCTTGAGTACGTCCTGGCCGGAGCGAATCCCCCCATCGAGCCATACTTCGATGCGCTTGCCCACGGCCTCGACAATCGCCGGCAGTTGGCTGATGCTCGACGGCGCGCCATCCAGCTGACGACCGCCGTGGTTGCTTACCACCAGCGCATCGGCGCCGGAATCGGCCGCCAGCCGCGCATCTTCCACGTCGAGGATGCCCTTGATGATCAACTTGCCGCCCCAGCATTTCTTGATCCACGCCACATCGTCCCAACTCAGGCGCGGGTCGAATTGCTGGGCGGTCCAGGACGACAGCGAACTCATGTCGGCCACGCCCTTCACATGCCCGACGATATTGCCGAAACCACGGCGCTGGGTGCCGAGCATGCCCATTACCCAGCGCGGCTTGGTCATCATGTTGAGGATATTCGGCAGGGTCAGCTTGGGTGGTGCCGACAGGCCATTGATCAAGTCCTTGTGGCGTTGCCCGAGTATCTGCAGGTCAAGGGTCAGCACCAACGCATCCACCCCGGCAGCCTTGGCGCGCTCGATCAACCGCTCGATAAACTCGCGGTCGCGCATCACATACAGCTGGAACCAGAACGGCTGGCCGACATGCTCGGCGATGTCTTCCAGGGAGCAGATGCTCATGGTCGACAAGGTATAACGCAACCCGAATGCGGCAGCGGCACGGGCGGTAAGAATCTCGCCATCGGCATGCTGCATGCCCGCCAGGCCGGTGGGCGCCAGGGCCACGGGCATGGCCATGTCCTGGCCGATCATCGTGGCGCGGATTGAACGCTCATCGATATTACGCGCCACCCTTTGGCGGAATTGGATGCGCGCAAAATCACTCTCATTGGCGCGATAGGTGCTCTCAGTCCAGGAACCGGAATCAGCGTAGTCGTAGAACATCCGTGGCACACGTTTCTGCGCCAGCTTGCGTAAGTCTTCGATGGTTGTGATCAACGACATCGGGTCACCTCTCCCTGAACTGAGGGAAGAGATTAACCGGCGATCGGCTGTGCAGCCAACCACTGGCTCGCAACCAACGTTTTATTGGCTAGGAGGTGCAGCGTGCGGCATAACCAGATGTTCGCTGTTCACCATCAAAAGAGCGTCCATCACCGCATGGCCGCTGGCCGTATTATCGAAGATGCACCAAGTGGGAACACCCGCCGCAGCCGACGGCTCCAGCAGCCGTGCATAGGCCTGCACACGCTGCAAGCCGTAGGCGCTGTGATAAATGCGCGGCGAGCCGTGCAAGCGCCAATACTGCACGCCTTGCCAGCCGGCGCCTGGGTCGATGACGGCCGGGTCGGCGTTTACCCGGCCTATCTGCATGTCCAGCAACATGGCCTCGGCGTCAAGCCAACTGGGGTGACGCGGCTCCAGCACCACGGCGCCGGCAAAACGCTGGCGCAGTGCAGTGAAAAAACCTGTGGCCAACGCCGGTTCATAGCGCAACGAAGGCGGCAGTTGCACCAGCAGGCAGCCCAGCTTCTGCTCCAGATGCAGGCACTGCTCAAGGAACTCATCCAGCGCGGTAGCGCACCCTTGCAAGCGCAGTTCATGGGTAATGCGCTTAGGCACCTTGACCGAGAAACGAAATGCCGACGGCACCGATTGCGCCCAGCGTGTATAGGTCTTGGGCAGGTGCGGACGGTAAAACGAACTGTTGATTTCCACCGCGTTGAAACGCGAGGCATAGCGCTGCAGATGAGTGCCCTCTTCGACAAACGCCGCCCAGTGTTCGCGCGGCAGGCTCCACCCCGCACATCCCACATACACAGGTGCCGTCAAAACAGCACCTTGGCTGCATCGCGCATGAAAATCTCGATGGTCTTGGGCCCGACCCCGTCAAACTCGCCGAGGCGCTGTTCGAAAGCGTGACGGTCCTCGCTGGCGTATTTGATCTGGGTGATCTTGCCCGCGTACTCGGCATTCAATTTGGCACTCAGGTCCAGCAGGCGCTGGGCGGTGGTTTCGTCGTAGCGTACGTAGTGGGCACGCCCCAACATCGAAACCAGCTCACGGGAGGTGCAATGCTGCAGCTTGCGCGCAGTATCGCGGCCCTCCTCTTCGATAATCACCCGATACGCCTGGGCCGCAATCGGCGCCTGGATACGCTTGCCCATCAGAAAGCTGGCGATAAACCATTTAAACAGGCTGGCGTCATCATCGGGCTTGAGTTCGATGCCGAGTTCAGACGCCGTGATCGACTTGGCCATCTCAATGACCCAGCTTGCGCTCAGCCTTGTCGGCCTGCTCATTGATGGCGTCAGTCTGGCGCTCGGTATCCTTGATCGACGTCGGGGTCAGGACCTTGTCGACGGTTTCTGTCTTTGGGTCCGGATGCCCGAGGGTCTGTCCCTTGACGGGTTTTTCGGCACCTGTCTGGGCGTCTTCGGAGCTGATGGGGTTGGGGGTTTTGTCGGCAGTCTTGGCGTCAGTCACGGTGTATCTCCTGGCAGATGCGAGCCTGCGAAAATCGGCAGGCACTTATGCAGCAGAGCCCGCCGTAATTCGATAGTTCAAGGAAATTGCCTTCGTCACCGCTGGCGAAAAAACGCAAAAAAAATTTAAACCTTTTGCGCGGCCGCCGGCTCAACACTCAGGTAACGACATCACGTCATCCATAAGGAGATTCACCATGACTAGCAAGCTGATGAAACAGATGGGCCTGACCTTCGCACTGGCTGCGGGTTCGATTTCCGTTGCCATGGCGGCGACCTCCAATGACTTCGTCGACAAGGCCGCGCAGAGTGGTATCACCGAAGTCGAGGCCGGCAAGCTCGCCCTGCAAAAAAGCAGTTCGGCTGACGTGAAGACCTTCGCCCAGCACATGGTCGACGACCACACCAAGGCCAACCAGGAACTGATGGCACTGGCCAAGAAACATGATCTTGAAGTGCCGGATGATGCCGCGCTCATGGACAAGGCCAAGAAAGCCATTCTCGAGATGCGCGACGAATCCTTCGACAAGGCCTATGCCAACAACCAGGTCAATGCCCATGAAGAAGCCGTCGAACTGTTCAAGAAAGAATCGACTTCCTCGGACAACGCCGAGCTGAAGGCTTTTGCCAGCGAGAAGCTGCCGACCCTGGAAAAACACCTGAAAATGGCCAAGGAGCTGCAAAGCAAATACGCCAAGTAACCCACTCACCCACACAGGAGATATCCGCTCATGAGTGCACAACTCAACGGTAAGAAAATCCTGATCATCACCTCCAATACCGGCATCGAGCGCGACGAGCTGCTCAAACCCTTGGAAGCCCTGCGGGGCTACGGCGCCACCGTGACCCACGCTTCCAGCAAAGGCGGCACCACCCAGACCTTTGTCGGCGATACCGAAAAGGACGGGACCGTGGAGTCCGACGTGCAACTGTCGGATGTGGTCAGCGGCAACTTCGATGCGCTGGTCATCCCGGGCGGCACGGTGAATGCCGATACCTTGCGCCAGGATGCCGCAGCGCTGCGCCTGATCAAGGACTTCGCCGAAGCCGGCAAAACCATCGCGGCCATCTGCCACGGGCCATGGGCGCTGATTGATGCCGGCGTGGTCAAGGGCAAGACCCTGACTGCCTATAAAAGCGTGCGCATCGACCTTGAAAACGCAGGTGCCGCGGGTGTGGTCGATGCCCAGGTCAAGGAGTGCAAGGCCAACGGCTGGACCTTGATCACCTCACGTACGCCGGACGACTTGCCAGCGTTCAACGAGGCGATTGCCAAGGCTGTTGCCGGCTGATCACGAGATAAAAATCTCCAGGACGCTGGAGCTGAAAATGTGGGAGGGGGCTTGCTCCCGATAGCGGTGGGTCAGTGAAGCATAGGCTAGCTGACCTACCGCTATCGGGAGCAAGCCCCCTCCCACATTTTGACCTGGGCAGCATTGTGCAATCCTGCGGGAGCCCGACCATGCAAGCTGCACGAAAGCCAATCATTACTTAACTTATATCTACTTGATTTTAAACATAAATCTACCGAAGCAAAAGTTGGTACGCCTGATGCAATAGCCTGACTACGAGGCGTGCATTTCGACACGCCCGTCCACTACCGTGAGGTTCTACATGAATGCCATCGACCTTCTCAAAGCCGACCACGAACGCGTAAAGACCCTGCTGACCCAACTGAGCGAATCCACCGAGCGCGGGGTTAAAAAGCGTACCGAGTTGCTGGCCAAGCTCGAGATGGAAATCACCCTGCATACCCAGCTCGAAGAGGAAATCCTCTACCCCGCTTTCCGCAAAGCTGGCGGCAAGGAGCAGGACATCATGTACCACGAAGCCAAGGAAGAGCACCGCACCGTCGACTCGCTGGTGCTGCCCGACCTGAAGCAGACCGACCCGTCATCCACCGAGTTTTCCGGGCGGGTCAAAGTGGTCAAGGAGTTGCTTGAGCACCACATCGAAGAGGAAGAAACGGAAATGTTCCCCCAGGCCAGGAAATTGCTCGGCAAGGCGGTGCTTGACGAACTGGGCGCTGAAATGGAAGCGATGAAAGCGGCCTATAAAAAGGCCCACGCCAGCAAACCGCTGGCGGCCTGAGGTTCAAAACACAGTGTTCAGTCATGGCGCCAAGTCACTCTAGAGACCCCCAGCCCAGTAGCGACTGCGCGCTGGGGTTTTCCTGCCGCTATTACAACAATGCCCCGTATCGTCCAATACGGGGCATTGTCAAACACAGTCTGTAGCCAAGCTGCGCCTCAGTCTTTACGCGCTGAAGCCATCTCGCGCTTGGGCCCGAACAGCGCCCACACAATCAAGCCCAGCAACGGCACGAAGATCAGGATCACCAGCCACAGCCCCTTGCTCTCCCAACCACCGGTGCTGCGCAATACGACGTTGATTGCCCACAATTCCGCCAGCAGCAGAATCACCGCCAATACGATCCAGATATAGTCTACTTGCATGAATCACCTCCTGAGGTCTATGCATTAGGTCAAGTATCTGGCCTCAGGGTTCCATTCGATTTCGCGCAGCGTCTCAAGGCACGGGCAACCAACCACCGAAACGCGCCTGGCGAGTCAATGGACACCAGGCAAAGTCCCCTGCCGGGTCGGGCAACGCCTGGCGTTCGGCACCCAGTAATGGTGCGCCCTTCCAATCGAAAACCCTTGTCCCTTGCCAGGCCAGTACCACGCCCTGGGCCTGGCTTTGATCGGTATTGACCCAACACGCCGCCGAGGCCGCCATGAAGGCTTCGATGGGCTCGTCGTCGATCTGCGCACGGTAAGTCGAGACCAGCAGCCAGCGGCACACGTTCAGGTGATAGGTCCAATCCAGTGCTGGCTGATTGCGGTAGGCCCAGGTCATGAAACTGCGGAACAGGTTCAGCCCCTCCGGCGGGTCGAGCTTGAGCAGTGCCGGGCAGATATCAAACAACGTGTGCCAATGGGGCAGCAAGCGTGCATCCAGGTGCACGAAACAGCGGGAATTACTCGGGTAGTCGGGCAGCGCCGGCTCGCTGCGCAGGCGGCGGGACGCCTTGCTGACCAGGCGGTTGGCGCCTGCAGGCAATTGATGATTCATGGGTCGCACTCACAGTCATGACGATAGAACGCCCCCTGGTCACAGGGGGCCCAAGGCACACGTCAGAAGTCTGGGGAAGCGCGGGGGTTGGCCGAGGGCCAGGAATAACGCGGCGGCGCCTTGTTGCGCCGTTCATGGGCTGGACGCGGGGTTTGCGCCAGGCCCAACAGCCAGGCCAGGCCGATCAGGAAGACGATGGCGACGGTAACGGCGCTGCACACCGGGCAGGCAAAGTAGTTCGAGATGTTGCTGGAATTCGGGTTAGCCAACCCTTTATCGGAAAGGGGCGACTGGCCGCCGTCGGCTGAACAGAACAGGCCACCGATGCCATTGAGTTGCTGGCCCATCATCTGGCCATGCCCCAAACCGCAGGCGAAGAGGTTCATCAGCACGCAGAAGTACAGGGCCCAGGCGATCAGCGAACGGTCACAATGGCGCAATTTCATGGCGGCGACTCTACCACCGAAGCCGCAAAAGGATGAAGTGCGGCGCGCCCCTGTGGCAGAACGTCGCAGATTACGCCGGTCAGCCAGGGTTGCTAGACTGTGGGCCCTCCTCGTTTCTACGTTTCAAAGCCTGGCTTTCAAAGCCTGATGTGTAGATCCAGAGCAATGCAGGCGTTTCACAGGATGCACAGTTAATGAGTACGTTATTCACCCGCCGCAAAGTGCTGACCGGCATGGGCCTGTTGGGCCTGGGCAGCCTGCTGGGCGGCTGTGACTACAGCCCCAAGCTGAATTTCAAATACGGCAAGGACCTCAGTGACAAGATCATGGGCCGCACCTTCAAGCTCAAGAATACCGACGGCGAAACCGTCACCTTGAGTTCGTACCGAGGCCTGATGCCGGTGGTGTTCTTCGGCTTCACCCAGTGCCCGGCGGTCTGCCCGACGACCCTGGCCCGCGCCGCCCAGGCCAAGAAGCTGATGGGCCGCGACGGTGAGATCATGCAGGTGGTGTTCATCACCCTGGACCCCGAGCGCGACACCCCTGAAATCCTCGACAAATACGTCAAGGCCTTCGATCCCAGCTTCGAAGCGCTCTACGGCACCCCGGAAGAAATCGCCGTGGCCGCCAAGGAATTCGGGATCTTTTATGAAAAGATCCCCGCCGGCGACACCTACACCCTGTCCCACACCGCCACCAGTTTCGTGTTCGACACCCGTGGCAACCTGCGCCTTGGCTTGCAGGCATCCCTTACCGCTCAAGAGTGTGCAGAAGACCTGCTCACCGTCATGGAGGTCTGCTAATGACTGCCGTTCAATATCTCAAGCGCCTGACCCTCGGCCTAACCCTGCTGGGCCTCGCCGCCCACGCCAGCGCCCAGGTACTGGTCGAAGACGCCTGGGTGCGCGCTTCCGTGCCGGGCCAACCGTCCAGCGGTGCGTTCATGACCGTGACCGCCGACAGCGACAGCCGGCTGCTCAGCGTGGCCTCGCCGGTGGCCAAGGACGTGCAGATCCATGAAATGAGCATGAAGGACGACGTGATGCGCATGGGCCCGGTGGACTCGGTGGCCCTGCCTGCTGGCAAAGCCGTCAAGCTCGACCCGAACGGCTACCACGTGATGCTGATGGGCCTGACCGGCCAGATCAAGGAAGGCGACCAGGTGCCGCTGACCCTTACGGTGCAGGATGCCAAGGGTGAAAAGCAGACGGTTGAAGTAAAGGCTGCCGCCCGTGGCCTGGATGGCATGGACCACAGCAAGATGGACCATAGCAAGATGCATTGATTGGGCTGTGGGAGCGAACTTGATCCAGTGGTGGCCTCAAAGCCGACCAGTTCAAAACGTCAAACTCGGTCAAAATGTGGGAGGGGGCTTGCCCCCGATGGCGGCCTGACAGCCGACCAGAATGTTGGATCAGACCGAGTACATATCCGTTATTTGGGCAACGGCCACTATTGGTTCCGCTTTTACAGCGGGTCACTTTTGAAAAGAGCCCAAAAGTAACCAAAAGGCTCTTGCCCCACCACTCGGCACCTCGCCCAGGCTCGGTGTGCCCGTAATCCGCCATGGATTTGGGAGGCCGCCGCCACGCGCCATCCATGGCGCGGGGCGGCTAAACCGGCATCCCTGCCGGTTTACCCCCCAAATCCCTGTCGAATTCCGGCCAGCGTGGTTTAACGGGGCGCCTAGGATCAAAAGCAGATCAAGATCAAGAGCGGCTCGCTTCGCATCGTGGTTACTGACGGTCGCTACGTCAGAGCTGTGTAGATACCCATGGCTATCGGGAGCAAGCCCACTCCCACATTTGGATCTCCATAAATCAGTTTGAGCAACTGCGCTATGTCAGAGTCATGACACGCAGCCGCTTCACCATCGGAATACACGCCAGCACCAGCCCCGACGGCGAGTGATACACCGCCTGCTCATCGCCCACATAACCAGACGCCCGATAGAAACTCACCGCATTCAAGGTTGCATCGAGCATCACCTCTTCAATGGCCCTCAGTCGCGCAACGTCCTCCAAATGGTCAAGCATCGCCTTGCCATATCCACGTCCGGTGAACCCAGGCCGCACGAACAACGCCCCCACTTCATTGTTATCAAGATCGAGCATGCCGGTTGCGACGGCCTCGCCGTTCACCCACCCCAGGTAAAACAATTTGTCCATCAGCGTGTCATAGCCATCGGCGGCTTTGCCCCGCGTCCAAAGCGCCATCTGCTCGGCACTGTAGGCGCCAATGCACTGGCCAAGGATGGCGTCGCGGCGGATGTCAAACGCGCAGTTGGCGTCCTCGGGTGTCGCACGGGTTATCTCCAGCATTGCGATGTCCTTGTGTGACCTCAATTTGCCATTAGCCCATTTGTGCTAATCGACCCTTCCCACCTGCGGCGCTATATTCCCCGGCACTTCCAACGCTCCTTCGGCACCGCGCATCCATTGCGCGCGGGTTCGTTGTGCGTCGGAAAAACCAAAACAACCCCAAGGAAGAAGCACCATGAAACTCCACTCCCCCGTTACTCGCCTTGCCCTGCTGGGCGCCCTGATCATCGGCGTAGCCGGTTGCAGCAATATCAAGCCCACCGAAGACCATCTCAAGACGCTGTCGGAGACCAACCTGGGCGAGCCGGTAAAACGTATCTCCAATGTGCGCAGCGACTCCATGACCACCTACTATGTGGCCAACACCGCATCCGGCGAATACAACTGCTCCGTACCCAGCGGTGCCAGCGGCGGTGCGTTCGCAATCGCCAGCTTTGGCCTGATGAAACCTGCCGCCTACTGCCAGCCCAAAGGCGCACGTGGCAACGGACTGACGCCATTCATGCAGTAATGTTTTCCCGTCTGAGGTCGCGCAACCTGCCGCGCAGTTCCGCAGGGCGCACCGGCTTGGAGAGTATTGCGATCTGACGATCGTGCAACGCAGCCTGGATTTTCTCCACGTCATGACCGGTGAGGATCAACGCCGGCACCGCCCAGCCACGTTGCTGGCGTAGCTGATCGATGCATTCGATACCGGTGGCGTGGTTGCCCAGGTCATAGTCGGCGACGATGATGTCGCAGTCGCTGACCAGGCCCTGCCCACTGGACTCGGCCTGCACCTCGCAACCCCAGCGCTCCAGCAGGGCCTGGGTGGCGAGCAGTACGTTGTGGTCATCTTCCACCAGGCACACTTTCAAACCCGTGAGCAGGCCGGCCTGGCGCGCATCGGCGCGCAATGCCGGTTGAACCGGCGCAGTGGCGAGTGCCAGGCCATGCAGGCTTACTGAGGTGCCACGGCCCACCCGCGAACGCAGGCTCACGCGCAACCCCATCAATTGCCCCAGGCGCTTGACGATGGACAGCCCCAGGCCAACGCCTTCGACGTCCTTGTCACGCAGTTGACGCACGCGGTAGAACTCCTCGAAGACCTGTGACAGATGTTCCCTGGCAATCCCCCGCCCCTGGTCATGCACCTCCACCACCAGGCCGTCATCGCGAATACGCACGCCGACCAGCACTGGCCGTTGTGCAGCGTATTTGAAGCAATTGGAGAGCAGGTTCTGCACCATGGTCGCCAACATACCCGGGTCCACCAGTACCCAGTGGGTGCAAGGCCGCAAGCGCAGCTCAACGCCGGCCCAGCGTGCGGCTTCAGCGTTCTGGCGCATCAGGTCGGCGAGGAAGTCGCCCAGGTGGATCACTTGGTATTTGGGCAGCAGCCGGCCATTGTCGAGGGTATAGAGATCAAGAATCGAACGGAACAGTTGCGACACGTTGAGCAGCGAACGGTCGATGTTATCCACCAGCCGCCGCTCGTCATCCCCCAGCCGGGCTTCGCGCAGGCAGGCGGTGAACAGGCCGATGGAGTGGATCGGCTGGCGCAGGTCATGGCTGGCCTGGGCGAGAAAACGGGATTTTTCCAGGTTGGCGGCGATGGCTTCTTCGGAAGCCTTGCGCGTACGCTCCAGCAGGATATGGGCGTACACCGGGATCACCGTGCTGGTGATCATCAGCATCAGCACCATGAACGGCTGCGCCTGCCACAGCGGCGTGAGCTGGTACACCACCAACAGCGCCAGCAACGCCAGCCCCGTGGCAATCGCCAGGTAGCGCGAACCGTAGCGCATGCCGTTGCCCAGGTTCACCCAAACCATCACCGCATACAGCGGCAACGCCGCTTCACCGCCCACCACCAGGCCGAACGAAGTACCGGTGTAGTCGTGGAGCATGCCGAAGATGCGCCGCGCCGGGTAATGCCCGGGCCAGCGTGCGATGACCTGGCGCAACACGATGGACGCCAGCAGGAACAGGAAGATATACAGGATCACCGGCAGGTAGGTGTCCAGCGAGTGCCCGGGTAGGAAACCCAATAGGCTGATATACACAATGGCGATGGTGGCCACCACAATGCGCAGGTTAGCCTGGTCGAGTTCAGAGTTGGTCTCGAGACCCATAGTCATATCCTTGACATATCATCAGTAGAAGCAAGGGGCCCTTGGCCCCGCAGGTAAAGTAACATGCCTCAGCACACCCTTGCCCCAGGAAGGAGCACACCATGACCGGCCGGATCATCATCGCCGACGACCACCCGATGTTTCGCGAAGGCATGGCGCGTACCGTGCAACGCCTGTTGCCCGATGCCCAGGTGAAAGAGGCCGGCGACCTGGCCACGGTAAATGCGCTGCTGCGCGAGGCCGGCGAAGTCGACACCCTGATCCTCGACCTGCGCTTCCCTGGCCTGACCTGCATCAGCCAGCTGGCCGACCTGCGCCAGCAACTGCGGCGCACTACCCTGGTGGTGGTGTCGATGGTCGACGACGCCGCGCTGATCGAACAGGTCATGGCCCTGGGCATGGACGGCTTTATCGGCAAGAACATCTCCCCTGACGAGATCGGCCAGGCGTTGCTGGCGATCCGCGACGGCGAAGTGCTGGTCAAGTTCGCGCCTTCGGGCCTGCTGCCGCTGGGCACCCACACCCTCACCACCCGCCAGCGGGAAGTGCTGCGCCTGATTGCCCAGGGCAAGACCAACAAGGAAATTGCCAAGGCCCTGGATATCTCGCCGTTTACCGTGCGTATCCATGTGTCATCGCTGCTGCGCACGCTGGACGTGCCGTCACGGGCGGCAGCAGCAGTGAAGTATTCCGGAGAGTTGTAGGTCAAATGTGGGAGGGGGCTTGCTCCCGATGGAGGAGTCTCAGTAAATGCATCTGGGACTGACCCACCGCCATCGGGAGCAAGCCCCCTCCCACATTAAACCGAGTCGCATCAGTCAGGCGCCGCTCTGCATCCGATATTTATGCTCACTTCCCAGCTTAATAATATTTTATTAATCACCGCCCGCCCCCTAACTTGACGTCATGCCCAAGCTGAATCCAACTGCATTACGCAAGGACAGACACATGACTCAAGCAATAACAAAAATAGACACGCTGGTAGTGGGAGCGGGTCAAGCTGGCGTAGCCATGAGCGAGCACCTGAGCAAGCAAGGCGTGCCGCACCTGGTGCTGGAGCGCAGCCGCATCGCCGAGCGCTGGCGCACCGGGCGCTGGGATTCGTTGGTCGCCAACGGCCCGGCCTGGCATGACCGTTTCCCTGGCCTGGAATTCGATGATGTGCCCGCCGATGGCTTCGCGCCCAAAGAGACGGTGGCGGATTATTTTGAAACCTATGCACGCAAGTTCAATGCACCGATCCGCACCGGGGTGGACGTCACCTCAGTGGTACGCAACGTCGGCCGCCCCGGTTTTACCGTGCACACCAGTGAAGGTGTGATCGAAGCCAACCGCGTCGTGGCTGCCACCGGGCCGTTCCAGAAGCCGGTGATTCCGGCCATCGCGCCGAAAGACATCGCGCTGCACCAGATCCATTCCGCCGACTATCGCAACCCCGGGCAACTGCCGGCGGGCGCGGTATTGGTGGTGGGCGCCGGCTCTTCCGGGGTGCAGATTGCCGATGAATTGCAGCGCGCCGGGCGCCAGGTGTACCTGTCGGTCGGCGCCCATGACCGCCCGCCACGCGCCTATCGCAACCGCGACTTCTGCTGGTGGCTGGGGGTGCTGGGTGAATGGGACCAGGTGGCGATGAAACCCGGCCGCGAGCACGTGACCATCGCGGTCAGCGGCGCCCACGGCGGCAAGACCATCGACTTCCGTGAACTGGCCCAGCAAGGCATGACCCTGGTCGGCCTGACCCAAGCCTTTGACGGCAACGTGGCCAGCTTCCAGCCCAATCTGGTGGAAAACCTGGCACGCGGCGACGAAAACTACCTGGCCCTGCTGGATGCGGCTGACGCCTATATCGAGCGCAACGGCCTCGACCTGCCGCTGGAGCCCGAAGCGCGTCGCGTGTTTCCCGATGCCGAATGCATCAAGAACCCGATCCTGCAACTGGACCTGGCCGAGGCCGGCATCACCACGATCATCTGGGCTACCGGGTTTGCCACGGATTACAGCTGGTTGAAAGTCGACGCCTTCGACGCCGCCGGCAAGCCCCGGCACCAGCGCGGGGTTTGCAGTGAAGCGGGCATCTATTTCCTCGGTTTGCCGTGGCAATCGCGGCGTGGTTCGTCATTCATCTGGGGTGTGTGGCACGACGCCAAATACGTGGCCGACCACATTGCCATCCAGCGTCAGTACCTTGAGTACCGCGAACCCGCACCGGTTGCCCACCAGACCCCTGTCAGCGCCTGAGCACTTTTTCCTGGAGTTTTTTGATGCCTACCCACACTCGTATCCGCATGTTCAACACCAAAGAAACCTACCCCAACCAGAGCCTGGACAATGATCTGTGCCAGGCAGTGCGCGCCGGCAACACCGTGTATGTACGCGGCCAGGTGGGTACCGATTTCGACGGCAACCTGGTGGGCCTTGGCGATGCCCGCGCCCAGGCCGAGCAGGCGATGAAAAACGTCAAGCAACTGCTCGAGGAAGCCGGCAGCGACCTCAGCCATATCGTCAAGACCACCACTTATTTGATCGACCCACGCTACCGCGAGCCGGTATATCAGGAAGTCGGCAAGTGGCTCAAGGGCGTGTTCCCGATTTCCACCGGGCTGGTGGTCTCGGCCCTGGGCCAGGCGCAGTGGCTGATGGAAATCGACGTGATCGCGGTTATTCCAGAATAAGGAGGCTAGCCATGACCTTTTCCATCGTCGGCCGTTGCGCGGAAACCGGCCAGCTGGGCATCGCCATCAGCTCATCGAGCATCGCCGTGGGCGCCCGCTGCCCGTGGCTGCGGCCCGGTGTGGGCGCAGTGTCGACCCAGAACATCACCCTGCCTGCCCTCGGCCCGGACGTGCTCGACCTGCTGGAACAGGGCCTGGCCCCGGCCGAGGCCCTCGACCAAGCCCTCACGCGCAACGGCTACAGCCAATACCGGCAAGTGACGGCGATTGACCACCTGGGCCGCAGCGTGCATTTCAGCGGCAGCCAGACCCTGGGCACCCATCATGCGGTATCGGGCGAGCAATGCGTGGCGGCGGGCAATATGCTTGCCGACCGCGAAGTCATCACGGCGATGGTCACAGCCTTCGAACAGGGTGAAGGGCAACTGGCAGACCGGCTGCTGGCGGCCATGCATGCCGCCATCGCCGCCGGTGGCGAAGCCGGTCCGGTGCACTCTGCCGCGCTGGTGGTGGTGGGCGAGCTGACCTGGCCGATCATCAATCTGCGTGTGGACTGGGCCGATGAAAACCCCATTGGCGAACTTCAATCACTCTGGGACGCCTACCGCCCGCAAGTGCAGGACTATATCGACCGCGCCCTCGCCCCCGACCGCTCCCCCGGCTACGGCGTGGCCGGAGACGACCGATGAGCCGCAGCCGCGAATTGCTGCGCATGCTGGTGGGGTTCGACACCACCAGCCGCGAATCCAACCTGCAGTTGATCGAGTTTGTGCGCGATTACCTCGCCGGGTTTGGTGTAGCCAGTGAACTCGTCTACAACGCGCAGCGCAGCAAGGCCAACCTGTTTGCCAGCGTCGGCCCGGTGGAGTTGCCGGGTATCGTGCTGTCGGGGCATACCGACGTGGTGCCGGTGGACGGGCAACCCTGGACGCTGCCGCCGTTCGAGTTGACCGAACGCGACGGCAAACTGTTCGGGCGCGGCACTGCCGACATGAAGGGGTATATCGCCTGTGTGCTGGCGTTGGTGCCGGAGCTGGTCAAGACGCCTTTGCGCCTGCCGGTGCATATCGCCCTGTCCTATGACGAGGAAGTCGGCTGCCTCGGTGTGCGCTCGCTGCTTGCGGTATTGGAGCAGCGCCCGGTAAAACCGATGCTGTGCATCATCGGTGAACCGACTGAGCTCAAACCCGTGCTCGGCCACAAGGGCAAGTTGGCGATGCGTTGCGACGTGCATGGCGAGGCATGCCACTCGGCGTATGCGCCCTCGGGAGTGAATGCGATTGAACACGCTGCCGAGTTGATCGGCGAGCTGGGGCGCATTGGCCAGCGCTTGCGTTCGCGCCAGGACCCAAGGTTCGATCCGCCGTTCAGCACGGTACAGACCGGCATGATCAGCGGTGGCAAGGCGTTGAACATCGTGCCCGCCGATTGCCGCTTCGATTTCGAAGTACGCGCCCTACCCGCCATGGACCCGGGCGAAGTGGCCGAGGAGTTGCAGGCGTATGCGATGCAGCAGGTGTTGCCGCGCATGCAGGCGGTGAGCAAGCAGAGTTCGATCAGGTTTACCGAGTTGTCGGCCTACCCCGGCTTAGTTACCGACGAGCGTAGCCAGGCGGCGGAGTTGATCGCGGCGTTTTCGGGCTCGCGGGACTTTGGCACCGTTGCGTTTGGTACCGAAGGCGGGCTGTTCGATGCCGTGGGCATACCCACCGTGGTGTGCGGGCCGGGAAGCATGGACCAGGGGCATAAGCCGGATGAGTTTGTGAATGTGGAACAGCTCGACGGCTGCGATGCCATGCTGCGAAGGATGCTGGACTCGATTCAGATTTGAAGAAAATACAGATCCAATGTGGGAGGGGGCTTGCTCCCGATGAGGGAGTGGCAGTGAAAGCAGCTGTGACTGACACACCGCCATCGGGAGCAAGCCCCCTCCCACACGGGGTCCTGCGTTCAGCCGAGTAACCGTGCGAGCTCTTCACGGCAGTAATCCACAAACAACTGCACCGGCTTGGTCAGCGGGGCCCGCCTCAGCCACACCGCCGACAACCCCGACCCCGTCACCGTTTCCGCCAACGGAATACACACCACCTTCTGCCCATCATAGGTGTACTCACTGAACGGCTTGGTCACCAGGATCGAGAACCCGAACCCGCGCCCCACCATGCCGCGCACCATCTCGATGGACGGCGAACTGAACACGATATTCGGCGTCAGCCCGCGCTCTTCAAAGATGCTCACGAAATAGGTCCGGCTGGGCAGCACATCGAGCAAGATCATCGGCTCCAGCACCAGGTCGGCCAGGGACACCTTGGCCTGTTGTGCAAAACGGTGATCGGCCGGCAGCAACGCATAAGGCTGTTGCGGCGGCATCAGTGGCGTGGTCTCGATGGTGCCGCCCAGGTCGTGTTCGAACAGCATCGCCACATCGATACTGCCTGCCGTCAGCGCCTGCACCAGCTCCTGCTGCTCGCCGTCGCGAATACGGATCTCAACCCCCGGCCAGCGCGCCTTGAAACCGGCGATCAAACGCGGCAGGTACAGCGGCGCCACGGTTTCAAAGCAGCCAATATCGATCTGCCCCGCCACTACATCATTGTCCGCCAGGGCGTTCTGCTCGAACTCATGGGCCACCCGCAACAGCTCCAGGGCCTTGCGATAAAAACGCGCGCCACTGGGGGTGAGCGAAACGCCCTGGGCGTGATGGCGGATAAACAGCTGCACGCCAAAACTCTCCTCCAGGTGCTTGATCGCCGTGGACACCGACGGTTGGGCGATATACAGCTTGCGCGACGCCTCGGCGACGCTGCCGCATTCGGCCGTGGTCACAAAATATCTGAGCTGGCGCAGGTTATAGGCAGCCATCGGCACCTCCATAAACGTGGGATTTCGCCCCAAACAAGTGCGAAAAAATCGCGCTTTTTTCATCGATTCGAGCCCATGCAACATACCGGAGCAAAAATCTGCGCGAGATACTTTTTTTAAGGTCTATAGCAACAAACTTACTAATTTACCTCCCCGCGCCCATTGCAGATGATCACTCCAACAACAAAGCGCCGCCCCGTGCAGCGCACAGCGAAGTACGTCAACGTACTCACCTTGCCTTGGAGCTCGTCATGGTTACCACTGCAACATCCAGCGCCCCGCTTATCGAAAAACACACGATTGGATACGTGCCCCCGGAAGATCGCCATGGAAAGGTAAGAGACCTGTTCACCCTGTGGTTCGGCGGCAACATCGCGCCGTTGCCGATCGTCACCGGCGCACTGGGTGTGCAACTGTTCCACCTCAACCTGATGTGGGGCATTGTCGCCATCCTCGTCGGCCACCTGGTCGGCGGTGTGTTGATGGCGTTGCACTCGGCCCAGGGCCCGCAGATGGGCATCCCGCAGATGATCCAGAGCCGCGCTCAGTTCGGCTCGCTCGGTGCGCTGCTGGTGGTGGTGATTGCCGGGGTGATGTACATCGGTTTCTTCGCGTCCAACATCGTGCTCGCCGGTAAATCCCTGCACGGCGTGGTCGACGCGGTGCCCGTGCCGGTGGGCATTGTGATCGGCGCCATCGGCTCCGGCATCATCGGCATCATCGGCTATCGCTTTATCCACGTGCTCAACCGTATCGGCACCTGGGTGCTGGGCGCCGGCATCGTACTGGGCTTCGGCTACATCTTCACCCACGTGCAGACCACCGACTTCCTGACCCGCGGCAGCTTCAACATCTCCGGTTGGCTGGCGACGGTTTCCCTGGCTGCGCTGTGGCAGATCGCCTTTGCGCCGTACGTATCGGACTATTCCCGCTACCTGCCGGCCGACGTCCCCGTCGCCGCCACCTTCTGGACCACCTACCTGGGCTCGGCCCTGGGTTCGAGCCTGGCCTTCATCTTCGGCGCCGTCGCCGTGCTCGCCACCCCGGTAGGCATGGACACCATGGACGCGGTCAAACTCGCCACAGGCGCCATCGGCCCGTTGATGCTGGTGCTGTTTTTGCTCAGCGTGATCAGCCACAACGCCCTCAACCTGTACGGCGCGGTACTGTCGATCATCACCCTGGTGCAGACCTTCGCCTACCGCTGGATCCCCACGGCCAAAAGCCGCGCCGTGATCTCCATCATCGTGCTGGCCGCCTGTTCGATTGCGGCGGTGTTCGCCTCCAAGGACTTCATCGGCCACTTCGTCGACATGGTGCTGGTGCTGCTGGTGGTGTTGGTGCCGTGGACGGCGATCAACCTGATCGACTTCTATGCGATCCACAAAGGCAAGTACGACATCGCCTCGATCTTTCGCGTGGATGGCGGCATCTACGGCAAGTACAACCCACAGGCGCTGCTGGCGTATGCGGTGGGGATTGCGGTGCAGATTCCGTTTATGAACACGCCGCTGTACGTGGGGCCGATTTCCGAGCACATCAACGGTGCGGACCTGTCCTGGGTGGTGGGGTTGGTGGTGACGTCGCCGTTGTACTTCTGGTTGGCGAGTCGCGACAGTGCGTATAAGCGCCGCATGGATGGGGGCAAGTTGGTGGGGGGGGTCTGATACAGACTCTCGGTTGCGCCCAGGTCGAGGGCACTTTATAGTTCGCTCCGTCGCTGGCGTTGGCTGGCGACAGGGTTTCGCAGCCCTACAAAATAGAATCAACCTGCACAGTCATCAGACCCTCAGGCGGAGTCCGCTTGCGTCTTGTTTATGGCGGCTGTGCGTGGGAGACCTTCGGGTCTGCCGGGGGTGATTCTTCCTGGTCTGCGAACCCGCGCACAGTTGCCACCCAGTCTGTTTCGCAGCAGCAAGGTGGCAGTTCTTTTTACCCAAATAGAATCGAACCTTATGACTACTCAACACCCGCCACGCCGCTTCACCCCCATGTCCCAAACCGCAACCGACTACCCCGTGCTGCTGATCGACAGCGACGCGCCGCTGAGCGAGTTGCACGCCTGTGCCAGCGAACGGCTCAATGCCGCACTCGCCTACCTGCACCTGATGGCCTGCTCCAACGTGTCGGACTATGCCGAGCACGATATCAACACCGTCGCCAATACCGCCCGGATCATGGTCCAGGATGTGGCGGATGTGTTTACAGTGATTGAAAAGCGCGGCTTTGATTCGCCTGCTATTGCCTGATGTGATGTGAGCTGTGAGGAAACCCGCCTTGGCGGGTTTTCTGGTTTTTGCAGAACTCAAACCTACCGCCAGGATATGTCGAACTCGGTCAACTGTGGGAGGGGGCTTGCCCCCGATACGTAACCACGATGCGAAGCGAGCCGCTCTTGATCTTGCTTTTGATCTGAGGCGCCCCGTTAAACCACGCTGGCCGGAATTCGACAGCGATTTGGGGGATAAACCGGCAGGGATGCCGGTTTAGCCGCCCCGCGCCATGGATGGCGCGTGGCGGCGGCCCCCCAAATCGCTGTCGGATTACGGGCACACCGAGCCTAAGCGAGGTGCCGAGTGGTGGGGCGAGGACCTTTTGCTTACTTTTGGGTCCTTCCAAAAGTGAGCCGCTGTAAGAGCGGAACCCTAAGTAGCCGTTACCGCAGCAATGGATATGTACTCGGTATGATCCAACATCCTGGTCGGCTGTCAGGCCGCCATCGGGGGCAAGCCCCCTCCCACATTTGGATCTGCATGGGTCAGTTGAACCTCACTTCTTCCCCTCGAAGCAAATAGCCTTCCGGTGCCATACACCCAATGTTTCTCTATGATATGGCCTTTCGCTCAACGCCCCAGGAAACACCCATGCCCACCCTCACCTTGCGCAACGCCCTCCCCGCCGACGCCCACCGCTGCTTTGAAATCGAAACCAGCGCCTACGAAGGCGACGAAGCCGCGACCCTGGAAAAGATCGCCACGCGCATCGCGCAGTATCCCCAGGGCTTTCTGATCCTGGAAGCAGACGGCGATGTGGTCGGGTTTATCAACTCAGGCTGCGCCCATGAGGTGGTGATGTCAGACGAAGCCTTCAAGGAGTTGGTCGGTCATTCACCCGAGGCGCCGAACGTGGTGATCATGTCGGTGGTGGTCGACCCGGCGCATCAGGGCAAAGGCTATGCAACAACCCTGATGACTGAGTTCGTGCAACACATGCGTACGCTGGGCAAGCAGACCATTCACCTGATGTGCAAGGAGCAGCATGTGCCGTTGTACACCCGCATGGGCTACACCTATGTGCGCCCTTCGCCTTCGGATCACGGTGGGATGGCGTGGCATGAGATGGTGATGGTGTTTTAAGAGCCCCCTTACACAGCGATCGCATCTATGTTGCAAAACGTAAAACCGCCAACAACCGCGCGGCGAAAAAATGCATTTCAACGAGCAAAACCCCTGAGTTCATCTGCACTCCCTGACGTCAAGCCGGGCATTGCAAATGATCTTCCAGACTGTGCCTACAGCCACTCCTGCACCTCAGCAACCTGAACGCTCAGTGGTTTTACGTCGTTACAATCACCCCGAACAGGTCTGATTGAGCACCCCTTCATGGCGCTGTAGCCTGCGAAACGCCTAGCCGTGAACTGATCCTGGCAGGTCCATTTCCTAGCTATCACAGAGGTGCAATTATGTCTTCAATCAATACTCCCACCCCCTCCATCCCTGCGTACCAGCCGGTTGACACAACCAGGATCGGTAACGACACACCCAAGTCAAACGCCTTGGAACAAAACGAGTTTGGTGAGGATGCAGAAGTATCCGACGGCAAGGGCGGCTGGATAAGCGCCAGCGACCAATATCGGGCCCACGCCAACCGCCAGCGACTCGAACAGGAAGCCAACCATGAACCTATTGATTTCGAGATCAAATCCGACGGCAACGACGGTTGGGTCAAGGCCGATGACAGTCAGGAACCCATCGACTTCGAAATCAAATCCGACGGCAACGGCGGTTGGGTAAAAGCCTAATCCAGGCTTTAAAGGTTGGGCGGGCTACAAACCACGCCAGGTCGAATCCCAGTCTGAATGTGGGTGTGGGCTTGCTCGCTCCCACTTCTGAATTAGAGGCATCAGCCAAATCGTTACCAACTGCCAGAAGCCCCACCGCCGCCACTGGAGCCCCCTCTACCGGAACCACCGCTGCTGGAATTACCGCTGCTGGAATTACCCGCGCTGGAGGAACGGCCGCTGGAGGGGTGACTGCTTGAGCTCGAACGGAGGAAACCACCACCCGAACTTGAACCAGCCCCACTGCCGTTGTAGATGAAGATAAACAACGATAGAACGAATGCGCCCGGAAGCGTCTCCTGCCAGCCGTCACCGTCGGCAATCAATACTGCGGTCAGATACACCATCATCGCCAGGAAAAGCCGCACGATAAAACCCATCCGACTCTTGCCCCAAGCGTCTTTCATGAACACCAGCAACAGCAGATGCAGCCACAGTAAAAAACATGCTCCCACCAGAAACATCAACCAATCGAAGAAGTTGACCTCAGTGTATTGATTCACCACCACCAGCCCGACGATGTAAATCAAAAACAGCAGTGCGCAGTAAAATATCGTGCGTGCCCTCCACAGCGCACCGAAAATGGCAGCGCCGATCAGCATATTCAGCGGGAATACCAAGAGGTACAGCGGCCATTGCGCACCGCCGACAAAAACTACCACCAGCACCGTGAGCACAACCGTGGCAATCAAGGCGTGGCGCCAGTCCAGCTTGCGAGTCACTATCAGCACGCCGCCGACAGCGCCGAAAACGAACGCCAGCAACACCGCAGTGGCTCCGAGTGGCAACCTCGGTTCAGCGACCTTGGGCAGATCGCCGCCATCCACCAACACGGTCAAGGCGTTTACGCCCTGTTGAATACCGCCCGCAAAGTCCCCCTGGCGAAACGCCGGGGTGATGCGCTCTTCGATAATGCGATGGGCCAGCAGGTCGGTGACGATACCTTCCAGGCCGTAGCCCACCTCGATGCGCACTTTGCGATCGTCTTTGGCCACCACCAGCAGGATGCCGTCGTTGATGTCCTTGCGCCCCAGCTTCCAGGCGCGGAACAATTGGTTGGCATAGTCCTCGATGCCGTCGCTGCCGGTAGTCGGTACCAGTAACACGGCGACTTGCGCACCCTTTCGCTGTTCAAGCTCGGCGAGTTGGTTTTTCAAGCGTTGGGTGGTAGTGGAGTCGAGAGTGTTGGTGAGGTCGATCACCCGTTGGTCCAGGGCCACCCCGATGGGCGAAGTGTCAGCCCGGGCCAGGCTCATCACGCCGACAAGCAACAGAACCAGCAGGCTCAACACCGATTGCCGTAGAATCATCACCATGCTTTGTTACCTGAAGTTTCTTCCTGAAGGCATCGACTCTACCTGATCGACGTATAACACGTGACCCTAAGCGTGCGACTATCTAAACTGCTGCCACGCCCACATAGCTATTTGCCATCTACGAGACGCCCATGGATCTACGTCACCGCAACCACGTCAGTGTGAAGGGCCATGGGCCTTCGACCCTGGTGTTTTCCCACGGCTTTGGCTGTAACCAGGCGATGTGGAATTATCTGGCGCCGCACTTTCTCGAGCGCTTTCACGTGGTGCTGTATGACTTGGTCGGCGCCGGCCTGTCGGACCTGAGTGCGTTCGACAAAACCAAATACAGCAGCCTGGACGGCTATGCCCGCGACCTCAACGAGATTGTCGACGCCTACGCCAAAGGCCCGGTGATTCTGGTGGGCCACTCGGTCAGCGCGATGATCGGCACCCTCGCCGACCGTTTCGCCCCCGGGCGCATTGCCGCACATGTGATGATCGGCCCGTCACCCCGGTATATCGACAGCGAGGACTATGTCGGCGGCTTCAAGCACGACGATATCGACGACCTGCTAGATACCCTGGACAGCAACTACCTGGGCTGGTCCAGCGCCATGGCCCCGGTGATCATGGGCGCGCCGACTCAACCGGCATTGAGCACCGAACTCACCGAAAGCTTCTGCCGCACCGAGCCGGACATCGCCAAGCAGTTCGCACGCGTGACCTTCCTCTCGGATAACCGCCACGACGTGCAGGGCCTGGCCACCCCGGTGTTGATCCTGCAATCGAGCGACGACCTGATCGCCCCCGTGGCCGTGGGTGAATACCTGCATGCCGTGATGGCCAACAGCACTTATCGCCTGGTGGACAATGTCGGCCATTGCCCGCATATGAGCGCGCCCCAGGCGTGCGCGGCGGCGATGGACTTGTTCCTGGCGCCGTGGGCAGCTGCCGATGCCTGACTCGCTGTTCGACAGCGCCGCCTGCGCCCTGGCCGTGACCCAGGAGGACGGCAGCATCCTGCACGTCAACCCGCGCCTGAGCGACTGGCTCGGGTTCAGCGCGGCCGAGTTGCAGGGGCGCAGGTTCCAGGACCTGCTGACCATGGGCGGACGGATCTTCTACCAGACCCACCTGGCACCGATGCTGCGCATGCATGGCAGCGTCACCGAGGTGAAGCTCGACATCCGCCATTGCGCCGGGCACAAATTCACCGTCTTGCTCAACGCCAGCCAGCGCCAGCAGCCCGACGGCGTGGTGTATGACCTGGCGCTGTTCGGCACCACCGACCGTGACAAGTACGAGCGCGAACTGCTCAATGCGCGCAAGTTGGCCGAAGCCCTGCTCCAGGAAAAAACCGCCACCGAACTGGCCTTGCACCAGGCCCAGGCCGAATTGAGCAAGGCCTATGCCATCGCCCAGCGCCGGGCGTTGTTCGCCGAGCAGATGGTGGCGATTGTCAGCCACGATTTGAAAAACCCGCTCACCGCGATCCGCATGGCTTCGGACTTTCTCCAGCGCGGCGAGCGCACAGCCAAGGAGCGCCAGTTGCTGGGGCACATCGGCCAGTCGTCGGAACGCGCTCAACGCATGATCGCCGACTTGCTGGACTTCACCCAGGCCCGAGTCGGCCAAGGCATCACCATCAAGGCGGTACCGCTGGATCTGCACAATGTGATCCAGCATGCGGTGGACGAACTGCGCGTGGCCTTCCCGGCCGCCACGCTGGTGCATCACGCCGAGGGCCTTGGCCAAGCGTGCCTGGATGCCGACCGGGTGCAGCAGATCATTGGCAACCTCGTCGCCAACAGCGTGGCCTATGGCGACCTGCTGCAACCGATCACCATCACCTCGCGCCTGGGCGACAACGCCTGCGCCGTCGCCGTGCACAACCATGGCCCGGCAATTCCCGAAACACTGCTTGCGGGGCTGTTCGAACCCATGACCCGTGGCACCGATCAGGGCAGCGACGTGCGCAGCGTCGGCCTGGGCCTGTATATCGTGCGCGAACTGGCCAGGGTGCACGGCGGCGATGTGGCGGTGAGTTCCTGTGTGATGGCCGGCACCACCTTTACCGTGATGTTCTAGTACAGGTACGCGGCGCCCTGCATGATCGGTTCTACATGGCCGGTCAGTATCACCCCGCCCTGCCCGTCCCATTGCACCGTGACCGTACCGCCGTCGCACTCGACCGCCACGGTGTCATCGAGCAGCCCGCGCCGAATTCCATTGACCACCGCCCCGCAACAACACGAACCGGACCCCAACGGCACAGCGCCGCCACGCTCCCAGATGCGCAGGCGGATATGGCTGCGGCTCAGCACTTGTACGAAATGTACATTGGTCTTGGCCGGGAACAGTGGGTGAACTTCCAGTGCCGGGCCGACCGTCGCGACGTTGATGGCGGCGATGTCCTCCACGAAAAACGTACAGTGCGGGTTGCCCATGCTGCAAGCCGCCGGGCTGCCATCGATGGGCAGCACGCGGGTGTCGATCGCCTTGGCCAGGGGCACCGCTGCCCAGTCCAGCAACGGCGCGCCCATGTCCACCGACACCTGCTGCCCTTCGACGCGGGTACACGTCAGTAACCCACGCTCGGTACGCAGCACGACGGCCTGGGTACCGGCCTCGTGCATCAGGCGGTCAGCCACGCCGCGGGTAGCGCTGCCGCAAGTGTGCAGGCGCGTGCCGTCGGGGTTCCAGAATTGAATGCGCGCGGCGGCATCCTCACAGTCGAGCACCACCGCCAGTTGATTGAAACCGATGCCCGTGTGGCGATTACCCAGGCGACGGGCAACCTGCGCAGTGATGGGGTTGTCCTGGCCACGGCGGTCGATGATGATGAAGTCGTCGCCGTGGGCGTGCATCTTCACGAACGGCAAGGTCATGGGTGCAGGTCCTGTTGTCGAAGTGAAGCAGTTCTAATAACACTGTAGGAGCGAGCTTGCTCGCGAAAATCGTGAAGACGACACGTTTTACCTGCAAGTACGCGTTATCGTTGACGTTCTTCGCGAGCAAGCTCGCTCCTACAAAGGGTTGATGGTCATGCTTATCGTATTCAGCGGCCTGCCCGGCAGCGGCAAGACCACGATTGCCAGGCAACTGGCGCGACAGACCGGCGCGGTTTACCTGCGCATCGATGTGATCGAACAGGCACTGCGGGACGCAGCGGTATTGATGGGCGATGTGGGTGCCAGCGGCTACGGCGTGGCGAATGCGCTGGCGCTGAGTAATTTGCGCTTGGGGCAGCGGGTCATTGCCGATTGCGTGAACCCGGTCAGGGAGAGCCGCCAAGCCTGGCAGGCGGTGGCGACGACAGCGGGGGTAGAACTGATCAATATCCAGGTGGTGTGTTCTGATCAGCAGGAGCACCGGCGCCGTGTGGAACGCCGGGTGGGCGATGTTCCCGGGCTGGTGCCGCCGACCTGGCAGTCGGTGCTGGTGCATGAGTACGAACCCTGGGATGAACCGGCGTTCAGGCTTGATACCGCGCGAATAACGCCGGCACAGGCAGTCGCGACAGCCCACGCACATCTGTTCAATGTGGGAGCTGTCGAGCTTTAGCCGGATTCAGTCGGGGAAATTACCGCGCAACGCCTCGAGTCCACCGCTGTAGACGCCGGCAAACAGTTCTTCCACTGCCGCATCCGTAGTGCCTGCTGCCGGGGTGAACACGCCGGACCAAGTCACTTTCGCCGACGTCTCAGTCAGCGCTTCAACCTGCAAGGTCGCCAGATAAGCACTCACCGGAAACGGCGACGCCTCAATGGTATAGCTGTAGGTGCGCGCCACGTTGTCGAAGCTCTGCAAGCGCTCGACGATCTGGCCGCCGTCAGCCGTGGTCAGGTGACGCACACGACCACCTTCGCCTGGCTCGCTCTTGGCGATAAAGGGCAGCCAGTCGGGCAGGCTGTTGAAGCCGCCGATCAGTTGCCAGACCTGGTCGGCCGATGCCGGGATTTCAATCACAGAAGATGCTGTTGCCACGAGAAATACTCCAAAACAGGAAAAAAATCAGATCGCCATGCTGTCGACAACGCCGCCGTCAACCCGCAACGCGGCACCGGTGGTGGCAGACGACAGCGGTGAAGCAATGTACGCCACCAGGTTCGCCACTTCATCCACATTGGCGGCGCGCTGGATGATCGAGGTAGGCCGCGCATTACGCACGAACACATCGGCCTCTTCCCGTGCACTGCGCCCGGACTGGGCCGTAGCGTCCTTGAGCATCTGCTCCAGGCCGTCGGTAAAGGTCGGCCCCGGCAGGATCGCATTCACCGTGACGCCGGTGCCCGCCAAGCGCTTGGCCAAACCGTGGGACACCGCCAGGTTGGCGCTTTTGGTCACGCCGTAGTTGATCATGTCGGCCGGCGTAGCCACGCCGGACTCCGACGACACAAAGATCACCCGGCCCCAGCCCTGCTCGACCATGCCTGGCGCATAATGGCGCGCCAGGCGCACGCCGGAGATCACATTGACCTCATAGAAGCGCGTCCACTCGCTGTCCGGCGCCTCGAAGAAATCCACATCGTTAAAGATGCCGAGGTTGTTGACCAGGATATCGGCGCGAGGTTCGGCAGCGAATAGTTTCTCGGCGCCCTCGAGGGTGCCAAGGTCGGCCACCAGCCCACGCAGGTCAGCGCCGGGCACCGCCTGACGGATGCTGGCCAAGGCGTCGTCGACCTTGCCCGCGTCCCGACCGATCACCACTACCGTGGCCCCGGATTGCGCCAGGGCCTGGCTGATGCCCAGGCCGATACCAGCGGTGCTGCCGCTGACGATGGCCACTTTGCCGCTCACATCGATGTTCATACTTAAACTCCTTGGGAATCAGAGAGGCAAAGGCGCACGGTCCGATATCAATCGGGCCTCGCGCAACGCTTGCCAGAAGGCTGCTGGAATCTTCTCTGACAACGCCGCGACATCTTCGGCAATCCGTCCCGGACGACTGGCACCGGGTATCACCGCCGCCACTGCCGGGTGCGCCAGGGAGAACTGCAGCGCCGCGGCTTTCACGCTCACCCCAAACACCTGGGCGATCGCCTTGATCTGCTCGACCTTGCTGATGATCGCCGGGTTGGCTGGTTGGTATTCGAAGTGCGTGCCGCCGGCAAGAATGCCGGAGCTGTAGGGGCCACCAACGACAATTTCGACGTGCTGGGCCAAGGCCGAATCCATCAAGCGTTGCAGGGCGCGCTCGTGGTCCAGCAGGGTGTAGCGGCCGGCCAAAAGGAAACCGTCGGGCTGGGCCTCAGCCAGGTCCAGGGTCAGTTCGCAAGGTTCGACACGATTGACGCCCAGGCCCCAGGCCTTGATCACGCCCTCTTCACGCAAGCGGGTCAGTACTTTGAACGCGCCAGTACGGGCCTGGTTGAAGTACTCCAACCATTGGTCGCCGTAGAAGTCCTGGGCGATGTCGTGAACCCACACAATGTCCAGGCGATCGGTCTGCAGGCGTTCGAGGCTGTCTTCAATGGAGCGTAGAGTGGCGTCGGCGCTGTAGTCATTGAGCATCTTGTTCGGGCGGCCGTGTTCGAACACGCCGCTTTTTTCGCCGAGGTCGCGAGAGCCGGCTTCTACTTCATCCAGAATCACCCGGCCGACCTTGGTGCTGAGCACGTAGTCATCGCGATTGTAGTTAGACAGGGCCTGGCCCAGGCGGATTTCCGACAGGCCCGAGCCGTAGAAGGGTGCAGTGTCGAAGTAACGCACGCCGTGGCTCCAGGCGGCCTCGACAGTGGCCTGGGCTTCATCTTCAGGAATGGCGCGGAACATATTGCCAAGGGGGGCGGTGCCAAAGCCCAGTACGCCGGGCAGTTTGTCTTTCAAGCTCATGGTGGGATCCTCATCGGTTCAAGGGGGTGACCGTTGAGCAGATCCTAGATTGCGCTGGTCAGACCGTCCAAGACATACTGCGACCAACTTGAGTCCCCAGAGGTCTTACATGATCGATCTACGCCAACTGCGCTACTTCGAAGTGGTCGCCGAAGAAGAACACGTCGGCCGCGCCGCCGAACGCCTGCACATCTCTCAATCACCCCTGAGCCGCCAGATCGCCCAGCTCGAAGAGCGGCTGGGCCTGACCCTGTTCGAACGCAGCCAGCAGCGCATCCGCCTGACCCGCGACGGCCAGACCTTCCTGGCCGAAACCAAGGCGCTGCTGACCCACGCCAATCGCCTGGAATCCCTGGGCAAGCGCCTGGGCCGTGGGGAAGAAGGCGGCTTGTGCATCGGCTATATCGAAAATGCCATGCATGCCGGCGTACTGCCCAACGCCCTGCGCATCCTGCGCGATGACCGGCCCACCGTGCACATCAAACTGTACAACCTGCCCTCCCTTGAGCAATTGGAGGGCTTGCGCCAACGCAGCCTGGACATCGCCCTGGTGGGCGAACCGCCTGCCGCCGACGACCCGGACCTGACCGCCTTGCAAGTGCTCGACGACCCGATGCTGCTGGCCCTGCCCGAACAGCATCCGCTGACCAGGCAAAGCGAATTGTTGCCTGAACACCTGGCCGAACAACAATGGATCGGCGTGCAGCGCAAAACCGGCGCCAACCCCGCCGATGATTTCGTCGCCGCCTGTATCCGTGCCGGGTTCACCCCGCAGATTCCCATGGAAGCCAGCGAACCCTTTACCGCATTGGGCCTGGTGGCCTCGGGGCTTGGAGTGGCGATGGTGCAGAAGGGCCTGAGCCGCAACGCACCGCCCGGCGTGGTGTTGCGCGAGCTGCCATGGCTGAGCTACACCACACCGCTGTGGGCGGCATGGCACCGGGTCAACCTGCGACCATTGGTGGAAACCTTTCGCAAGGTGCTGACTGAACCTACCGCTATCTAACTATGTGGGAGGAGGTTTGCAGCGATATAGGTGGGTCAGTCAACATCCCTGTCTCTGAACCACCGCTATCGGGAGCAAGCCCCCTCCTACATTTCAACCGCGTTTTGCCTGAATAAATGCGATCAACTGTGGGAGGGGGCTTGCCCCCGATGAGGGAGTGTCAGCAAACAGATCTGTGACCGACCCACCGCCATCGAATCATCACACCAGCCCCACATTTTCTAGCGCGCCAACCTCGCCATGATCCCCGCCGAATTGACGAAAATCGCAACCCCCACAAACACCAGCCCAATCGCAACCCCCTGCCCCAGGCTCAGCTGTTCGCCGAAGAACACATACGAAGTGAGCAGCCCCGACACCGGTACCATCAACAACAACGGCGCCACCCGCGAAGCCGGGTATTTCTTCATCAGATTGTTCCATACCCGGTACCCGACGATGGTAGTGATATAGCACTGGAACACAATCGAGAACCCCGCTCCCCAGGTCAGGTCGGTGACCAGGTGGGTCAGCGGCTCGGCACCCTCGAACCACAAGGTCATCAACAACAGGATGGGGATCGAAAACAGACTGGACCAGACGATAAAGGCCACCATGTCCTCAGGCTGGTTGACCTTGACGATCAAGTTGCACAACGACCACGACAACGCCGCCAGCAACACCAACAAAATGCCCAGAGTGGTGGACGCCTGCTCCGACAGGTGCAGGATCATGAACAGCCCCAGCGCAGACAACAGCATTCCCGCCCCGTGGACCCTGCTTATGGGTTCCTTGAGAAACAACCGGCTCATGATGAGGGTGAAGAACGCACTGAACTGCAGGAACACCGAAGACATCCCCGCCGACAGCCCGTTGTGCATCGCCACGTTGACCACGCCCCACAGCCCGGCACCGAACAGCACGCCATAGGCAGCCAACAAGACATAGGAAACACCCTGTGGCTTAGGAATGAACATCACCAGGGGCAGCGCACAGAAGGTGAACCGCAACAGGGTCAGCACAAACGGGTCCAAATCCTCCAGACCCAGGCCGATGACCGAGAAGTTGGCGCCCCAGATTATCGTTACCGCCAGCCCTGCCAATAGATCGGATTTACTCAGGCGCATGGCCCTTCCCCCCGTTATGCCAGCGTCTTGGGCGGCACGGGGGCTGTCTATAAGCTCCTCCCTGGACCGCAGCTTGTGCGGGGCGCAATTTACGCAAAGATTTGCACGCGGGTAACTAACCGTACGGTCAGTAGGCAAGGGACGGAAAAAGTGTCTTGAAAAAAGCCCTTCCGCTTTTCGCCACACTGCCCCGCCCCTTTAAACACCGCCTGGGGTCAGAGCATCTCGCGCAACCGATACCACAACATGCCCAGCGCCAGCAGCGGCGAGCGCAGTGCCTTGCCGCCCGGGAAGGTCATGTGCGGCACCTGGCTGAAGATATCCAGGCCACGGCTGCCGCCGGCGTGAATTGCTTCGGCCAGCAGCCGTGCGCACCAGTGCGTGACGTTGAGGCCATGGCCGGAATAGCCCTGGGCATAGAACACATTCGGGTACTGCTGCAACCGTCCGACCTGGGGAAAGCGGTTGGCGGTGATGCCGATCTTGCCGCCCCACTGGAACTCGATGGCGGTGTTGGCCAGTTGCGGGAACACCTTGAGCATTTTCGGGCGCATATACGCGGCGATGTCCTGGGGGTCGCGCCCCGAGTAATGGCAGGCGCCGCCGAACAACAGGCGTCGGTCAGCGGAAAGCCGGTAGTAATCCAGGCCGACTTTCTGGTCGCACAGCGCCAGGTTCTGTGGGATCAACTGTTGCGCCACGCGTTCAGGCAGCGGCTCGGTAGCAATGATGTAACTGCCGGCCGGCAGCACCTTGCCGCTCAAACGCGGTTCCAGGTCTTCCAAATGCGCATTACACGCCAGCACCAGTTGGGCGGCGCGCACAGTGCCCGCGGCGCAGCGCACCTGCACGGTGTCGCCATGGATCAGTTCCAGCACTTGCGTGTGCTCGAAGATTTTCACGCCAAGGGCCTCGGCCACCTGGGCCTCGCCCAGCACCAGGTTGAGCGGGTGCAGATGTCCTGAGCCCATGTCGACCAGGCCGCCGGCATACACCGTCGAGCCCACCACGTGCGCCATGTTCTGGGGGCCGACCAGTCGCGTTTCATGGGCGTACCCCATGGCCGCCAAATGTGCCTGTTCGCCCTTGAACGCCGCAAACTGCGCCGGGGTGTTGGCCAGCTCACAGAAGCCCCAGCGCAGGTCGCAATCGATGCCATGCTCGACAATGCGCTGGCCCACCAACGCCACCGAGTCGATGCCGGCCCGCTCCAGGTAACGCACGCCCTCCTCACCCACGTATTTGGCAAACCCCGAGACATCATGGCCGATGCCACGGATCAACTGCCCGCCGTTGCGCCCACTGGCACCCCAGCCAATGCGCCGAGCCTCCAGCAGGATCACCGAGAGCCCGCGCTGGGCCAGTTCGATGGCGGTGTTGACGCCGGTAAAACCGCCGCCGATCACACACACATCGGCGCTCAGGTCTGTACCCAGGGCGGCACGCTCAGGCAATGCGTGGGCCGAGGCGCGATAATAGGACTGGGCGTGGTCATGGGACAGCATCATTTGTTGGTCTTCACTTTGCTCCAGGCGCGGGTCATCAGGCGCATGGTTGCCGGGGTCGGCGTGGTGGAAATATAGAGTTTGTCGAGCACTGCCTGGGGCGGGTACACCTCAGGGTTGTCCACCAGTTCAGGGGCCATGAACGGCTTCGCCGCCGGGTTGGCGTTGGCGTAGCCCACCGAGGCGCTGACCTTGGCGATCACTTCGGGGTCGAGCAGGTAGTTGATAAAGGCGTGGGCCTGCTTGGGGTTGGTGGCGTCTGCCGGGATCGCCAGCAGGTCGAACCACAGGTTGGAGCCTTCCTTGGGAATCGAGTAGGCAATGTTCACCCCGTTCTTGGCTTCCTTGGCGCGGTTGGCGGCCTGGAATACATCGCCGGAATAGCCGAACGCGACGCAAATATCGCCGTTGGCCAGGTCCGAAATGTATTTGGAGGAATGGAAATAGGTAACGTACGGCCGCAACGTCAGCAACTTGGCCTCGGCTTGCTTGTAGTCCTCGGGGTTCTCGCTGCGTGGGTCCTTGCCCATGTAGTTAAGGATCGCCGGGAACAGTTCGTCCGCCGAGTCGAGGAAGGCCACGCCGCACTGGTTGAGCTTCTTGATGTTCTCGGGTTCGAACAGCACCGCCCACGAATCGATATGGTCGATGCCCAGCACCTGCTTGACCTTGTCGACGTTGTAGCCGATGCCATTGGTGCCCCACAGGTACGGCACCGAGTGGGCGTTACCCGGGTCGTTCTGCTCCAGCAACTTGAGCAGTTTGGGGTCGAGGTTCTTGAAGTTGGGCAACTGCGCACGGTCGAGCTTGAGGAACGCGCCGGCCTTCACCTGGCGCGCCAGGAAATGGTTGGACGGCACCACCACGTCATAACCGGTACGCCCGGCAAGCAACTTGCCCTCCAGGGTTTCATTGGAGTCGAACACATCGTAGATCACCTTGATCCCGGTTTTCGCCTGGAAATCCGCCAGGGTGGTCTCGCCAATGTAATCAGTCCAGTTATAGACGCTGACCGTCGGCGCGGCCTGACCGGCACTGCTGAATGCCGCCACCAGGGCCAACGGGAGAAGCTTGTTCACAAGACGCATATCGACACCCCTTTTATGATTGTTTTTAGACACTCAATAGCAGGAACTCACGCTCCCAGGAACTGATCACCCGCTTGAAATTCTCGTGCTCGGCGCGCTTGACCGCGACGTAGCCGCGCACGAATTTCTCTCCCAGGTACTGCTTGACCGTGTCGCAGTCCTCCATGCGTGCCAGCGCATCCTCAAGGGTGAACGGCAAGCGCAGGTTGCGCCGTTCATAGGCGCGGCCTTCCACCGGCGCACTGGGTTCGATCTGCTCGATCATGCCCAGGTAGCCACACAGCAGGCTGGCGGCAATCGCCAGGTACGGGTTGGCATCGGCGCCCGGCAAGCGGTTTTCCACACGCATCGCCTCCGGGCTGGAGGTGGGCACACGCAGGCCAACGGTGCGGTTCTCTTCGCCCCACTCGACGTTGACCGGCGCCGAAGTGTCCGGCAGGAAGCGGCGGAACGAGTTGACGTTGGGCGCAAACATCGGCAGCAGCTTGGGGATGTACTTCTGCAAGCCGCCGATGTGATGCAAAAACAAGGGGGTCATGCGGCCGTCGGCATCGACGAACACTGGCTTGCCGGTGGCGATCTCCACCACGCTCTGGTGCAGGTGCATGGCACTGCCCGGTTCATCGGCCACCGGCTTGGCCATGAAGGTCGCGGCGACGTTGTGCTTGAGCGCGGCCTCACGCAAGGTGCGCTTGAATACGGTGATCTGGTCGGCGAGGTCCAGGGCATCGCCGTGGCGAAAGTTGATTTCCATCTGCGCCGGGCCGTCTTCGTGGATCAGCGTGTCGAGGTCCAGGCCCTGGGCTTCGCACCAGTCATAGACGCCTTCGAACAGCGGGTCGAATTCGTTGGCGGCGTCGATGGAAAACGATTGGCGCCCGGTTTCGGCACGCCCGGAGCGGCCGATAGGCGTCTTCAACGGCAGGTCCGGGTCTTCGCAGCGCTGGGTCAGGTAGAACTCCATTTCCGGCGCGACAATCGGCTGCCAGCCCTGGTCGGTGTAGAGCTGCAAGACTTTCTTGAGCACGTTGCGCGGCGACAGTTCGATGGGGTTGCCCTGTTTGTCGAAGGTGTCGTGAATCACGATGGCCGTGGGCTCGATGGCCCAGGGCACCATGTAGGTGGCGTTGGCCACCGGGCGGCAGATCATGTCGATATCGGCCGGGTCGAGCAGGTCGTAGTAGATATCGTCGTCGACAAAGTCCCCGGTTACCGTTTGCAGCAACACACTTTCCGGCAGGCGCATGCCTCGCTCATGCAGGAACTTGTTGGTGGGTGCAATCTTGCCGCGCGCGATGCCAGTCAAATCACTGATCACGCATTCGACTTCGGTAATCTTGTGTTCTTTCAGCCAGGTGGAGAGCTGATCGAAGGGGGCGTTCATAAGGACCTCGTCTTGGGTGGGATGCGACGCCGGCTTGTACTTGCGGCGCATTGAGGTCTATCTTGGGCCAGCCTTCAAACCGCATCTATCCACTTTGCACGCAGCACAACGCACCAATAGAGTGCGCACGGATCACCCATGACACAGGCAACCGCTTTGCGCGTACAGGCCTTCGCTACCGGCGATGTAGCCGCCCAATGCAGTGCGACACCCGGTTGGGTGCAGCAGTACCAGCAGATGTCCCCCGGGCATTTTGCCGGGCGGGTACGCTACCTCGACCTGCAAGGCGTGCAGGTATACGAGGAGTGCATGAACACCCGCGTGGAACAGCATTTCAATGCACCACCCGGGGCCCTGGCGTTCTGTTTCGACGGCAGCGACAACAGCCTGTATATGCTCAATGGCGAAAGCCGCAACACCTGGATCACCCCGGAAAACTACCGTGAAGTGGCGGTGGTGTTCGGCCCGCAGTTTGTACAGCGCCATGGGTTGGACGTAGCAAAACTTGAAGGGTTGTTCATGGCTCCGCTGAGGTGCCAGCAGAACGCGCTGTTCACCCGCTGGCTCAGTGGCACGCTGACACGTTTGTCGGCACTGACCGACCCCATCAGCCGCGATGCCCTTACCCAGCAACTGCTCGACGACTGCCTGTTTATCCTCGACAACGCCTGCGTGTGCCTGGACCGCGACTCATTACAAAAGCGCAGCGAAGCACGCCGGTTGATGGTGCGCATCGGCGAATGGGCGGCGGATGCGCCGGATGAAAGCGTCAACCTGCTGGAACTGGCGCAGATTGCCGGCGTGCCGTTGCGCCAATTGCAGCAAGGTTTCAAGACCTATACCGGGATGAGCCCGGCGCAGTGGTTAAGGTTGCGCCGCTTGAATGGGGCGCGGCGGGAGCTGTTGAGCGCGACGAACACGACGGTTGCCGAAGTGGCGATGAACTGGTCGTTCTGGCATTTGGGGCGGTTCTCTAACAGCTATCGAGGATTGTTTAAGGAACTGCCCAGCGAAACCCTCAAGCGCTCACTTTGAAATGCAGTCAACAATGTGGGAGGGGGCTTGCTCCCGATGGCGGTAGATCAGTCACCTGATACTGAGACTGACCCACCGCTATCGGGAGCAAGCCCCCTCCCACAGGGGATCGCATTTCAAGGCTGGAATTTGAGGAAGGTTGCAATCAGCTGGTTGACCTGTTCCGCCGCTTCCAACTGCACCATATGCCCCTGGCCCGGCAGGATCTCCACCTGGGCCTCCAGGCCCTGGGCATGGTCGGCCGGGATGATTGCATCGTCACTGCCCCAGATCACCAGGCTCGGTTGCTGCCCCACCACGTTGCGCAAATCCACGCGCTGGCGCCCGCCGTCAAACAACTGCGCATTGAGTCGCTTCAAGGCCTGATCCACGCCTTCCAAGCGCTTGAACTTGAGCATGTCCTCCAGCATCTGCCGCGTCACCAGCGCCGGGTCGCTGAACAGTTGCACCAGTTGCGGCTTGAGCGCATTACGGTTGTTGGCCTCGGTAAAACCGTGCAGGTAATCGCCATTGATAGCCGCCCCCAGCCCGGCGCTGGCGATCAGGGTCAGTGAGGCAACGCGCGCGGGTGCCTGGCGCGCGACCGTCAGGCTGACCAGCCCGCCCATGGAGTGCCCGGCCAGGTGCACGCGGTCGAGCTGCAGGTGATCGAGCAAGGCCAGCACCGCCTGGCTCAGTTCCTCGGCGTCCCCCGTTTGCAGGGCCTTGCCCGACTCGCCATGCCCTGGCAGGTCCAGGGCGATCACCCGGCGTTCGGCGGCCAGGGCCGGTTGGTTGAACAGCCAGTTGTTCAAGTCGCCGCCAAAACCATGCACCAGCACCAGCGGTGTAGCGCCTTCGCCCAGGTCGAGATAGCGCAACAGGCGCCCGCCCACCTCGATCTTCTGCGCACTCGGCCCGCAGGCTTCGGCTTCGGTGCGGCTGGAGACAAAGCCGGCGTTGAAGCTTTCGATCACCGCATCGATCTGCGCCTCGCTGGCCTCACCTTCCACCACGATCCCCAGCAGCGCGCCCACCGGCAAGGTCTCGTCGCTCAGCGCCAGCACTCGGCGCAATACACCGCTGAACGGCGCTTCGACACTGCTGGAGATCTTGTCGGTTTCCACGTCCAACACCTCCTCGCCCTTCTCCACCCGGTCGCCGGGCTGCTTGAGCCAGACATCAATGCGGCCTTCGGTCATCGACAGCCCCCACTTGGGCATGGTCAAGGTATGGATCATGCGGCATTCCTCCTGTCGGCGATCTTCAGCACCGCGGCCTCGATCTTCGTCGCGTTGGGGATGTACAGGTCTTCCAGCGCATCGGAAAACGGCACCGGTGTGTGCGGCGCAGTGACCATCTCGATCGGCGCACGCAGGAAAGAAAAGCCTTGCTGGGCCACCAACGCACTGATGTCGGTGGCGATGGAACAACGCGGGTTGGACTCGTCGATCACCACCAGGCGCCCGGTTTTTTCCACACTCTCAAGGATGCTGTCTTCGTCCAGCGGGCTGGTGGTACGCAGGTCCAGCACCTCGCAGTCGATGCCCTGACGCGCCAGGTTGGCGGCGGCTTCCAGGGCGACGTGCACCATGCGCCCGTAGGTCACCAGGGTCACATCGCGACCTTCGCGCACAAAATTGGCCTCGCCGAACGGCACGGTGTAGAGCTCTTCCGGCACTTCGCCTTGCAGGCTGTAGAGCATCTTGTGTTCGAGGAAGATCACCGGGTCATTGTCGCGGATCGCCTGGATCAACATCCCCTTGGCGTCATACGGCGTAGCCGGGCACACCACCTTGAGGCCGGGAATGTGCGTCCACATCGAGGTGAGCATCTGCGAATGCTGGGCGGCCGCGCGCAGGCCGGCGCCGTACATGGCACGCACTACCAGCGGCGTGGTGGTCTTGCCGCCGAACATGTAGCGAAACTTGGCGGCCTGGTTGAGCAACTGGTCTAGGCAGCAGCCGATAAAGTCGACAAACATCAACTCGCACACCGGCCGCATGCCACGAGTGGCGGCGCCGACGGCCATGCCGACATAGCCGACTTCGGACAACGGCGCGTCGAGTACGCGCTCCGGGAACTCAGGGTAAAGACCTTTGGTCACCCCCAGCACACCACCCCAGGCGTCCTGCTCGCCGGGCGAACCGGTGCCGCCGGACACATCCTGGCCAATAATGAACACGCTCTGGTCCCGGCGCATTTCCTGGGCCAGGGCTTCGTTGATTGCCTGCTGATAGCTGATTTTGCGAGCCATGGGATTTTTTCCACCTGTTGTTGTTATTAGCGGTAAGCGACGTAGACATCACTGAGCAGGTCGGCGGCCTGGGGCTTGGGATCGGACTTGGCCAGGCGCACCGCGTCGTCGATCAATTGCGCGACCTCGCCGTCGATACGTTCGAACTGCGCGGCATCGAGCCAGCCTTCGGCATTGCAGCGCTGGCGGAACAGGGCGAGGCAGTCGTGGGATTCGCGCAGGTTCTTGACTTCATCCGGGCCCCGGTAGGTTTGTGCATCGCCTTCGAAGTGGCCATAGAAGCGGCTGAGCTTCACTTCCACCAAAGTCGGCCCTTCGCCCTGCCGTGCGCGCTCCACCGCCACGCCCAGCGCCGCGTACACCGCGAAGAAATCATTGCCATCGACAATCACCCCCGGCATGCCAAAGCCCACTGCCCGCTCGGCAATGTCCTTGCACGCCACCGACCAGCCGGAACCGGTGGCCTCGGCATAGCCGTTGTTCTCGGCGACGAACAGGCACGGCAGCTTCATGATCGACGCCAGGTTCATCGCCTCGAACACCGCGCCCTCGTTGGAGCCGCCGTCGCCGAAGAACGCCACGGCCACGCCCTGGCTGCCCTTGAGCTTGGAGGCCAGCGCAGCGCCTGCCGCCAACGGCGCACCGGCACCGACAATGCCGTTGGCGCCGAGCATGCCCTTCTCTTGGTCGGCAATATGCATGGAGCCGCCCTTGCCGCCGCACACGCCGGTTTTCTTGCCGTAGATCTCGGCCATCATGCCGAACACATCCACGCCCTTGGCGATGCAATGGCCGTGACCACGGTGGTTGGAGGCGATGCAGTCTTCATCGTTGAGGTGCGCCATGACCCCGGCAGCGCTGGCTTCCTGGCCGGCATACAGGTGCACGAAACCAGGGATCTCGCCGGTGGCGAATTCCACATGCAGGCGTTCTTCGAAGTCACGAATGGTGCGCATCACCGTGTAGGCATGCAGCAATTGATCGGTGGACAGGTGAGTGGACATCTTGTTGTTCTCCAGGTTGTCTCGACACACAAAAGGCTGGCTGCGGCCAGCTGTAAGCGCTTGAGCACAGGCTGTGCCAAGGCCCACGAAAAACCGGCAAAGCCTTGACCCAGAGCAGTGCCGAACGGTTGTGCCGCTGCGCCATGCCAGCGCAGAATGAGACCCGCCATTGCACTGTGCAGGCTCCGTCTCAGGCGGGCTGAGACGCTGCGTCTCAGCGCTGGCTGTTGGTCAGGCCAACCTTGTCGGTCGGCGCCCATGGGCGCTTAATGGCGGGCATAACAACAAGGATCGAGAACCGGAGGCCTTATGCTCGCCGCGAACTCCAGAGAACACGTCGACTGCGTCAGTCGCGTGGTCCGAAATGCCGATCGACTGCCCCAGGCGCCGGTGCCGGCGCTGATTTTCGATTCATGGCGCCGTTCCATGGAGCAATACCACCTCGACCCCGGGTCGCTGCAGGGGCCGCGCATTCTCACCGAACCCTTGCTCAAGGAATGCCGCGAGCGCGCTGAGCTGTTCATGCGCATCGCCGGCGAAGAAGTCGGGCAACTGCACCACCGTGTGCGCCACGCCGACTACTGCGTGATGCTCACCGACGCCCAGGGCCAGACCCTCGACCACCGCGTGGACACCGCCATTCGCAGCGACTGTCGCAAAGCCGGCCTGTATCTCGGCACCTGTTGGTCGGAAGCCGAGGAAGGCACCTGCGGCGTGGCCACGGTGCTGACCAGCAAAGCCGCCGTGACCGTGCACAAGCGCGACCATTTCCGTGCCGCCTTTATCGGCCTGACCTGTTCCGCCGCCCCGATCTTCGACCCCCAGGGCAACCTGCTGGGGGTGATGGACGCCTCGGCGCTCAAATCCCCGGATGACCGACGCAGCCAGCACCTGGTGCGGCAGATGGTGGCGCAGAGTGCGCAAGCCATCGAAAACGCCTTCTTCATGCACAGTGCCCGCGAGCATTGGGTGCTCCAGGCCCACGGCACACCAGGCTATGTGGACAGCCAGCCGGACCTGCTGCTGGCATGGGATCAGGACGGCCGGCTACGGGCCCTGAACAGCAAGGCGCGCCAGGCATTGCGCCGGCGCTTCGGCCAGGTGCCCGACTACATCGGTGAAGTGTTCGACCTGGATGCGTTGCGCTCGGTGACGGACCAATCGACCCAACACCTGCCATGGCTGGGCGAGCCTGGCGTATTGCACGTGCGGGTCAATACCCCGCGACGCAAACCGCCGCGAGCGGTTGCGCACGCTCAGGTCGACCCGCGGGTGGAAGAACACCTGCGCCTGGCCGTACGCGTCAAGGACCGCAACCTGCCGGTACTGGTGCAGGGGGAAACCGGCGCCGGCAAGGAAGTTTTCGCTCGCCAACTGCACGAACGCAGCGCCCGGCGTACGGGGCCCTTTGTCGCGGTCAACTGCGCAGCGATCCCCGAGAACCTGATTGAAAGCGAGCTGTTCGGCTATGTGGCCGGGGCTTTTACCGGTGCATCCAGCAAAGGCATGGCGGGGCTGTTGGTACAGGCCGATGGCGGTACGTTGTTCCTCGATGAAATCGGCGATATGCCGCTGGCGTTGCAGACGCGCCTGCTGCGGGTGATGGCCGAAGGCGAAGTCGCGCCCCTGGGCGGGGCCAAGAGCCGCACTGTGGACATCCAAGTGATCTGCGCCAGCCACCGTGACCTGGCCGCGCTGGTCAGCGACGGGCGCTTTCGCGAAGACCTGTACTTCCGCCTCGGCTGCGCGCGCTTTTGCCTGCCGCCGCTGCGCGAACGCAGTGACAAGCTGGCACTGATCAACCGGTTGCTGGAGCAGCAAGCACGCGGCGGCGTCTCGGTCGGCATCGGCCAGGCTGCACTGGAACGGCTGCTGGGCTATGCCTGGCCGGGCAATGTGCGCCAGTTGCACCACGTACTGGCGTATGCCTGTGCCGTGTGTGAGGGCGGGACCATCCAGTTGGCGGATCTACCGGTGCAAGTGCGCGGCGAACAGGTTTCGCTGGCTGCAGAACCGAGCGTGAGCCCCGAACGTCAGGTGGTGCTGGATGCGTTGGTCCGGCACCGCTGGAAGCCGTTGCCGACGGCACAGGCACTGGGTATTTCCCGGGCTACCCTGTACCGCCGGGTCAACCAACTGGGCATCGACATGCCCCGCAAGCACTGACACAACGGAATTAAACATGTGGGAGGGGGCTTGCTCCCGATAGCAGTGGGTCAGCCAACATCTATGTTTGCTGGGCTGACGCCATCGGGGGCAAGCCCCCTCCCACATTTGACCGGGCAGGTCTTGAGAGGTCAGCGGTAGACCAAGCCACCGTCGATTAACGGCGCTTGCCCGGTCATGTAGTCCGCATCCGGCCCGGCCAGGTAGGCCACCAACCCAGCCACATCCTCCGGCGTTTGCGCACGGCCCAAGGCAATTCCGTCCACGTACTTCTTGTAGGTCGCCCCCACCTCGGCCCCGGTAATCTCGGCCATGCGCTTGTCGATCTCCACCCACATATCGGTACCCACCACGCCTGGGCAGTAGGCATTGACCGTGATCCCGGCGCTTGCCAGTTCCTTGGCCGCCGCCTGGGTCAGGGCACGCACGGCGAACTTGGTGGCCGAGTACACGCCCAGCAGCGCAAAGCCTTCATGGCCGGCGATAGAGCAGGCATTGATGATCTTGCCCTTTTGCTTGAGCGCCTTGAGTTTCTTGCCGGCGGCCTGGATACCCCATAACACGCCTTGCACATTGATACCAAGGGTGCGCTCGACCTGTTCCGGGCTGACGTCCAGCAATGAGTCGATCTGCGCGATACCGGCGTTATTGACGATGATGTCGAAGCCGCCAAGGGTCTGGTGTGCATGCTCAACTGCCGCCACCACCTGATCGCGCTTGGACACGTCGGCGATAAACACCGAGGCCTTGCGCCCCAGGGCCAACACTTCTGCGGCCACGGCTTCAAGCTTGGCACCATTGATGTCGACCAGGGCGATGTCGGCCCCCTCCTGTGCCAGGCGCAGGGCGATGGCCCGGCCAATGCCCTGCCCGGCGCCGGTCACCAGCGCAACTTTTCCAGCAATACTCATGACGATCTCCTGCAAGGATGAGAGAGCCTTGTCTATCGCAGATGCCTGCCGGGGCTGTCGAGGCGCAAGGGGTTTGGCGTAGGGGTTGAGACGCCGTGTCTCAGCACACGCGCGCGTACCGAACGCTTGTAAAACCTGGCCGTTATGCCTAGCTTATGCGCCCCCGCCCTGCGCTATAAGGCCCTGCCCCATGGTTTTGCGTTTTCGTCCCGTCGTCAGTACACGTTTGGCTCTCGGCCTGCTGCTCAGCGGCGGTATCGGCAGCAGCCTGGCCGCGGAGATTGAACTGCCGGCGGTCAAGGTCCAGGGGCAGGATGAGTCCGGCTACCGTAACGAAACTGCCTCGGTGGGCGGTTTCGATGAAGCACCGTTGCTGGACACGCCGGCCTCGATTACGGTGATCAACGCCGCCCTGATCAAGGACCAGCAAGCGCGCCTGCTCAGTGAAGTGCTGCGCAACGATGCGTCGGTGGGTGACAGCTATGCGCCGATTGGCTATTACGAAAATTTCGTGGTGCGTGGCTTCTCGCTGAACGCGGCCAGCAGCTACAAGATCAATGGGCGCACCATCACCGGCGAGCAGAACGTCGCCCTGGAAAACAAGCAGCAGGTGGAAGTGCTCAAGGGCCTGGCCGGGTTGCAGAGCGGCATTTCCGAGCCCAGCGGCGTGATCAACTACGTGACCAAGCGCCCTGAAGATGTACGCTCGGTAACCATCTCTACCGACGATCGCGGCAGCGGCTATATCGCCACGGACGTCGGTGGCTGGTTTGGCAGCGAGCAGCAATTGGGCCTGCGCGCCAATGTCGCCCATGAAGACCTCAATTCCTATGTGGAACACGCCAATGGCCAGCGCGATTTTGTGTCCCTGGCCTTGGACTGGAACATCAGCCCCGACGCCCTGCTGCAACTGGATGCCGAATACCAGAACAAGCAACAGCGCTCGGTGCCGGGTTACCAACTGTTGGGTGGCACCGAAGTGCCCCACGACGCCTCACCGAAGAGGCTGCTGGGGCATCAGAGCGGCGGCAAGCAAGTGGGGATCGATTCGCTGAACCTCAACGGCAAGTTCGAGTACCGTTTCAGCGACCAGTGGAAAGGCACTGTCAGCGCGGCGCGTAGCAAGGTGGTGATTGATGACTACAGTTCGTTTGCCTGGGGCTGCTATTACGTCAGCAACTGCAATGCCAACACCTTCAGCCCCGAAGGTGACTACGACATCTACGACTATCGCAGCCCCGACGACACCCGCCGCGATGATGAAATCCAGGCAGCCATGACCGGGCTATTCGACACCGCTGGCCTGGGTCATGAGTTGACCTTCGGCACCAGCGCATTTCGCCGGGTGGTCGACAAGCGCGACTCGGTCAATGAATACATCGGCAGCGGCAATATCCATCAGGATGCGCCGAGCTTCCCACCCACCGACAAGCCGCTCAATGATAGCCATCGCAACCTCGACAGCCGCCAGTACGGCCTGTTCGTCACCGACCGCATTCGCTTCAATGAGCAATGGCAAACCATTCTCGGTGGGCGTGAAGTGCGCCTGGATGAAAAGGCTTTCGACAAGAACGGCGCTGAGTCACGGCATACCCAACAGTATGTATTCCTGCCCCAGGCCTCGCTGATCTATAAGCCGATTGAGAACATCTCGCTCTACACCAGCTACAGCAAGGGCCTGTCCCTGGGCGGCACCGCGCCGTGGTTCGCCACCAACAGCAGCGAAACCCTGGCGCCCACTACGTCACGGCAGATCGAAGCCGGGGTGAAGTACGATTGGCGCCGCATCAGTTTCGCCGCCGCCGTATTCCAGACACGTCAGGCCTACCAGTATTCCAAGCCGGATGGCGCGGGCAACTTTACCTATGTGCAACAGGGCGAGCAGAAAAACACCGGCCTGGAACTGTCCGCCACCGGCTGGGCCACCGAGCGCCTGCAAATCGCAACCAGCGTCGCGGCTATCCGCGCACGGGTGAGCGGCAGCGGCACCCCGGACTATGAAGGCCACCAGGCGATCAATGTGCCCAAGCTGCGTGCCAGTGTGTACGCCGACTATGCGTTGCCGTGGGTCAATGGGCTGGCGGTGCTGGGCGGTGTGCAATACAGCGCCAGGAAGTCGGCCAACCGCAACGGCACTGTGGAGGTGGGCGACTATGCAGTGGTCAATCTCGGCAGCCGCTACACCACCAAGGTCGATGGGTATGAAACGGTGTTTCGCCTGAGCGTCGACAACCTGTTCGACAAGCGCTACTGGCGCGATGCGGGCGAGTACATGGGCGATGACTACCTGTTCCAGGGCGCGCCGTTGACGGCGCGCTTGAGTGCATCGGTGAATTTCTGATTCACCCGCCTACAAGGGGCTATTTGGGCATCTTGCGAAAGCCCACCGCCAGGCGGTTCCAGCTGTTGATGGTGGCGATGGCCACGCTCAGGTCGACTTGTTCCTGTGGGCTGAACTCGGCGGCCAGGGCATTGAAGTCTGCATCCGGAGCGTGGGTCTGGCTGAGCAGGGTCAGGCTTTCAGCCCAGGCCAGCGCGGCGCGTTCACGCGGGGTAAAGAATGGGGTCTCGCGCCAGGCCGACACGGTGTACAAACGCCGCTCGGTTTCGCCACCTTTGCGGGCGTCGGCGGTGTGCATGTCCAGGCAGAACGCGCAGCCGTTGATCTGCGAGACGCGCAGGCGCACCAGTTCGAGCAGCGGTAATTCGATGGAAAGTTTGCCGACCGCCGCTTCCAGCGCCAGCATGGCTTTCATGGCGTCGGGGGAAGCGGTGTAGAAATCGGTACGGGTTTGCATGGTGTTGCTCCAGAACGGTGGGATTGGTGAGCAGGTTAGTCACCAAGGCGTCCTGGAGGAATAGCCAATCCGGGCGAAGAACAGGTGACCAATCTACAGGCCACGCTTGCGCAGCCATTGCAGGAAGCCCTTCTTCACCGGCACCACGGGCGCGTCTTCGGTCAGGGCCTGGGCGGCATGCCGACGGAAGTCCAGCAGCGCCTTCATGGCTTCGCCGATATCATGCCGTGCGTCCAGGCAGGGCTTGAGGTATTCATTTTCGATGCGATAAAGCGTGCAGTAGGTCTTGGCCGAAAAATCTGCCAGCGCCGCCTGTTCCGAGAGGATGCCGGATTCGCCGATCACCTCCCCAGGGCCCATGCGCCCGGCCTCGAACTTGTGCCCGTCCTTGACCAACAGCACCGAGACCACGCCGGATTCAATGATGAACAAGTGATCGCTGACCTCCCCCGCCGCCAGGATCATCTCCCCTGCGCGGTAGGTGTGCAGGGTCATGTTTTGGCTGAAGGTGTCTTTTTCTTCCTGACGCAAGGTGGAGAAAATCGACGAGCGTTCAAGCAACGCCCGGGCACCGGACACCGCTGGCGGCGTGCTGCCCTCGGTGGCAGACAACAGGCCCACACCCGCCGCCTGCAAGTGCCGGTAGGCCAAATCGTAAAGCAGGTTGCGCGTTTCGCGCTTGAGGCCCATGGCCGGTACGAAGCCGCTGATTTCATATTCCACGCCGCCACTGGTCGAGGCTTTGAACGCCACGCTCGGGGCCGGCTGGGCCAGCAATGGCCGACAGCCCTGCATTGCCCGCTCCAGGGCCTCAATCACGGTTTGCGGACGTGCGTGGGGGCTGACTTGCAGGCTCACTGCCAGGCCGAACATGTCCGCCGGGCGCGAGAAATTGATGATCTTGGCCTTGGCCGCCAGGGAGTTGGGGATCACCGCCAGGCTGCCCTGGGAGGTTTGCAAACGCGTGGCGCGCCAGTCGATATCGGTGACACGGCCTTCGGTGCCATCGATGGAGATCCAGTCATCGATCTGGTAAGGCTTGGTGGTATTGAGGACGATCCCGGAAAACACGTCGCTCAAGGTACTTTGCAACGCCAGGCCGACGATGATCGCCACCGCACCGGAGGTGGCCAGCACGCCCTTGACCGGCAGGTCGAGCACATAGGCCATGGCGGCGATGATCGCGATCAGGAAGATCACCGCGCCCATCAGGTCTTGCAACAAGCGCCCGGTATGCCCGACCCGCTGCATCATCACCGCGCCGAGCAACACCGTCAGGGTGCGCGCAGCGAACAACCACCAGCCGATCTGCAACGCCGTGGCGGCCAGGTGCAAGGTGGTGTCGTCAGCATAGGGCGCCCCTTGCATGGGGTTCATGCCGTCGTTGAACAACACGACGCTGAATACCGCGAAGATCACCAACCGCGCGGCGAGTTTCCAGTTGGCCAGGTCGGCGGAGATAAGACGCCACACGGCGATGTCGATAAAGATCAACGCCACGGCGCACAGCATCGGGTGATCAGCGATAAATGAGGGCATCCAGGCGACTCCAGGGCGAATGCCGAGAAGATCGCATGAAATCGATAAGACGGGTATAGCGCAGGAAAAAATGTGGGAGGGGCAAGTCCCCTCCCACAAGGGTTATTTAAACCAACCCGGCATTCAGGCGTGCATCTGCCCGAACTTGCCCGACTGGAAGTCGGCGAACGCTTGGTGGATTTCCTGCTCGGTGTTCATCACGAACGGACCGTGGCCGACGATGGGCTCGTCGATGGGTTCGCCGCTGAGCAGCAACACCTTGGCGTCGTCATTCGACTCCAGGGTGACCTGGTTACCGTCACGCTCGAACAGCGCCAGCTGACCTTGGCGCGCAACTTCATCGCCATTGACCAGCACAGTGCCGCTGAGGATCACCAGCGCCGTATTACGCCCGGCGTGCAGGTCCAGCGTGACCGCCTTATTGGCATTGAGGCGCAAGTCCCACACGTCAATCGGCGTAAAGGTACGGGCCGGGCCATGAGCACCGGCGAATTCACCGGCGATCAGGCGCAGGTTGCCAGCGTCGTTCGCCAGTGGCAGCACCGGAATATCGCCATCGATGATGGTCTGGTAGCCGGCATCGGCCATTTTGTCCTTGGCCGGCAGGTTGACCCACAGTTGCACCATTTCCAGCGCCCCGCCGCGACGGGCGAAATCCTGGGAGTGGAACTCCTCGTGGAGAATGCCCTTGGCCGCGGTCATCCATTGCACATCGCCGGGGCCGATCTTGCCGCCGGCACCGGTGGAATCGCGGTGCTCGACTTCGCCGTCATAGACGATAGTCACGGTTTCAAAGCCGCGATGCGGGTGTTGGCCGACGCCACGGCGCTGTTCGGTGGGCGTGAATTCGGTCGGCCCGGCGTGGTCCAGCAACAGGAATGGGCTGATGTGCTTGCCCATGGTGTCGTAGGAAAACAAAGTGCGTACCGGGAAGCCATCGCCGACCCAGTGGGCGCGAGGGCTGGTGTAGATACCAATCAGCTTTTTCATGTGTACCTCCAAAGTGGGTACACAATAAATCGCCTCATCCCTGAGCACTAGACGGCAAAACCGGCCCTGATCGTTCTATGTATAGGACAATGTTTTAAGTTGGCGCTGGCGCAACAGCTGGAATGCAACAAAGGCCGACAGCGCAAACCCGGCTTGAATCATCACCATCGGCGCGGCACTGCCATCGCGCAGCTGGCTCAACAGCAAACCGCTGCAGGTGGCACCGAACATCTGCGCGAACCCCATCAGCCCTGCCGCCAAACCGGCACGGTGCGCATTGGGCATCACCGCGCCGGTCACCGCACCGGGCAACACCAGGCCACCGCCGAGGGTGACCAGGGCAATGGGCACGTCCAGCCCCACCACCGACAGCCCGAACAGTGCGTAGATCACCAGCGCTGCCACCCCGCCGAGCGCGACCATTGTCACGCCCATCGCCACAATCCGCTGCGGCCCCAGGCGCTGGATATTACGCCGGGTATAGGTGGAACCCACGATCAGCATCGACACGATCAACCCGAAGTTGAGGCCGTACTCCAGGCTGCTTAACCCCAGCAGGTTGATGAACACCGCCGAGGAGCCGGCGATCACTGCAAACATGGCGCCGTAGGTGCAGGCCAGGGCCACGGCATAGGCCCGGTACTGGCGGCCTTTGAGCAGGGGCTGGATTAATTTATATTTCGACCATAATATGCGTAAAAAATTATGTCCATAATTTTTTGCCCAATGGTTACCCCTGGAGCCCGCCATGCCCCCTCTCCCCCTGCGTCTTCTCACGCCCCTGGCCCTGTTGATGTTGCTCGGTGGCTGCCACAGCCAAGCTGACAACGCCGCTCAAGCGCCGCAGCCACGCCCCGTATTGGCGGCCACCGTCGAAGCCGCGGGCACCCAGCAAAGCGCGTATACCGGTGTGGTCGCTGCCCGCACCGAAAGCGACCTGGGCTTTCGGGTCAGCGGCAAGGTGATCGAGCGCAAGGTCGACCCCGGCCAGCGCGTTGCCCGTGGCGATACCTTGCTGGTGCTGGACATCGGCGACTTCGAACTGGCGCTGCGCTCGGCCAAGAATCGCGTCAACGCCGCCCAGGCCCAGCTGCGCCAACGCCGCGACGATGAAAACCGCTACCAGCGCCTGGCCAGTACCGGCGCAGTGTCACGGCAGATCTTCGACCAGTCGGCCACCAACCTGCGTGTTGCCGAGGCGGAACTGGCCGCGGCGCAGTCCGATGCCAGCCAGATCGAAAACCGCCGCACCTACTCGGTGCTCAAGGCCGATGGCGACGGCATCATCACCGACGTGCGAGCAGACCGCGGCCAAGTGGTGGCCGAAGGGCAAATCGTCGCGCGCCTGGCCCACGACGGCGCCCGTGAAGCCATCGTCAACCTGCCGGAAAACCAGCGCGACCTGGCCGCGCAAAAAGCCCTGGCCTTCCCCTTCGGCGCCCCCGACCAGGCCGTGGCCGCAAGCCTGCGCGAGCTGTCCGCCAGCGCCGACCCCATCACCCGCACCTACCGCGCCCGCTATGTGTTGCACGGTGCCGTCGAGCGTTTCGCCCTCGGTTCCACCATCACCGTACGCCTGCAAGGCAACGGCCAAGCCGCGCAAACCCGCGTGCCGATTGGCGCGTTGCAGGACGCAGGCCAGGGCCCCGGCGTGTGGCTGATCGGCGATGACAACACGCTGACCTTCGCGCCGGTGAAAGTCGCCCGCCTCGGCCAGGAAGACGCCCTGCTCGACAGCGGCGTTCAACCTGGGCAAACCATCGTCGCCCTGGGTGCGCACCTGCTGCACAGCGGCGACAAGGTGCGCTTGCTCCCCGCCCAGGCCCTGGCCCTCAACCGCAAACAGGACCAATGATCATGCGCGGGCTCAACCTCTCTGAACTGGCGGTCAAACACCGCGCAGTGACGCTGTTCTTGCTCATTGCAATCCTGGTCGCCGGAATGTTCGCGTTCGGCAAACTGGGGCGCGCCGAAGACCCCTCGTTTACCGTCAAGGTCATGACCATCACCGCCGCCTGGCCGGGCGCCACCGCCCAGGAAATGCAGGAACAGGTGGCCGACCGCCTGGAAAAGCGCCTGCAGGAGCTGGACTACTACGACCGCGTCGAGACCATCGCCCAGCCGGGTTTTGTGTCGATGCGCATGACCTTTCTAGAATCCACGCGCCCGAGCGAAATCCAGGCACTGTTCTACCAGACCCGCAAGAAGCTCAGTGACGAAGCCGCGCAATTGCCCAAAGGCGTGATCGGCCCGTTTTTCAACGATGAATACTCTGATGTGTATTTCGCGCTGTACGCCCTGGAAGCCGAACACCTGCCCCATCGTCAGCAAGTGCAAATGGCCGAGACCCTGCGCCAGGGTTTGCTCAACCTGCCGGGGGTGAAGAAGGTCAATATTCTTGGCGAGCAGGCCCAACGGGTGTTTGTCGAGTTTTCCTATGAGCGCCTGGCGACCCTGGGCATCAAGCCCGAGCAGATTTTCGCCGCCCTCGCCGCACAAAACGCGGTGGCGCCCTCGGGCTTTGTCGAAACCGCTGGCGCCCGTGCGTATATCCGTATCGACGGTGCCTTCGACAGCCTGGCGCTGATTGAAAATGTGCCCCTGCAAGTCAATGGCCGCGTGCTGCGCATTGCCGATGTCGCCAGCGTCAGCCGCGGTTATGAGGACCCGCCCAGCTACCGTATCCGCCACCAGGGCGACCCGGCGCTGATGCTCGGGGTGATCATGGAGAAACACTGGAACGGCCTGGAACTGGACCAGAGCCTGCAGGCCCAGGAAGCCAAAATCCGCGCCGACCTGCCCCTGGGCGTGAACTTCGTCAAGGTTTCCGACCAGGCGAAAAACATCAGCCTGGCGGTGAATGAGTTCATGCTCAAGTTCTTCGTCGCCTTGGCCGTGGTGATGCTGATCAGCCTGCTGGCCCTGGGCTTTCGCGTGGGCCTGGTGGTGGCGGCAGCCGTGCCGCTGACGTTGTCGATCGTGTTCGTGATCATGCTGGTCACCGGGCGCGAATTCGACCGCGTGACCCTGGGCGCGCTGATCATTTCCCTGGGCTTGCTGGTGGATGATGCGATCATCGCCATCGAGATGATGGTGGTGAAACTCGAAGAAGGCTTTGATCGTATCCATGCGGCGACCTATGCCTGGAGTTCCACGGCCGCACCCATGCTGACCGGTACGTTGGTGACGATCATCGGTTTTTTACCCGTGGGGTTTGCGCGATCCGGTGCAGGCGAGTACGCCGGGAATATCTTCTGGATCGTCGGCTTTGCATTGATTTCATCGTGGTTGGTGGCGGTGGTATTCACGCCCTATCTGGGCGTGAAGCTGTTGCCGCAGATCAAGCCTGTGCCCGGTGGGCACGATGCGATTTATGCCGGGCGTTACTATCAGAAACTCCGTTGCTTGGTGGAGGCCTGCGTGCGCGGGCGCTGGCTGGTGACCGGGCTGGTGGTGGCCGCGTTTGTGCTGTGCGGCCTGGGTATGGCGGTGGTGAAGAAACAGTTCTTCCCCGACTCCGACCGTTCGGAGCTGATCCTGGAAGTGTATATGCCGCCCGGCAGCGCCTTCAAAAGCACTGAGGCAGTGGCGGCGCAGGTGGAGAAAGCCCTGCTGCAAGAGCCGCAGACGAGCATGGTCGACACCTATGTAGGCGGCGGCGCACCGCGGTTCTTCCTGTCGCTGAACCCGGAAATGCCTGACCCGGCATTCGCCAAGTTGATCGTGCAAACCCCGGACTCCCACGCCCGTGACGCATTGAAAGTGCGCATGCGCGAGCGCATCGCGGCTGGTGAGTTTCCAGCGGCGCGGGTGCGTGTCACCCAATTGGTGTTCGGCCCGCCGGTGCCGTTCCCCGTAGTGTTCCGTGTATCCGGGCCCAACCTGGACGAGCTGCGCGGGCTGTCCGAGCAAGTGCGCCAAGTGGTGGCCGCCAATCGGCTGACCCGTGACACCTTCCTCGAATGGGGCGAGCGCACCAGCGGTTATCGCCTGGTGCTGGACCAGGATCGCCTGCGCTTGCTCGGCTTCACCCCCGACGATGTCAAATCCCAACTCAACGCCCTGCTCAGCGGCAACCCGATCACCGAAGTGCGCGAAGGCAACCGCACCGTATCCGTGGTGGCCCGCGCCCAGGGCAGCCAGCGCGAAGACCTCGCCAATCTCAACAGCATGACCCTGACCAACAGCGCCGGCACGTCGGTGCCGCTGGCCCAGGTCGGGCATTTCCAGGCGGTGATGGAAGAGCCGATCCTCAAGCGCCGTAACCGCGCAACCACCGTAGAAGTGCGCGCCGACATTATCGACGGGGTACAACCGCCCGATGTGGAAATGGCCGTGTACAAAGACCTGCAACCCCTGATCGCCAAGCTGCCGCCCGGTTACCACATCGACATCGGCGGCCCGGTGGAAGAAAGCGCCAAGGCCAACGTGGCGCTGGCGGCGCTGTTCCCGATCATGATCCTGCTGACCCTCACGGTGATCATGTTCCAGGTGCGCTCATTCGGCGTGATGTTGATGGTCTTCGCCACCGCGCCCCTGGGCTTGATTGGCGCAGTGCCGACCTTGCTGCTGTTCAATCAACCGTTTGGGTTTAACGCGATCCTGGGCTTGATCGGCATCGGCGGCATCCTGATGCGCAATACGCTGATCTTCACCGATCAGATTCGCCAGAACCAGGACCACGGCATGGCGATTCGCGAGGCAATCATCGAAGCCACGGTGCGTCGAGCGCGTCCGGTGATCCTCACCGCACTGGCAGCGGCGCTAGCGTTTATTCCGCTGACGCTGTCGGTGTTCTGGTCGTCCCTGGCCTATGTGTTGATTGGCGGGGTGTTGGTGGGCACGGTGTTGACGCTGTTGTTCCTGCCGGCGCTGTGCAGCCTGGTGCTACGCGACGAGGTTGCTGAAACGTCCCACGTAAACGCCGGATAAGCTCTACTCCCCCTCCCTGCAAACCTCTGCAAAGTCCCTCGCCTGATTGAACAGTGCGAGGGATTGCAGATGGTTTTTCTTGTTAGTGCGCTGGTTGCGTGGCCGTCCCCCGTGGGGAGTGGTCGCGGATGACCCACGCCACCCACATCGCCGCTATCGAACACGAGCTGGATGGTTTCCATCAGAGCCTGGTGGAGTACCGCCAGCAGATGGGCGCCTGGTATTCGCGTGCGCTGGATTCGGTCAGTCATGCAGCGGATATGCCGTCGTTGCTGGGCATGGACCGGGTGTTACGGGTTGGGGATTCCCAGCGTTCGGTAAGCCTTAGCGACGCGGATTTTTCTACCGTGGCCCGCTGCCCGGTGGGTGGCGTGCTGAAGATCGAGAGCAAATTCGAATCAGCGTATGACGTGCCGATTGGCGATATCCCGGTTGAGGTGATTGGCCTGGATGACGGCAGTTCCACGCGGGTGATGCTCGATAAGCACGGCAAGGGTTCGCACTACTGCGCCGCCGGCGGGCGCTATCAGGTGCGGGTTCAGGGTGGTGTTTCAGCGCAGCAAGTGGACGACTTGTTTACCTCCTATGCCGGGCTGACGGCGGACTTGGAACAGTGGCTTCGGTCGCAGTGGAAAAGCTTCAAACCCCACTGGGAAAGCTCTACTGCCAGCGCGATTGGCAGCGGCGTGCTGGCAGGCAGCTGGGCGGCGATCCATGACGTGTGGGACAGCCTCAAGCTGGTGCAGGCGATGCTTGAAGACCCGTTGAAGTACGTCGAGCAACTGGGCAGCGAGGCGGCCAAGTTGGCGCAGATCGCCACCGATGCGCCCAGGGTCATGGAGCAGGCGATGCTGCTGGCCAGTGATGAAGCGGCGCTGTACCTGTTACTGCGCACCGCCATGATCTGGCTGGACGCGTTACCGCCCAGTGAAGTTGCGCAGGCAGCCGCCAGTTTTATGGTGTCGCTGCTGATTGATCTGATGATTGGCGCAGTGTTGACCATCGCGTTGCCAGCGGCGGGCGTGGCGTATTTGAGCATGCGCCTGGTCAAGTACGGCAAGCAGATTCTTGCGGCGGCATTGGGCTTCGTGGAGGGAGTGCTGGCGATTCTCACGAAGTTCATGCAGGCGGTTGACCGTTACAAAGCGGTGGCGGTTCGCGGGGTGGTCGGCGGGCTGAAGCAAGGCACGATGCAGATGCGCTGGAAGGCGCGGCAGAACGCGGTGCTGAAGCAGAAAGAGCGTGTGGATGATGTGCCTGTCGTGGCTTCGAATCCCAAGGGGGATGCGGCGGCGCCAGCGGACAAGACCGTTACCAACGGCTGCCCGGTGTCGATGGTCACCGGGGAGGAATTGCTGACCCTCACCGATGGTGCCCTGGACGGGGTTTTACCGTTTGAGTGGACACGCTTGTATCGCACCAGTGCGGTGGAAGTGGATTGTGGGTTGGGGTTTGGCTGGAGTCACGCGCTGGCGCACAGGCTTGTTGTGTCGGGCGAGTCGGTGGTGTGGACCGACCATGAGAATCGCCGTACGCAGTTTCCGTTGCCCACAGATTCTCGACCGGCGATCACCAACAGCCTGGCCGAAGCGGCGATCTACCTGGGCTCGGCACCTGATGAGTTAGTGCTGGCCCAGGCGTCGCGGTTTTATCACTTTCGTGATGGTGTGCTGGTCTCGATCAGTGATGCGTATGACAACCGCCTGCGCATTTGCCGTGATCATTCCGGGCGAATTGAGCGGTTGGATAACGGAGCTGGTCGCTCACTGTTGCTGCGCTATGAGCTGGATCGCATCGTCGCGGTGGACTACCAGGTTCATCGCGCCAAAGACCGTGGGCCCTACGTCTGGGAGACCGAGCAGAACGTCGTTTCCTACGCCTATGACGAAGACGGACGACTGGTTTGCGCGACCAATGCCGTAGGGGAAAGCGAGCGTTATCGGTACGACGATCAGCACGTCATTGTCGAGCGGCAGTTGGCCGGTGGGGCGAGTTTCTTTTGGGCGTGGGAAGGCGTCGGCAAGGCGGCACGCTGTGTCCGGCATTGGGCGAGTTTTTCGCAGATGGACACGCGTTATGCCTGGGCGGATGACGGCCGTGTCACCGTGCACAACGCCGATGGTAGCCAGGAAGTTTACGTCCACGACGACTGGGCGCGGTTGGTACAGCGCATCGATCCCGACGGCGCCCAGCACTTCAAATCCTACGATGACCAAGGCCGGCTGACCGTCGAGCAAGACCCGCTGGGCGCGGTGACGGCCTATCAGTACGACGAAGCCGGACGCTTGGTGGCGCTGTTTCCGGGGGATGACGAGCCGACGTCCTACGAGCATGACAATGGTTTCGTACGGGTTGTCAGGCGTGGTGAGGCGGTCTGGAAATATGAGCGTAATAGCCAGGGCGATGTTACGCGCAGGACCGATCCTGACGGGCAGGTCACGGACTACAGCTACAACAAACGCGGGCAGTTAACCGGAGTTTGGTACCCCGATCACAGTTGTCATCGGCTGGTATGGAACGAACGTGGGCAGTTGCTTGAGGAGCAATTGCCCACTGGCGGGATCAAGCGCTATCGCTATGACGATCTAGGGCGGCAAGTAGCGTGTGAGGATGAATATGGCGCGCTAACCCAGTATCAGTGGGACAGCGTCGGGCGCTTGATTCGCCTCGTCTTGCCAGGCGGCGCCACTCGGGAATTCAGCTACAACCCCTACGGCAAAATCATCGCCGAGCGCGATGAACTCGGCCACGTCACCCACTACGAATACGCCGACGGCCTGCACCTGATCAGCCGCCGCCTCAACGCCGACGGCACCCAGGTCCACTACCGCTACGACAACGCCCGGCTGTTGCTCACCGAGATCGAAAACGAAGTCGGCGAAACCTACCAGCTCACCTATCACCCCAACGGCCTGCTCCAACAGGAAACCGGCTTCGACGGCCAGCGCACCGCCTATGCCTACGACCTCAACGGCAACCTGCAGGAAAAGACCGAATACGGCGACGACAACAGTCAGCTCATCACCCGCTACGAGCGCGACCACGCCGGGCGCCTTGTCCGAAAAAACCTGCCCGATGGCAGCGCGATCGATTATGCCTACGACCGCCAAGGCAACCTCCTCAGCGTCGAGGACGGCCACTGGGCCCTGGCCTACGAATACGACCAGCAAAACCGCCTCGTCGCCGAGCACCAAGGCTGGGGCACCTTGCGCTACGGCTACGACGCCTGCGGCCAGCTGAAAAATCTGCGCCTGCCCGACAACAACCGCCTCACCTTCAACCACGACAAAGGCGGCCACCTCGCCACCGTCGAGCTCAATGGCGAAGTGCTCACCTCACACCTGTTCAAAAACGGTCGCGAACACCAGCGCCAACAAGGCCAGCTGCTCAGCCACTACCACTACGACGACCAAAACCGCCTGCACGCTCACGCCGTCACCCAACACCAAAACCACCGCTACCAGCGCCAATACGACTACGACAAATCCGGCAACCTCACCCGCCTGCTCGACACCCGCAAAGGCGAGCACCGCTACCACTACGACCCCCTCGCCCGCCTGACCCGCGCCGACCACTCCCAAGACGTGCAGGAACGCTTCGCCCACAACCCAGCGGGCAACCTGCTCATGCAAGACCGCCCAGGGCCGGACATCGTCGCAGCGAACCGCCTGGTGATCCAGGGCGACCGCCACTACGACTACGACGCCTTCGGCAACCTGATCCGCGAACGACGCGGCAAGGGTCATCAGCTCGTCACTGAATATGGTTACGACTGCCAGCATCGGCTGATCAGCGTGACAAAGCCCAACGGCGAAACCGCCAGCTACCGCTATGACCCCTTTGGGCGGCGCATCAGCAAGACCGTGGACGGCAAGACCACGGAGTTTTTCTGGCAAGGCGACAAGCTGATTGCCGAGCATCATGCGGAACGCCACCGCAGCTACATCTACGAGCCCGGCAGCTTCCGCCCACTGGCGCTACTGGAAGGCTTCGGCCCACAAGCCACAACGCCCTACCACTACCAACTCGACCACCTCGGCACACCGCAGGAACTCACCACGCCCACAGGCGAAATCGTCTGGTCCGCCCACTACCGCGCCTACGGCCAGATCGCCCGACTCGACGTAGGCAAGATCGACAATCCACTGCGTTTTCAGGGGCAGTATTTCGATCAGGAAAGCGGACTGCACTACAACCGTCATCGCTACTACAATCCGGATATCGGTCGTTACCTGACGCCGGATCCGGTGAAGTTGGCGGGTGGGGTCAACGCCTATCAGTACGCGTCCAATCCTACGGGGTGGGTGGACCCGCTGGGGTTGAATAATTGCCCGGGTAGCAATGGGTGTCTGTCAAGGACCGGCCCAGAAAACCCACTTGAGAAAGCAAGAGTTGGTGAGGGGCAACCTTCAGCCCCTCTGCCAGCCGGTGAGCAGAGACGGGATAGAATAAAGGAATTGAGCGAAGCGAACGCAAAACGGCGCGTACTAGAAATTGAAGAAACCTATGACATGCATACCGTTACTAAGCACGGACCTGAAATAACTGACGCCGCATTGAAGCAAAGGGCTATTGACGGAACAGATCCGATCACCGGATTGCCCAACCCGGGTGGAAGAGGCAATTTAAGCTCTCAGTTTCATAGCTGGAAAATGCAGTTGAATGCCTTGAATAAGGCGTTGACACGCAAATCTCTCGGACTCGACCCATTCAATGGCCAAGATCACAATAAAAATCCCACACTAAAATTGGAGTTACCGGGAGCAGGTCGAGGATACAGGCCGAACAACAGAAATCCTGAAAACCCACACCTAAACGAAAACATGAACTGGTTTGAGATAAAGTTTGATAGAAAGAACACCTCTCGACCATTTACCGCGTTTCCTGCCGAGAAAAAATAATGCTGAAAGATCCATTCTTAAACGAACCGTTTGATCCAAGCCTTATGTGGTTTATCGGGACTTTTGATATTTATGACCGTGAGCAAGGGCTCGGCATGGAGCTCGCGCAATATGATCCAAATAAAAAATCCGATAGAAAAAAGCTTATAATAAATTATGCTTTGAACTTGAAATATCTATCATACAGACACAAACACGCTTTAATTGAAAGCTTAAAAAACAAATTGAAGGACGAAAAGTACAACTTCGATAAGTTATTCGAGATAGACGAGAATGAAACTGGATCGTGGCCGAGAGCTGAGTGGTATGCGCTAGATGACCCGAGGGGTTTCTTAATGGACATTTATATTCTCGCTCAAGCTGTCTGGAAAGAAGATCTCCAAAAAGCCAGCCTCGAAGACCCTTCCACATGGTGACCCCCAGTATTGAATACACCGAATATCCAATGTGGGAGGGGGCTTGCTCCCGATAGCAGTGGTTCAGTCAATGCATGTGCAATACTGACCCACCGCCATCGGGGGCAAGCCCCCTCCCACATTTAAATCTGCTTCGTTCTGCAATCCGGCTATCTGATCAGCGCCATCCGATTACTGCGTACACGGAATTCTAAACATGAAGCTCACACCAGAACTATCAATACTCAAAAGCCTACTATTCACCTATAGCATTGAAAACTACGACGACCCTGAAAGAGAGCGCTTCATCGCTTCAAAAAATGTCAACAACGAAACAGAACTCGCTGAGCTTTTTGAAAAACTAACCAAGCCAGAATTCCTATCATACAAACTTGAAATTCAACAATGGCATATTGAAACACTTCAACACTATCTAATACTGATGAAAATTTTAGTTCTGTTTTTTATCTTCTCGACACCTATTTCGATGACGAGATAATTGACCATAGGCAATTCATGAGCGTGCTATTACGCTGCTTACAAAACTACACAACGGAGGCTGCCGCGAGAAAACAATATGAAAACAAAACTACCCAGCATGTCAATAATCCGTGGACTCCTGTTCACTTACGACATTGAAAATACGGACGACTTAGAACGAGAGAAAATTATTTCATCAAGAAACATAAACAACGACGAAGAACTCGTAAAGCTTTTTGACGAACTGACCAAACCAGAATTCCTGTTTTACACAAGAACCGAGCAAGAGTGGTTCATTGATTCAATATCACACTTCCTAGCTATAAACGACAATTTCGATGCCGTTTTTAAAACCATGTCAACCTACTTTAGTGCACCCGTAACCGATCAGAAAAGATTTATGCAAATTCTTTTAAGCTGTTTGAAAAATTACCATAACGAATCAAATTTAAATTTTTAAAAAAAAGCTCTCCAGCGCCATATTGGCCCCTTGTGGCAAGCGAATTTCCCGCACGGGCTGCAAAGCGGCCCCTGTCCAGAAGACCGAACCAATGCGTGGACCGATATAGTGCAAAACGACATTACAGTTACACGAAGCTAAACAACGTATTTTCTTCATAGTTTTAAGGATCTCGAATGAAACTCAAGCCAAACCTCTCGATACTCCAAGGCCTGCTTTTCACTTACTGCATCGAAAATACCAGGGATGTAGACAGAGAAGAGCTCATTACCTCCATAAACGTGAATCATCACGAGGAGCTTACATGGCTATTCGATGAGCTAACCAAACGTGAATTCATGAAATATAGGCAGGACGAAAGAGAATGGTACATCAACACACTTCAGCATTTTCTTAGCACTGGGGAAAGCTTTGAATCAATATTTTATCTGTTTGATACTTACTTTGATGATGAAATAATCGACAAACGGCAGTTCATGAAAACACTATTGGACTGCCTCAGCAGATACAACCTTGACATTGTCGAGAGCAGGTCAGACGTACCTTCTGCTAACCAGTAAGTGATGGAAAGATGACCCAAAGCCAGCTTCGAAGTCCACTCACTATGGTGCCCTCAGTTTTGGATGCGCTGAGTATCCAATGTGGGAGGGGGCTTGCCCCCGATAGCAGGGGTTCAGTCAATGCATGTGCAAGCTGACCCACCGCCATCGGGGGCAAGCCCCCTCCCACATTTGGACTGAGGCGCATCAGGTAATATTCGGCGGCTGAGATATCGCCACTGCTGCAAGCCCCGCACATTTGAATCTACTTCGTCCTGTGATCCCGGATCTGATCAGCGCTTGGCCAGTTCCATAATCATCCGGCTCAACAAATACACCCGCGGCACCACACTCTCCACCTCGGCATATTCCTCCGGCGTGTGAATATTCCCGCCCACTATCCCAAACCCATCCAACGTCGGCGTACCTACCCCGGCCGACAAACTCGCGTCCGCCGCCCCACCGCTGCCTTCAATGGTCAACTTACGTCCCAGCTCGGCATAAATGCCCTGGGCAATCGCCACCAATTTATCCGACTCGGCCGTCTGCGGCATGGGGGGCAAGCCGCGTTGCAGGCTGGTCTTCACGTCGGTGTCGGGGATCAACTTGTTGGCTGAAACCCGAGCCAGGTCCTTTTCGATCCGGTCAAATTCTTCCGGCAAGGCGGCGCGGACGTCGGCCTTGGCAGTGGCCTGGTCGGGGATGACGTTGGTGCGGTCGCCAGCTTTTAGCACGGTGAAGTTGATGGTGGTTTTCTTGTCTTCATCGCCCAGCTTGCCCAGTTGCAGGATCTGGTGCGCGGCTTCCATGGCGGCGTTGCGTCCCAGTTCCGGGGCGACGCCGGCGTGGGCGGCCTTGCCTTTGACTTCGACCACGGCGGTGGCGCTGCCTTTGCGCCACACCACCAGGCCGTCGGCTGGGCGGCCGGGTTCGAGGTTGAGGGTCACGTCGTGGCCCTTGGCAGTGTTGCGGATCAGTTCGGAGGCGGCTTCGGAGCCGGTTTCTTCGCTGGCGTCGAGCAGGAAGGTGATTTGCGCGTAGTCCTTGAAGCCCTGGTTTTTCAGGACTTTGAGCGCGTAGATGCCGGCGACGATGCCGCCCTTGTCATCCATTACGCCGGGGCCATAAGCGCGGCCGTCCTTGATGTGGAACGGGCGTTCGGCGGCCGAGCCTTCCTTGAACACGGTGTCCATGTGGGCCATCAGCAGGATTTTGGCCTTGCCTGTGCCTTTGAGCGTGGCGACCACATGGCTGTTGTTGGCGGCTTTATCCGGCACCAGTTCGATACTGAACCCCAACTGTTTCAACTCGTCCACGGCGATGTCGCGCACTTGCGTCAGGCCCGGCTCGTAGCCTGAACCTGAATCGATGTTCACCAGGCGTTCCAACAGTTTCAAGGCCTCGGCCTTGTACTGTTCGGCATCAGCCTGGATCTGTTTGTGGGGCTCGGCGCTGTAGGCCGGCAGGACGAAGGACAAGGCCAGGGTGGCGGCCAGGAGGGTACGGGGGAAGGTGAAGAGCATGGGCCGATCCTTGTTTTTTGTTGGAAAGTGCGCCAATACCCTACCCCACTAGACCGAACGCAACCAACTCTCCTGCCCTGCGCTCACGCGGTTGCGCCCGCTGCTCTTGGCTTCGTACAACGCTTGGTCGGCATCGTTGAGCCAACTGATGGCGTCGGCATGGGCCGGCTGATACAGCGCCAGGCCGATGCTCAAGCTGACGCGCAGCGCCGGATCCTGAGCGTAGGCCAAGGCATTGAAGCGATCGCGCAGCGCCTCCATGACCTCAGTGGCACGGTTGAGCGGCATGTCTGGCAGGATCACACAGAACTCATCGCCACCGTAACGTCCGGCCAGGTCGGTGGTGCGCAGGTTCTGGCGCAGCACCTTGCTCAACTGGCGCAGCACGATATCGCCGGTCACATGGCCGTAGGTGTCGTTGATGGTCTTGAAGTGGTCGATGTCGATCAAGGCGATGGCTGCACCAGCCGGGCCTCGGCGGCAGCGTTGGAATTCGATGTCCAGGTGGTCTTTCCAGGCCCCGTGGTTGAGCAGGCCGGAGAGGCTGTCGGTACGGCTCAGGGCCAGCAATTCGCGCTTGTGGCGGGCCAGGGTTACCGCCTGGCGGTAGCATATCCAGCCCAAGGCCATCGGATACAGCATCAGGATCGGCAGGCAGGCATACACCTGGGCCTGGGTGGTCACGGTGATGAACGCCGGGGCGAATATCATCAGCGCCGTGCCCAGCCCCAGCGCCTGTGCCAGCCAGCCGGCGAGCATGAAGCGCGGGCCGCCGATGGCGACGTTGTTCATGCTCATCATCGACAAGGTGGTGACGCTGGGCAGCGGGTTGAAGTGCATCGCGCCGACCCAGAAGCCACCGCAGAAGGAGTCGAACAACAGGCTGCGGCGTTCACTGCGCAACGTGTGGGCCGCACGCAACGAAATTTGAAGAGCCACATGCGGCCACACAAACGCGTTGATCAGCATCCAAACCCACACCCATACAGAGGGACTCAGCGGATACATGCCAAACGCGACGCAGATAAAGCCGAGCGTGAGCCCCAGGACGCGTGATTTGTACAAGCGCGAAGCGAGCGGAAGTCCATTTCCTCCGACGGCTGACATGATGGGGTGCAATCCAGGGGGAGTGCCTGGAGCCTATCAGGGTAACGGCAAATCGCCACTACCGCTTAGAAGCTGATGTCAGTGGGAAAACCCACGCGCCAGCATCAGCGCAACACCCAACAGCAACACTGCGGTGATGCGCTGCAACAACACCCGCCGCTTGGGGTTTTCCAACACGTGCTTGATACGCTGGCCGAAATAGCAATACAGGCAGCCGCTGGCAAATTGCAGCAGCAGGAACGTCAGGCCGAGGATGGCGATATCCGCCGCTGAACTGTGCTCCCCCGACCCGGCGAACTGCGGGAACACCGCACTGAACATGATGATGGTCTTGGGGTTGGAAAACCCGGTCAATAGCCCTTTGCCGAACAGGCTGCGCGAACCCTCCACGGCGCCGGCGTTGTTGATCGCCACACCGCTGCTGGTCCACTGCTTATAGGCCAGGTACAGGATGTAGGCCACGCCGACAAACTGGATGGTCTGGGTAATGGCGAGGTTGCCCTTGATCAACTCCGAGAAGCCGACGGCAAAGATCAGGATGGAAATCAGGTACGACACGCTGGCGCCGATCTGCGCCGGGATCGAACTGCGCAGGCCGTCCTTCAAGCCCAGGCTCAGCAACAGCAGGGTCATGGGGCCGGGGCTGAAGGTCATGGTGGCGCAAAACAGCAGGAAGTAGAGAAACGAAGACAGGGTTAACGCACTTGTCATGGCCAGGGACCTTGAGTGGATAGAAACAGCAACGGGGCGAGCGCCGCAAGCGCCCGCCCCTGGGCCCATCAGGCGACAGCGATTTCGGTCGTCAGGGATTCGCGGTACATCACCGCCAGGTCAGCCAGGGCCGCCTTGGCCGTCTGGTTACGGGTTTCGAACGCCACCAAGCCCTTCCAGTTGGTCTCGACGATGGCCTGCATGACGTCGGCATAGTCACAGTTGCCGTCGTGAATGCCGAAATGCTGATCCTGCACGCCATTGTTGTTGCTGAAGGAAATGCCCTTGATCAGGTGGTGATACTTGCGCACCACCTCCGCCGGCAGGCCGTTCTCGATGTTGGCGTGGCCGGCATCGAGGAAAAAGTACAGATTGCTGTGGGCTTGCAGGCGCTCGAACACAAAGGCGTATTCCGCTTCATGGGTGAAGATGTAGTGGAACGGCCGGTAGTTGACGTAGTTGGACAGGTTTTCCAGGTAGATATCCGTGCCCTTGGCCTCGGCGTAAATCGCCAGTTCCTGCACCGACTTGAGGTAATGCTCCAGGGCGACCTTCTTGGCCATCAGCACCATTTTCGGTTCGACGATGCAACCGCCATGAATGATCAGGGGCGCGCCCAGGCGGCTGGCGATGTCGATTTCTTTCTTCACATATTCCACGGCTGCTGCACGGAACGCCTCGACGTCACTGGCCAGCGGCGCCTTGAAGTTGCCATGGAAGATCGGCTTGATGCCGGTGGCAGCGATTTGCGCCTGCAGACTTTCGATGCGTGCATCGGTCCAGTCGTCGACCATTTCGCCAAACAGGCTGCCGTCGATATACCAATGGGTGCAGTTGCCTTCGATGGCGGTTTCCAGGCCCTTCTCGGCGCCCAGGTATTTCTGGTGGGCCACACCGGTGCAGAACGGCACGGTGGCGTTGATCAGTTTGCTTTCCATGGGGCGATTCCTTTCGTGGATGGAGCGTTAGATTTCAATAGCCATGAAGTCGGCCTTGGTCACGCCGCAATCCGGGCATGTCCAGTCTTCAGGCACCTCTTCCCAAGGGGTGCCTGCGGGTATCCCGTCCTCCGGGATACCCAATTCTTCTACGTACATAAAACCGCAGGGAACACACATATAAGTCTTCATGAGAATGCAGAATCCATTGCCCGCTTGTAGGAAACTTCGCCAACTCCTGGCGAGATGCCGCGCAGTCTAGGGGACTGGCATTGCACAAGGCAGGTAAAGTGATGCCTAATCCGGCCTAACTTCACCGGTAAAAGCACCAGCAAAGACAAGGAATGTTCATGTTTGTATCGGCTATCGCCTTTGTGGATGGCACCCCCAAGGTGCAACAGATCGTCGAGGCGTTCAGCCAGGCCATCGAAAACGGCGAATGGGCACCGGGTAGCAAGTTGCCGTCGGTGCGTGAACTGACCCAGGTCCTGGGCGTCAGCAAGTTCACCCTCAACGAAGCGCTGGACCGCCTGCGCGGGCGCCACCTGCTCACCTCCAGCCAGGGTCGTGGGTATTTCGTGGCCATGGACAACGCCCGCCCGGCGTCGGTGACCTGGGTCGACCTGTTGCCCCAGGACCTGCTCAGCGTATTGCGCCGCCCCTTGGTCACCGCCAGTGGCGAGCTGCGTCCCGGTGGCGGGCACCTGCCAGAGGAATGGCTCAATGGCGAGGCAATTCGCCAGGCCATGCGCAGCGTGGTGCGCGCGCCGTCGTTGCGCATCGCCGGGCTGGGCACGCCGGCCGGGTTGCTGCCGTTGCGCCAGGCGTTGCAACAGAAGCTGCATGGCGAGGGCTTATCGGTACCGGTGGAGCAAATCATCACGACGCCCAACACCGTGCAGGGCCTGGACATGCTCATGCGCCTGCTCGCCCGCCCTGGCGATACCGTGCTGCTCGACGCACCGTGTTATTTCAACTTCCACGCCAACCTGGCGCTGCATGGCGTCAAGGTCATCACCATCGAGCGCCGCCCCGACGGCTTCGACTTCACCGCTCTCGAACACTTGCTTGCCGAACACCGTCCCAGCCTGTACCTGACCACCAGCGTCCTGCATAACCCCACCGGCCACTCCTTCAGCCCAAGCCAGGCGTTTCGCCTGCTGCAACTGACCCAGCAGTACCACTGCCATATCGTCGAGGATGACCTCTACGGCGACCTGCACCCCAACCCGCCACCGCGCCTGGCCGCTGTCGCCGGGCTGGATCAGGTCACCTACCTGTCGGGGTTCTCGAAGATCCTCAGCGCCAACACCCGAGTCAGCTACGTGGTGGCCGCGCCGCAACTGGCCGCCAATCTCACCAACATGAAATTGATGAGCGGCGGCGTGACCTCGGAATTGTTTGAGCAGATCGTCTACCGCATGCTCAGCGAAGGCAGCTACGCCAAGCATCGCAAGCGCATGGTGCAACGCCTGATGGAGGCCGGCGGACGCGTCGAGCAATGGCTCAAGCGTTGCGGCTGCGAACTGCCGATGGCCTATGAAGGCGGGATGTTCATCTGGGCGCGCCTGCCGCCGGGGGTCAACGGTGAACTGCTGGCCCAGGAGGCATTGAAACGCAGCATGGTGCTCGCGCCCGGCGCGCTGTTTGGCTACGACCCGGCCCATCGTGACTCGATGCGCTTCAATGTGGCCCATAGCGATGAGCCACGGGTGCAGCGGGTGTTTGAGGCGCTGTTGTTGCATGGAGTTGCCCAGCGCAATTGCCGCACGTAAGCGTCGCCCAATGAACCTTTCACCCCGGCAGCGGAATCACCCGCAACGGCCGCACCGACTTATAGGAAAAGCTCGAGTAGATCTCCTTGACGCAGGGCAAGGTCTGCAAGACCTCGCGGGCGAACTCGCCAAACGACTCCAGGTCCTTGGCCACCACTTCCAGCAAAAAGTCATAGCGCCCCGACACGTTATGGCAGGCCACGATTTCCGGAATTTCCAACAGCCGCTGCTCGAACGCCCGGGCGATGTCCTGGGTGTGGCTGTCCATCATGATGCTGACAAAGGCCGTCACGCCGTAGCCCAGCGCCTTGGGTGAGAGGATCGCCTGGTAGCCACTGATCACCCCGCTGTCTTCCAGGGCGCGCACCCTCCGCCAGCACGGTGAAGTGGTCAAGGCTACCCGCTCGGCCAGTTCGGCCACGGTCAGACGGGCGTTGCCTTGCAAGGCGTTTAACAGCGCTTTATCAGTACGGTCCAGCTTGATGGGCATGACGTGCCTCTAATCCTTGTTTTTATCGGTGTTTGATCCACAAACGCGGCTTTTCCCTGCATTTTTTGCAAGGTTCATCTGCGGTTATGAGCATAGCATTGTAGGAAATAAGGAGCGCCCGACATGAACAATAAACACCCCGCATCCGGCTTTTCTACCCGTGCAATTCATCACGGCTATGACCCCAAGGACCACCACGGCGCCCTGGTGCCGCCGATCTACCTGTCGGCCACCTTCGCCTTTCCTACCGCCGAGTATGGCGCCGCCTGCTTTGCCGGTGAAGCCAGCGGCCACTTCTACACGCGCATTTCCAACCCGACCCTGGCCTTGCTGGAATCGCGCATGGCCAGCCTGGAAAACGGCGAGGCCGCGGTGGCGTTCAGCTCCGGCATGGGCGCGATTGCTGCGACGTTCTGGACCCTGCTGCGCCCGGGCGATGAGATCATCGTCAGCCAGACCCTCTACGGCTGTACGTTCGCGCTGTTGCACCACGGCATCGGCGAGTTCGGCGTCCAGGTGCGGCACGTCGACTTGACCGACCTGGCCGCCCTGCAAGCGGCGCTGTCCCCGGCGACCCGCATGATCTATTGCGAGACCCCGGCGAACCCCAACCTGCGCCTGATCGACATTGCTGCCGTGGCAGAGCTTGCCCACCGCCAGCCGAATATCACCCTGGTGGTGGATAACACCTACTGCACGCCGTATCTGCAACGTCCGCTGGAGTCGGGCGCGGATGTGGTGGTGCACTCAGCCACCAAATACCTCAGCGGCCATGGCGACATCACCGCAGGCATTGCCGTGAGCAGTCATGCCCTGGCGCAGCGCATTCGTCTGCAAGGGCTCAAGGACCTGACCGGTGCCGTGATGTCGCCCCAGGACGCGTCGTTGCTGATGCGCGGCCTCAAGACCCTGGCCCTGCGCATGGACCGCCATTGCAGCAGCGCCCAGGCAGTGGCCGAAGCCTTGCAGGCGCACCCGGCCGTGCAATGGGTAACCTACCCCGGGCTGCGGTCTTTCCCGCAGTACGCGCTGGCGAAACGACAGATGAAGCTGCCCGGCGGCATGATTGCCTTTGAACTCAAGGGCGGCATCGAGACGGGCCGGCGCTTCATGAACGCATTGCGCCTGTTCACCCGCGCGGTGAGCCTGGGGGACGCCGAGTCACTGGCCCAACATCCGGCGAGCATGACCCATTCCACCTACACCCCCGAGGAACGGGCGCAGCACGGTATCAGCGAAGGCTTGGTGCGTTTGTCAGTGGGGCTTGAGGATGTCGTGGACCTGCTGGCGGACGTGCACCAGGCCCTGGCCAAGTGCAGCCGCCCCAGCGTGCGCCCTGCCGCAACAGCAGCCCACGTCCTGAGATAACGTCATCAGGCGTTGTTCTTTCCTACAAGCGATGGTCGAACTTATCGCTCGTCGCTATAGGATTTGATCTGTTTTTTCGGTTGGAATCCCCTTCCCTTCGCCAGCCTGTACTAGCATGGGTCTCGGCGGGAAGTATTATCACTGCGGGTTATTCATATTGTTCACCTTGTTAAACCCCGTCGCTATATGGCTGGATGCCCGCGCTCGATACTCATGGACGAATTGATGAACTCACACCTGTTCCCCCATATAGGCAAGGTCATCGCCAGCACCGGCAGCCGCCACTTTCCACGCATGCTGCATGATCTTATCCTCACCCAATTGGCAGTGGATGCCACCCATATCACCCAGCTGCGGGTCAGCAGCAAAGGCCACAGCCGCCGCAAGATCAGCCCGGTGTACACCGACTCGGTGGCGGCCCTGGGGCCTGAGCAACCTGCGGCACAACTGCACCTCTCACGGCGCAAGGACGATGTGCGCTACGTACTATCGGTGTACCGCTCACACCCATCCGAGAGTTTTTCCGCGCAAGAGCGCAGCATGCTGCAGGACTTCTCCACGCTGTTGCTGCCCATGGTGGAAAAGCACATCACCGCGATCCAGCCGTGCCGCCAGGACAATGGGCCGCCAGTGCCGCACAACCAGGGCATCGACACCCTGCGCCGACGCATCCAGGAGCGCCTGGTGCAGGCGGGGCTGAGCCTGTCCAAGCGTGAGCTGGAAGTATGCGTGGGCCTGCTGGCCGGCCGCACCGCGCCGGAACTGGCCGAGCAAATGGCGTTGAAGGTCAACACCATCGAAAGCTACCTCAAGCGCGCAGCGATCAAGCTGGGCATCAGCGGACGGCATTCGTTGTTGCGGTGGATGTATGCCACAGACGACAGCACAAGCTTTTAATCCCACATTTGGCCTGTGTCGCCTGCTCGACATGCATTGTTAAAGGCCAGCAATCCATATCCCTTTAATTTGCAGGACGTTTCCTAGACAATCCTTCGGCCTTGCGCCTGCTCAATGCACTGGCTAGCCTTCGCTTCGTCGCTGCATATCAGCGATCGGGTGTGGAAACCTGGGAATGAGTAGGCGTCATGATCGTATGCAAACGCTCAATGGCGGCTGTGCGCGGGCAGACTTCGGTCTGACTGGGTCCTACTCCCCGGTTTCCACCCCGCGTATGGCTGCCACCCAATCTGCCGTGTGGAAACGGCACCGGATGGCGCCCCAACTGAGTAGGAGCTATATCCATGAGCAAAGTCGTCCCCGATCCACCCTATGCCGTTTTTGTTGCCCACGAAGACCTGAGCTTCGAAGATGCCATCGCCAGCATTTCCTCGCTGCTACGTTGCGCCGCAACCACAGCAACCGAAACCGCCGAGGGCCTCAAAGGCACCCAACGCGACCTGGCTTGCTCCACCGCTCACTTGATCGAAATGGCCCGCACCCTCGCCGACCGCGCACTCGATTGCCTGCAACCCAAACCTACCAACACCCCATAACCCCTGTGGGAGGGGGCTTGCTCCCTCCCGCATTTTGTGTCCAGGGCTGACCGGCTACCAATCGCCCCCCAACCCCAACAACCCCAAAATGCTGCGCCGCAAATCCACCAGATAAGGATCATCCCGATGCCTGGGATACGGCCGCTCAATCGTCAACTGCGCCTGAACCTTGGCTGGCCGATCGCTGAACACAACCACCCGGTTGGCCAACAGCAGCGCCTCTTCCACATCATGGGTCACCAGCAACGCCGTATACCCCTGGCGCTGCCACAGCCCAATCAACTCCTTTTGCATGGTGATTCGCGTCAGGGAGTCCAGCTTGCCCAGTGGCTCATCAAGAATCAGCAGCCGCGGCTCATTGACCAGTGCGCGGGCCAGGGCCACCCGTTGCGCCATGCCGCCGGAGAGTTGTCGCGGGTAAGCCCGGGCAAACTGGCTGAGGCCGACTTTCTCCAGGGCCTGGTCGACCTTCGCCGCATGGCTCTTGAGCAAGCCCTGGGCCTCCAGGCCCACCGCGACGTTGTCCCACACCCGTCGCCACGGGTAGAGCGTGGGGTCCTGGAACACCACCACGCGGCTGGGGTCGGGGCCGGTGATGGGCTGCCCGTCGGCCAGCAACCTGCCGCTGTCCGCCGGCTCAAGCCCGGCCACCAGGCGCAGCAAGGTGGATTTTCCACACCCGGACGGGCCCAGCAACGCGACGAACTCTCCCGCTGCCACGTCCAACGAGACCCGTTCCAGCACCGGCAAGTGCTGGCCGTCCAAGGCAAAGCCGTGGCTGAGGTTTTCAATGCTCAGCGCCAACCCTGTCGATGCCGCTGCTGTTGGTGCGAGGGCTACCATTTCATCGTTCCTTTCTGCCAGGCAAGCAACCGGTCACGCACCAGGAACAGCCCGGTGATCAACCCCGAACAGGCCAGGGCCATGATCAACAATGCCGCGTACATATTCGCGTAGGCCGCCCAGCCCTGGGCCCATTGCAGGTAAAAGCCGATGCCGGACTTGACCCCCATCATTTCCGCCACCACCAAGGTTGAGAATGAGGCGCCCAAGCCCATGAACAGGCCGACAAACACATGGGGCATCGCCGCCGGAATCGCCACTTTGAAGATCAGGAAACCGGGCTTGGCGCCGAGGGTGCGGGCCACGTCGTAATAAGCTTTATCGACACTTGCCACCCCCGACCAGGTCAGCACCGTGACCGGAAACCAGGTAGCCAAGGCGATTAGAAACACGCTGGCGCTCCAACTGCTGGGAAACAGGAAAAAACACAGTGGCAACAGCGCCGTGGAAGGCACCGGGCCGAGGATGCGCAGCACCGGGTGCAGCCAATAGCCGATGCGCGTGGACCAACCGATGGCCACGCCGGCGATAAACCCCGTCGCCGCGCCAAGGGCCACGCCCGAGCCCAGCAGCAATGCCGAGTGCAGCAGGCTGTCGGCCAAGCGCGGGTAGTCTTCGATATACACCGCCAGCAGGGCCTGGGGCGGTGCGAAGAACGGCACCGGTAACAGCGCAAGCTTGGCCGTGAGCAGTTCCCAAAGACCCAGCAGCAGCGGCAACGCAATCAGCCAGGGCGTGGCATTGCGCAGGCGCAGCGCCAATGTCGACAGCCTGCGCCCCAACAGGCTCAACGTACTGAACACCACGGCCACGCCCACGCAGAAATTGGCCAAGCCTTGGGTCATCGGCCAGTGGCGTGTCGCGTTGGGCCAATAGCTGATCAGCAGCGCGACGGCCAGCCAGGCTGCTACTACGGCTGCGCCCTGCCAGCCGAGCTTGAAGGCCAGGGTTGGGTTGAGGGTGCTGGCGTCAACTGAAGACATCGGCGGTGATCTCCTTGGCGAATTCTACCGGGTCGGTGCCTTTGCTGATCACCTCCACGGTTTTCAGGTCGGTCACATAGGTGGTGATTTCCTCAGTCAGCGCTGCGCCCACCGCGTGGTGGCCGTGGGTGTGATCGTGGAGAATCGCCTGCACTTCTTCGGTAGAGGTGTTCAGTGCAAAAGCCTGGAAGCCTTTGGCCACGGCTTCTGGGTGTTGCACGGAATAATCATGGGCTTCGAGGATCGCCTGGGTCAGGGCCGCGACCACGCGCTTGTCCTCGCGCACCAACTTGCCGGTGACGCCGACCACGCAGCAACTGAGGTTGGCGTATTCCTCCACCAGGTTGGTGGACAGCTCGCGTGCCACGCCGGACTTGATCAGGCGGTACATGAACGGATCACTGCCGCTGACCGCCTGCACTTCGCCACGCTCCAAAGCGGTGCCCAACAAATCGGCCGGGTACAGGCGCCATTCCACATCGCGCACCGGATCGACCCCATGCTTTTTCAGTAGGATCGAAAAGAAATTGCGATCCGGGCTGGCCATGTCGGTGACGCCAATGGCCTTGCCCTTGAGATCTTCCAGCTTGCTCACGCTGCCGCTTGCCGCACTGAGCAAGCGCAGGCAACCACCGTGGGTGCCGGCGGTGAGCTTCACGTCGAAGCCCTGTTCCAGAGCCTTGAGCCAACGCAGCGCCATGCCCACCCCAGCGTCGGCCTTGCCGGTGGCGATGGCTTCGAGCAATACCTCGGTGGAGTTACCGAAGTTGACCAGTTCCACGTCCAGGTTGTGCTGAGTGAAGAAGCCCTGGCCGTGGGCGATCACCACCGGCGCCAGGCACACCGCGTTGAGATTGACTGCCAATTTCAACTTGCGCGGTGCATTGAGGCGGATGAACTCACCGGTGCCGGCAGGTTCCTGGGGGATGTTGTGGCCGGCGTGTGCGTCGCCAGCAAAGACCAGGCGCGGCAGCGTCAGGCTGGCCAGGGTCAGGCCGGCCATGCCGAGCAGACGGCGACGGGTTAAAGGGTCGAAGGCAGCCATGCACGGTATCCTTGTTTATACGCAGATTGATTGTGCTTTTATTATATTAATGACTGGTTATTATGATAGAAACATATAACTCTATGGATATGCCAGATTCAGCAAAAGCCGAAAAAAGCGCCTTAAGCTCAGATCGAAAGAGTATTTATCGAATGGTTTTCAGAACCTTATGCTTCGGTTCATTTTGTTGAAAAATCGAGCGCCTCATGACCCTTCGCCGCCCTCTCGCCGCTGTATTAGGATTGCTGGCTTTTGCTGTCGCTGTAAGTGCCCAGGCTCAGGAAACCCTGCGCATCGGCTACCAGAAATCCTCGACCCTGATCACCTTGCTGAAAACCCAGGGCACCCTGGAAAAAGCCCTCAAGGCCGACCACATCGACGTCAGTTGGCATGAGTTCCCCAGCGGCCTGCCCTTGCTCGAAGCGCTGAACGTCGGCAACGTGGATATCAGCGCCGATGTGGCCGATACCGTGCCGATCTTCGCCCAGGCTGCCCAGGCTCAGCTCACCTACTTCGCCCAGGAAGCGCCCTCGCCCGCGGCCCAGGCCATCGTTGTACGCAAGGACTCGTCGATCCAGCAGTTGGCGGACCTCAAAGGCAAGAAAATCGCCGTGACCAAAGCCGCCGGCACTCACTATTTATTGATCGCCGCGTTGAACAAAGCCGGCCTGGCGTTTGCCGATATCCAGCCAGCCTATCTGTCCCCCGCTGACGGCCGCGCCGCCTTTGAAAACAACAAGGTGGATGCATGGGTCACCTGGGAGCCTTTCCTCACCAGCGTGCAGCGGCAACTGCCCACACGCACCCTGGCGGACGGCGCCGGGTTGGCGAGCTACAAGCGTTATTACCTGACCGGCACGCCTTACGCCCGGGCTCATCCCGAGGTGTTGAAGGTGGTATACGCGCAGTTGGAACAAGCCGGTCAATGGGTGAAGGCCCATCCGCAGGACGCGGCAAAAGTGCTCGGGCCGTTATGGGGCAACCTGGATGCAGCGACGGTGGAAGCTGCCAATGCGCACCGCAGCTACCAGGTGCAGCCGGTGACACTCGAGCAACTGGGGGAGCAGCAGAAGATTGCCGATGCGTTCTTCAAGGCGGGGCTGTTACCCAAAGCGGTGGATGCCAAGGCAGTACAGACCTGGCAACCCTAAGGTAAACAAGGCCGACGGGAAGTGGTACAAAAGGAGCCCTGCCCCTTTTCCTGGAGAGCACCGCCATAATCTCCATCACATCCCTGCGTTGTTGTTCACGGGTCAGGTCCGACAGGCTGCTGGACAAACATGACCGCAACGATGTGCACATCAGCCTGCTCGCCCCGCAAGCGGAACTGCGGGTCCGCCCGCGGTTCTACGAGCCCGAGATGCACACCATGCTGGCTCCCTTGGGCCCGCTGTTCGATGCCGTGGGCGTGGCCTTTGTGCAAGGGGCCGCCGGTGACGTGGCCTATGCCGCCACCGACGAGATGGGTAACTTCGCCGCCATGTCCCGCCAATACACCATCGCCCTGGGCCGCTACGCCGGCAACAACGTCTCCGCAGGCCTGATCGGCGTTGCGCTGAGGGCCTACAGCCAACCCAAATACGTGACCTGCCTCGACCTCGGCGCCTGGGGCGCGGTGTACACCGAAGGCTGGGACCGCCAGCTGAAACTGGTGGGCCAGGAGGCCAAGGCACTCAAGCAGCAGATCAACAGTGTGTGGATCTACCCACCGGCGGCGGATCGGGCAGTGGCGCTGGCGGCGGCGGATCCGTTGATTGCGGTGGCATGAGGCAATTTGTCCGCTAAGAGATGGCTCCAGATCGTCAACCTTGCTTGATCACTCACCCCTGCATAACGCTAAATCAATATGCCTATATAATTAAAAGATCTAAATAACTGTCAATTTTGACAGTGCAAACCCACGCTGCCCTTATCTATCTTTAAGTTGCCTCAATACTTAAACACGTGTTGATGACTCAGATTGAATGCGTTTTTCTTCAACCAAGTTTTATATAAGGAAGACTGATATGGCACTGGTAGAAAATTACAACGGCTATGAGATACATGAAGGCCTGACAGGAGGGCATTGGGAAGGTGATAACCTGGTTGGTCAAGTCAAGGCTTACACTTACCAAAAAAATGGCAAAACCAGTACACTGACTTACTATAGTGTAGATAGAGTCAAGGAGATAATTAAGAGCGGCCAAGCTCAATTTTGATGCACCGAGCGAAATGAGTTGATATTCCAAATCCGTCGCAGGGGATTTGATCTAATGATAAATCTCCTGCGACTATTAGATAGGCACCGTCCTTACTTCTCTACACCCTGCCCAAAGCGCCGAATCGCCAGGCAATACCCCACCAGCGCCAGCGCCGCCAGCAACCCGCCCGCCGCGCCGATCCAAGCGAATCCGAAGTGGCTGCCGACCCAGCTGCCCATCAGCGCGCCACCGCCGATGCCGATGTTGTAGATACCGGAGAACATCGCCATGGCCACGTCGGTGGCGTCCGGTGCCAGTACCAGCACCTTGGATTGCATGGCCAGGCCAAAGCCCATGATCGCCATGCCCCAGAAAATGCTCAACACCACCAGGTAAGACTCGGCGCCGCTCAACGGCAGCATCAAGGCCAGGCACGCGGCAAGCAGGAACACCGTGCTGATCACGAAGACATGGGGGTTGAAGCGATGCACCAGGCTGAACAACAACGAACCGATAATGCCGGCCCCGCCGAACACCAACAGGATCAATGTCACCGCACTGCCGCCCAGCCCGGCGACGCCTTCGACGAAGGGTTCGATATAGCTGTAGGCGGTGAATTGGGCGGTGATCGTCATCGCGGTCAGCACGTAGAGGGCCACCAGCGCCGGGCGCTTGAACAGCAGTGGCAGGCTGCGCAGGGAACCGGAGTTCTGGCTGGGCAGCGGCGGCAAGGTGCGCGCCAGCCAGAACACCAAGGCGGCTGCGAACGCTGCGATCACCAGGAAGGTGGTGCGCCACCCCATGGCCTCGCCGAGCAGGCGGCCCAGGGGAATGCCGAGCACCATCGCCAGGGACGTGCCGGTGGCCAGCAAGCCAAGGGCCTGCACCTGCTTGCCTTCCGGCGCCAGGCGTACGGCCAAAGAAGCCGTGATCGACCAGAACAACGCATGGGCCAGGGCGATGCCGACCCGACTGACCATCAGCAAGCCAAAACTGGTAGCCACGCTGGAAAGGATATGGCTGGCGATAAACAGGCCGAACAGCACGATCAGCAATTTGCGCCGTTCGACGTTGCGGGTCAGCAGCATCACCGGCAGCGAGGTCAGCGACACGATCCACGCGTAGATGGTGAGCATCAGGCCGACGCTGGCCACGGGCATGTCAAAGCTGGCGCCGATGGCGCTGAGCAACCCGACAGGTACGAATTCGGTGGTATTGAACACAAACGCGGCCAGCGCCAGGGCGATGACCGGTTGCCAATTGGCTTGGGGGGTTGCGGCTGAAAGGCTCATTGACGGGCGCGGTACTCTGGCGATGGTCAGGCGCCGCCCAGGACAAGCGCCGCCGCCGAGCATTCTATAGGTTTCTCGGGCGGCTGTTGAGGCGGATCGTCGCCCCGGGAGCTATGGCGAGGTCATGGTAATCACGTAGTTGCCCGACTCGATGGGCTTACCGGCGTTGTCCACCAGCAGATAGCGCTGGTCGTAATAGCGCCCCTCGCCACTGTCCGCCACCAGCCGCACATGGGCCGCGTTGACGCTGGCAACCGGCGCTACATTGCGCACCTCGAAGCGGCTGCCGCGACTCACTCTGGCACAGCCGCGCAGCTCCATCACGGCACCGCTGCGCGCATTTGTCGCACACCCCGACTCGACGATGGCGCCGGTGAACCTGAGAGTGCCCTGCCCCACTATCTGCGCCGCGCCGCAGGTGCTTGCCCATAGGCAAAGGAAGCCTGTCATTACCGAAAAACGACCAACGTTCATGCCGACACTCCTTCTTGGGCTAGTAAGAAGTTAGTCGTCGGCGCGGCGGTTAACTTGAGCTTATTTACCCGAGAATGAGAGGTGAATCAGGGATCCACCTGGCCCATCAACTCAGGAATGCTCTCCGGGCGCTGGGCATAACGTTGGGCCAGCGCCGCGCACACCATCAGCTGGATCTGGTGGAACAGCATCAACGGCAAAATCAACACGCCCATGCTAGCCCCGGCGAACAGCACCTGGGCCATGGGCACACCGGTGGCCAGGCTTTTCTTCGAGCCGCAGAACAGGATGGTGATGCGGTCTTCCTGGTTAAAGCCAAACGCCTTGCTCAGCAACGTGGATGCCACCAGCACCAGCGCGAGCAATACGCAGCAGGCCACCACCAGACCGCCCAGTTGCCACAATGGGATCTGGTGCCAGATACCTTCGGTGACCGCTTCGCTGAACGCGCCGTATACCACCAACAGGATCGAGCCCTGGTCGACGAATTTCAGCCAGGCTTTATTGCGACCGACCCAGTCGCCGATCCAGCGGCGGGCGATTTGCCCGGCGATGAATGGCAGCAGCAACTGCACGCTGATCTTCAAGATCGCGTCGACCGTGGAGCCGCCGTCCCCCTGCACATTGAGCAGCAGCGCCACCAACAACGGCGTCAGGAAAATTCCGAACAGGCTCGAAGCCGCCGCGCTGCAAATCGCCGCCGGGATATTGCCGCGAGCCAGTGACGTAAAGGCAATCGCCGACTGCACAGTAGCCGGCAACGCGCAGAGGTAGAGCATGCCCATGTACAAATCTTTGCCAACCAGCGGCGATAACACCGGCTTGAGCGCCAGGCCCAGCAACGGGAACAGCACGAAGGTCAGGCTGAACACCAGCAGGTGCAAGCGCCAGTGACCGGCACCGGCAACGATGGCCTGGCGTGACAGCTTGGCGCCGTGCAGGAAAAACAGCAGCGCGATGGCCAGGTTGGTGACCCAGCCGAAGGCCACGGCGGTCTGGCCGCTGGCCGGTAGCAAGGAAGCAAGGATCACCGTGGCAATCAGGGTCAGGGTGAAGTTATCGGGTAGAAAGCGCGGGCGGGTCATAAGCAAGTCTTCCAGGGGTTGCCAAGAGCGTCGTGGCGACTCTAACGTAACCGCCTGTTACCGACTAACGCCAATGAGCCAGTAAATGCCGCCTAAAGGACATGAAAAAGCCATTCGACGCAGTGTGCCCGGGCTTTCCAGCCTGCCCCGGCCGGTGTATGGGCGTACTGAATCCTTGCCCAATCGGGCGCTGACACGACGGCACAGTCACCCGTGGGTGCAGTTGTCCTATGCGATTTCCGGGGTGCTGGAGATCCAGACCAGCGTTGGCCGCTTCGTCGCGCCGCCGCAACGTGCAGTGTGGATCCCGGCGGGCATGCCCCATCGGGTGTTCAGTTCGCCCCATACGGAAATGCGCAGTTTGTACCTCGATTGCAGCGTCATGGCCTGGGCGGCCGAGCGTTGCCAGGTGCTGGAGGTGAGCAGCCTGCTACGCGAGTTGATCCGCAGTTTCAGCGAAGTGCCGGTGGAATATGCCCAGGACGGGCCCGATGGACGCCTGGCCCAGGTGCTGCTCGACCAACTCGCCGCCGCGCCCCAGGTGGACCTGATGTTGCCGTTGCCCCATGACCCGCGGTTGCGGCAGATCTATCGCAGCCTGAGCCAGCGACCGGAGCAGCAGAGCACACTGGGGGATTGGAGCGCCAAGCTGGGGGTCAGCGAAAAGACCCTCAGCCGCGTGTTCTTGAGTGACACCGGGCTGACGTTCCGCGCCTGGCGCCAGCGCCTGCGACTGCTGAGCGCCCTGCCCGCCCTGGAACGAGGTGAGCGGGTCACGGATGTGGCGTTGGGATGTGGGTATGAATCGACGTCGGCATTTATCAATGCATTTCGTCAGCAGTTTGAGACGACACCTGGTGAGTTTTTCCGCTGATCCTTTGGTGCTGTGAAGATCAAAATGTGGGAGGGGGCTTGCCCCCGATGAGGGAGTATCAGCACACACAACTGTGGCTGACACACCGCCATCGGGGGCAAGCCCCCTCCCACATTTTTGACGGCATTTCATGTCTAGAATGGGGGTTGGCCGCCTGCGCGCCATAGGGCCCGAACAGAATATCGGGATCTATTGTCATGCAAATAACCCACAAACCCGCGCTCGGCTGGTATTGTGCCGCGCTTGAAATACCGCTACTGACCTGCGAGGAAATGGACGTTGAACACTGACGAAAAAATGACCGGGGACCTGTTTGAGGTCGATAAGCGCCTGTCACTCAAGCCCGTGGTGGACTTCAACGCTTACCTGCGCAGCGCCTTTGGTGATGGCCCGTGCACCTGCGTACGTTGCGCTGCCAGCGGTGGTGATGAAAGCGGCTATGAGTTCCAGCACACGTTCACCTTCGACGGCAAACCTATGCACCGTCGCTTTGCTTCGACAGCGGGCAGTGATGTGTTGATGGCATTGAAAAAGGCGTGGTTGTCGTACACCAAGGTCGAGCTGCCGCTTAGTGGCGTGCTGGTGCTGGAGATGGTGAAGGAGTTTGTCGAGCCGCAGTTGCACAAGCGCCTGGCGCCGTTATTCGTGGCCAGCGGGCTGGTCAAGGATGTGGACGGCGAGTTGCGCATTCAGCCCCAAGCCATGGCCTGACACTGTAAATGTGGGAGGGGGCTTGCTCCCGATGGCGGCGTGTCAGTCAACCGATGTATGGGCTGACACACTGCTATCGGGAGCAAGCCCCCTCCCACATTTTTTAGTAGCCAGGCACGCCCTGCACGCGCAACTCAGGGGTCAGTTCCTCTTCCAGCGGCTCGGTCAGCGGCCGATCACTGATCCCCGGCAGCAGGATCACCTTGCGGCACTCTTCCTCGGCTTTATCAAACAGTTCATAGCCCCGCGCGGCCTGTTCCAGGGACAGCCGATGGGTGACGATCGCCTCGGGGTTCAGGTGCCCCAGTTCGATATGCTCCAGCAGCTCGGGTAAAAAGCGCTGCACATGGGTCTGGCCCATCTTGAAGGTCAGGCCCTTGTCGAAGGCATCGCCGAACATGAAGCCATGGATAAATCCGGCATACACCCCGGCTACGCTGACCACGCCACCGCGGCGCACGGCAGCGATGCACTGGCGCAGGGCCTTGCCGCTGCTGCCTTCGATCTTGAGGGTGGTGAGGATGGTTTCCGTGGTGCTGCCCTTGGCTTCGAAACCTACCGCGTCCACCACGCCATCGACGCCACGCATGCCGGCGGTCTGGCGGATGATCGTATCGGCCGGGTCATCGTCTTCTTCGAAGTTGATCGGGATCACACCGTACATCTTCTGCGCATAGGCCAGCCGGTACGGATGGTCGTCGACCATGAAGATTTGCCCGGCCCCCAGCATCTGCGCACACGCCGCACTGAGCAGGCCCACGGGCCCGGCGCCATAGATCGCCACGCTTGAGCCCTTGCCGATACCGGCATTGGTCACCGCCTGCCAGGCGGTGGGCAGGATATCGGAGAGGAACAGCACCTTTTCATCGGCCAGGGTGCCCGGCACCTTGAATGGCCCGGCGTTGGCTTTGGGCACTCGCACCAACTCTGCCTGGCCGCCGGGAATGCCGCCGTACAGGCGGCTATAGCCGAACAGCGCGGCGCCCGGTGGAATGGCTTTTTTATTCAGGATCGCTCCGCGCCCGTCGTTGGTGGTTTCGCAGGCGGCGTATTGCTGGAGCTGGCAGAAAAAGCAATCGCCACAGGCAATCACGAATGGAATCACCACGCGGTCGCCGCGCTGTACGGCCGTGACCGCCGGGCCGGTTTCTTCGACGATGCCCATGAACTCATGGCCGAAGATGTCGCCGTGTTCCACGGTGGGGATCTTGCCGCGGTACAGGTGCAGGTCCGAGCCGCAGATGGCCGTGGCGGTTACACGCAGAATGATATCGTCGGGTTGTTCAATGGTCGGATCGGGCACCGTGTCGACCTGCACCTTGTGTGCGCCCTGGTAAGTCATCGCTCGCATGCTCTGCGCTCCTGCCGTTGAGGGGTTACTAGTTAAGGGCGGCGCAAGTGCGTCAGTGTTCCTTCAACCTGGTGCAGCACCCGATCAGTGGTCGCCCCTGCCCTGGGCCAGCAGCTGGTCGACCACATAGCGCAGGCACTCCAGGTCATCGGCACCATCGGCCCGCGCCTGGGCGTACCAGCGCAATTGTTCGGTCGCGCTGTTGCCGCGCCGCAGCAGTGCTTGCAGGGAATCGAACAGCTGCGCCTCGCCCATGGCTTCGGCGGTGGCGGCAAAGGTCTGTCGGGCGCATTGCAGCCATTGCTCAGCGCTGCCCATGGCACCCTTGTCGTCCAACGCAAACCGGCCCGCTGCGCCGTAGCGTTTAGCCTGCCAGCGGTTTTCCTTGAGCAGCCAACGCGCCTGGGCGCTGAATTCGGCGCCGGGGCGCTCCAGGGTGCACGCGTGGGTGACCATCACCCGAAACAGCGTGGCAAGGGCCAAGGCATCCGCCAGCCGTGGGCAGGCGTCAGTCATGCGCAGCTCAAGGGTCGGGTAACGCGCTGCCGGGCGAATGCCCCACCAGCCGTTGCCGTCGGCCTTGATCGCGCCCATGCGCTGCAGCAAGGCAAGGTAGTGCAGGTACTCGTCCCAATCGGCAAAATGTTCGGGCACGCCCATGCGCGGCCACTCATCACAAGCCGCCTGGCGATAACTCATGAAGCCGCTGGGCATGCCGTCCCAAAACGGCGACGAGCAACTGAGCAGCAACAACAACGGCAGCCACGGCGACACCTGGTTCATCACGGCGATGCGGTCCAGTGTTTGCGGGACCTGCACATGCACGTGCAGCCCGCACAACACACTGCGCCGCGCCACATACTGGATATCATCGAACAGTTGCTGGAAATGCGCCTGTGGGGTTGGCCGCTGCATGCGCCAATCGGCCAAGGGATGGCTGCCGGCACACACGGCACCTAGGCCGAATTCGCCCAAGGCGTCGGCGAGGTTGCCGCGCACTGTCGCCAGGTAATCCGCCGCTTCGCCGCTGGTAGTGAAGACTGGTGAGGCGGCCTCGATCTGCCCTTGGAACATCTCATAGGCGAAGCCACCGCCAATCGCCTCACGGCAGGCCGCCAGCACCGCCGTCGAGGGTTCGGCGAGCATGCAGCGGGTGCGCAGATCGGTGAGCAGGTATTCCTCTTCGATACCAAAGGTGAGCATGGACGTCAGCGCAGCCGTGTGACGGTAAGCGCGACCACGGCGATGCGCTCCACACCTTCATACCCCGGTTTGTCGAGTTCTTCGCCAAAGACGTCGGGGTCCAATTCACGGTAGGTCCAGCCATAGGCATCGTTGGCCAACAGCGGCTTGACTGCTTCCAGGAACGGATCGCCACCTGCCACCATCGCCACGCCGGTGTAGAGCACCAGGCTGCCGCCAAGGGACAGGCGCCCGATGGACTCGCTGACGATGCGCACCGACAACTGCTCGCCCAATGCGCCGCCGCCATGGCGATAGGCGCGCTGGCAATCGTCATTCATGTACGGAGGGTTGGCGACGATCAAGTCGAATTCACCCTCGACGCTGGCCAGCACATCGCTGTGATAGACGCTGACGTTACTCAGCCCGGCCAGCTCGGCATTCACGGCGGTCATGCGCAGGGCGCGGGGGTTGATATCCACCGCCAGCACCTCGGCGTCATGCCGTGCGCGGGCAACCACCAGGGCGCCGACACCAGCACCACAGCCGATATCCACTGCGCGCTTGAGCGGTTCGAAACGCTGTTGCAGATGGGCTTCGATCACCTGGGCAAAACGGTAGCTGTCGGGGCCGAAAAATACCGCATCCGCTTGCACGGTGGGAAATGGTGAATGGGCAAACAGCAGCCCATCGAGGCTCGACCAACGCACCGTGCTGCGCCATAAGGAGTCGTGCTTTTCGATCACGTCGGCTTGCTGCAGTTCTTCGCGAAACGCCTCCGGCAACAGCTCATTGTCGAACGGCATCGACCAGCCGAATACGTCACGCATGTTCATCGCCAGCGGCGTCGCCAAACGCCGGTAGACACGCTCGTGGGTCAGGGGCGTTGGCGTGATAAAGCGATAGCCACTTTCCTTCAACCCTCGGCCCAGGTTCAGCAAGGCGCGATCAGCGAGTTGTTGTGCAGACATGGGCAGGTTCCTTAGCGCAAACGCGCACGCAATTGGATAAAGCGGCGGGTCGCATACAGCCCCGCGGGCGTACAGTGACGGCGCGCCGACATCCAGGGAATCAGCGCGTTGAGCTGTTGGTCATCGGGCAGTTTCCACAATGAATCCACCAGGGCCTGAGTGTCCGGATCCGCCGGGCGATGCTGCTCGCGGGAGAAACGGCTGCCACGTCCCGGACGAACCGGCGGCACGCGCTGGCTGCTGATCCAGTCCCCGGCGATCCAGTCATGCATCAGTTGTTTTTCATAGCCGCTGAACACACCAAACATCGCCGCGCCGGCGCCCTCGATCAGTTGCCAGAAGCGGCTCTCGGCGGGATCCTCATTGCGTTTGATCCAACCCTTGTCTTCCAGGGCCTTGAGGAAATCGCCGATCTGCCCCGGCTTGGCCAGCCACTGGTTAACGGTCTTGCCTTCGAAGCGGCAGTAGTCTGAATGCATGTGCTGGCCGAAGGCGCGCTTGCGTTCAAGCATCGCGACCACTTCGTCCTGCAAGTTAAATTGCTTGATCACCGCCGTGGTGCCCGGGCCAAGATCATTGAGGCGATACCCTTGCGCCACGCGCCGGTAGAAATCCGCCTTGCCCTCGCCCAGCGGCAACAGGCTCAGCACCGATTGCGCGGCCTTGCAGGCATGGCCGCTGCTGGCGTTGTCGATGGTGACGTGGAGGGTGAAGTAATAGGGGTCGATGCCCAGTTCGCTCAGCTCGTAGGAGGTTATCAGCAGGTGCAGGGGCAACTGTTCGTAGCCCAGGTTGAAGCCGATGATCTCCGGCAGGAACTCTTCGGCGCACAGGCCCAGGGCTAATTGCAGCGCACCTTGCAGGTAGTGGTCATCGTCCAGGCCGGCTTCGCTGTCGGCATCGTGGTCGCTGAGCAATTTGCGGTAGATCACCACATGGTTCTGCGCGGCCTCGCCATCGCCCAACTCTTCCAGGTAGGTGGTGAGCAGGCCATCGAAACGCGGGTCTTGCCAATAGCGCAGCAAGCCGTTGAGCCAGGCGCCATCCACCTGTTTGGTCGGGCCCACGCGCTGCAGGAAATACAACGCATGGGCCTTGTTCTGGAAATAGCGCCGAGGCCGGCCTTGCTGGCGTTGCTCAAGGTAGTCGGCGTAAGCCTGGGCCACGTCCGCGCAACGCTGTTCGATCCAGGCCGGCAACTGCTCGGGCATTTCGGGCAATTCACTGGGTGCCTCGCGTACCTGGGCCAATTGCGCTTGCAGGAGGTTACGCGCAGCTTCTTCACAGCCATGGGTTTCCCCATAAAGCTGCTGGTAAAGCTCCTGATAGGGGCCGTGAGCCGATGGGGTCATGGAGGCCGGCTGGCCTGACAGCGCTGTAAGGAGTGTCATGATGGCAGTTTCCGCAAAGTCCGTTACAACAGGCCTCCCAACAAGGCGGCCCCGCAAGAGCGCTCGAACACGTGCGCTTCTAAAATGCAGAGCCTTGGGATATATGCAAAATTCCATTGGGATTGCGTGAGTGCGGATCAGCGGTCATTGAGGCAGCAATTGTTCTGTAAAAAATATCAACGCGCACGGTGGTCTCCAAGCGCCCGCGCCCTGTAACAGCAGATCCGTCCTCGCCCCCTGTCGACAATCAACATGCGTTCGAACACCTTTTCGCAGCCTTGCCAACGAGTGCGCGCTACAGCGCTCGCTATTGCCCGAGGGCACACGCACCTGATTAACACCCGCACACAGCAGCCTTTACGCTCTTCATGCATTGTCGAGCGATAAAGCGTGTGGATTGTTTTCCGAGCAGCCGCCAACACGTTTTCGTAACAAATGCGTGATATTTGCCCTATTTCGCGGTGTTTTGTAGGTTTCAAGGGTGCTCACCGAGTACTTAACAACAACCTTCAAATAACCGAGAGGCTTTCACCATGGGATATATGGCTAGCGCAAATGCAAATAAAATCGCTGAGATGGAGCAGTTGGAACAGAGCCAGGTCGATGACTTCATCGACAACCTGCAACTCACCGAAACGGAAAAAGCCGAACTGGAAGCCGAGTAAGTGAGTCGAGGAGAGGCAATGCCTCTCCTCTTTTCAGGAGTCAGCATCATGAACACGCACTCAGCCAATGCTCCCGAACGCAGCCTGCCACTGGAGCAGGCTCGTCGACTGATTCTCAAACAACTGGATGAGCTTGGGCTACGCGCCAACCTGCGCACCCTGGGTGCCGATATCCTGTGCGTGCAAGCCAGCTTGCTGACGGCAGATTCGAAAGAAGCTGCCCGTGGCGCAGGCAAGGGTCTCCTGGCAGCAGCTGAGGTAGGCGCGCTATACGAAGCGCTTGAGCATTACTTGAGCGACAACCTACCTCCCGCCTCGTTTCACCGCCAACCGTTCAGCTACTTCGCCAGCCACCCGCACTTTGCGTCGGATGATGCAGTAAACCTGCTGGTCCAGAAACAGCAAGGCAGTATCGTCTGTCGTACCTATCGCAGCCTGGTTGACGATCAGCCATTCTCCTATCCGCTTGCGCTGACATGCCCCCGGTACAATGAGTTTCCACTGCAAGACGACCCTACGGATCTGCGCGCCTTGCGGCGTTACTCAAGCAACAATGGAACAGCCATCGGCGCCAGCTACGACGAGGCGCTGCTGCATGCATTGAACGAGAGTATTGAACGTGATGCCTTGTCAGTGTTTCTGCTGAACCATTTCTACTACCAGCGTCCGCACAGCTTGCGCCGGATCGATCCCAGCCAATTGAGCCCGGATGCGAGAGCCTACTGGCGCGAGCTCAGCCTGCAATTGAAGGGCGAAGTGATTTTGCTGGATATCAGCAGCGAATTTTGCGCGACCACCTGCCTGGCTTTCATCAATAGCCCCTGCGCGATGCCCACGGTATACGGCACGGGCACCTCGCTGACGCCCAATCATGCAGCCTGGCGCGCGCTGACAGAGCTGGCTCAATTGAAACGACTGGAGGCCGAACCTCCTTTGCACGCTTACCTGCTCAATGCCCAACGGCACCTCGCCCAGTTCCCCCGCCTGCTACGGTGCCTGCAATTCAACACCGACCATTTGCTGGGGCAACCCGTGGAATGGGTGAACTTGCAAGGGAGCCCGCAGCCAATGCCTTTGAGTGAGCAAATCGCGCATCTGGTAAAGGACCTGGCCAAGCACGGCCTGGTATCCGGTGTATGCACGCTGTTCAAAAGCCATCTTGGAACTGCGCTGGTCAATGTGGTGGTACCCGGGCTTGAGCGATTTTTCCTGGTATCCACCGGCAATATCGTCGTTCCCCATCGACGAGGCCGTGACTTGTGCGGGTCGCCCGAGGCGGTGGCAGTGTGAGCCCTGCCAACCATTCGCCCTGCACATGGCAGCGTCATGTGGAGCCGCAGGGCTTCGGACTCGCCCATTTGTTCATACTCAATACCGGTAGCCTGCGCTGGGTGGGCCGAAACCGGCGTACAACCTCAGGGCAGGGACAACATCGGTTAACCAGTATCCTGCAACCTTGGATGTTACTGGGCCCACTTGAATACCTGCATTGGAGTCATGAAGGCCTTTGCGTTTTTTTTCAAGCCGCCACCCTGAAGGAAAAACAACAGGCATTCATCCAGGCCAAGCAATACGCCCACAGTGAAGTCTGCTTTCCCTACCCGCCCTTGGGCCCGGACGGTAAAGAGTTTATCTGCCCGCCGAGCTTCTGGGAGTGCGACGATGAACGCGCCGCGCAGTTAGATATAGACGAAGGGCACTTTCGAGAACACTGCGTCCGCCTATTGCGTGACCGTCTCAAACCTGGGGCCTTGATACACGACCCCGCCTGCTCCACGGGTGCACTGATCGCCCATCTGGCACGTGCGTTACCTCACTGCCGGCACATGGGTTCTGACCGTTGCGGCTCGATGATCGACCATGCCCGCGCCCAGTACGCCAGCTCACCCGTGCACTTGCGGCAAGCCGATGCAACCGTAGAGTCAATAAACTGCGACGCATTGATCCTGCGGTTTCTCAATGCAGAAGTTATGTCCCGTCTTGATGCCGAAGCCTTGCTGGGTACCCTGCTCACTTCCCTCAACCCGGGGGGCGTGGCCCTGGTGTTTGGTCATACTCCGGTGCTGCCAGCAGTCCCCTGGATTGCGCAACAATCGGGGTTGATTCTGGAATCGTGTATAGCCTCACGACCGAATCGGCTTGAGCTGTTCCAATGCTATGTGCTCACACGGCCCTCGCCATGAGGCCAATACCCCGACAGGGCTACTTGCCAAGGGCGGATGGTCACTCCCTGTACTGGGAACGCCACGGCTGTGACGGCGCCGAACCCGTATTCTTTTTACACGGAGGCCCGGGCGGCTGTTCCAGCGGTCATCATCTGGATTTTTTTGACTCGGCGCGTTTTGACATCATTTTGTTCGACCAGCGCGGTGGCGGACGCTCTACACCCCATGGCGAATGCCGGGACAACAACACAGCTCTGGTCATTGAAGATATTGAAGCCTTGCGGCAGTACTTCGGTTTTACCCAAATCGCGTTGCTGGGTATTTCCTGGGGGAGTTGGCTGGCGCTGCAATATGCCTGGCATCACCCTTCCAGAGTAAGTCGGCTGGTATTGGCGTCCCTGTTCGTGCCCTCTCCCGAAAACAGGGCAGCCTACCATCGAGCGTTGACGCGACACCTGAAAACCTTGGGTTTCACCTCGTTCAGACACCTGTGCAGTGACATCGAGCATCCCAACCTGCACCACCAACGGCTCGCCGCCATGGCTTGGGTAAAAGCGGGTCTGCGGGCTAACCGCCAATACTTCGACGCACAAGCGTTGGAAGCGTTTATCGATGATGTCGCGCTGCGGGCGATTCGCCTGGAACTGCACTACCACCGAGCCGGGTATTTTTTTACCGAACAGGATAAGGCACTGTCATTGACCCACGTGTGCCAGGTCATACAAGGTGTCAACGATGCCATTGGCCTGGCAAGCCTGCGTTGGTTGCGTCGGCGTGTGCCCTTGCAGTGCCGATTGTTCAAGGCCGGACACGACGCGTTCAACCCCACGCTGTTGAATGCGGTTCGCCAAAGCCTGGCCTGCACGACTGACGCGCAAAGGTAAAACGGCACGCAAGCATGCCGTTTTATCCTTCAATCCCCACCGCGATTATTTACGCGCCGCTTCCCACTGCTTTAGCAGGTCGTTGTAGTTCACGGTTTCGCCTTTCGGCTTCTCATTGGCCAGTTTCGGCTTCGGTGCACCCGGCTGGTCAAACCAGTATTGCGCGTCACGCTCGGGGTTCATTTTCGGGCCGCATACCGGTTGCACCTTGGAGCGTTCCAGGCGCGTCATGATCGCGTCCTGTTCCTTGGCCAGGTTGTCCAACGCCTGTTGCGGGGTTTTCTCGCCGCTGGCGGCGGCGGCGATGTTGCTCCACCACAGTTGCGCCAGGCGGGGGTAGTCCGGCACGTTGGTGCCGGTCGGCGACCACTCGGTGCGAGCCGGGCTGCGGTAGAACTCCACCAGGCCGCCGAGTTTGGGGGCCATGTCAGTCATGGCCTGGGAGTTGATATCCGACTCACGAATCGGCGTCAGGCCCACGATGGTTTTCTTCAGCGACACAGTTTTGGAGGTGACGAACTGCGCGTAGAGCCAGGCCGCAAGTTTCTGCTTCTCGGGGGTGGACTTGAGGAAGGTCCAGGAACCTACGTCCTGATAGCCCTTCTTCATGCCCTTCTCCCAATAAGGCCCGACCGGCGACGGCGCCATGCGCCATTTCGGCGTGCCGTCGGCGTTCACCACCGGCAGGCCCGGCTTGACCATGTCGGCAGTAAACGCGGTGTACCAGAAGATCTGCTGGGCGATGTTGCCCTGGGACGGCACCGGGCCGGATTCGGAGAAGGTCATGCCGGCTGCTTCCGGTGGCGCGTAGGCCTTCATCCAGTCCACGTATTTCTGCGTGGCGAACACTGCCGCCGGGCCGTTGGTATCGCCGCCGCGGGTCACGCTGGAGCCCACCGGGTGGCAGTCCTCCACACGTATGCCCCATTCGTCTACCGGCAGGCCGTTGGGCAAGCCTTTATCGCCGCCGCCGGCCATGGAGAACCAGGCGTCGGTGAAGCGCCAGCCCAGGGACGGGTCTTTCTTGCCGTAGTCCATGTGCCCATAGATGCGCTTGCCGTCGATTTCCTTGACGTCTTCGCTGAAGAACTTGGCGATGTCTTCATAGGCCGACCAGTTCACTGGTACGCCGAGGTCGTAGCCGTATTTTTCCTTGAACTTGGCTTTCAGCTCCGGGCGTTCGAACCAGTCGGCGCGAAACCAGTAGAGGTTGGCGAACTGCTGGTCGGGCAGCTGGTAGATCTTGCCGTCCGGCGCGGTGGTGAAGGACAGGCCGATAAAGTCCTTGAGGTCCAGGGTCGGCGAGGTGAAGTCCTTGCCTTCATTGGCCATCAGGTCGGTGATGGATTCGGTCTTGCCGTAGCGAAAGTGCGTACCGATCAAGTCGGAATCGTTAACCCAGCCGTCGTAGATGTTCTTGTCGGACTGCATCTGGGTTTGCAGCTTCTCCACCACGTCGCCTTCCTGGAGCAGGTCGTGGGTCAGCTTGATCCCGGTGATTTCACTGAAAGCCTTGGCCAGCACCTTGGACTCGTACTCGTGTGTGGTAAGGGTTTCCGACACCACGTTGATTTTCATCCCACGGAAGGGTTCCGACGCCTTGATAAACCACTTCAACTCCTCGAGCTGTTGGGCTTCGGTGAGGGTGGAGGGCTTGAACTCGCTGACGATCCATTTTTTCGCGGCATCTTCATAGGCATCGGCCCAGGCCGAGGCGCTCAACCCGCTGAGGGCCAGTACGGCGGCCAATGAAATGCTATGTCGCAGCTTATTGTTTTTATTCAACATAGAGACCTCCTGGTTGTTTATTCATAAGGGCACTAGCCCCAACGCATCACACTCAACAGCCATACCAGGGAGAGCGCGGACGCCACCCAGATGCTCCAGTCGGTAACGCCGATCACCAGCAAATGCAGGTAGGCGCTGCCGAGAAGTCCGATAAACAAGCGATCACCACGAGTGGTACTGATCGGCAGAAAACCGCGCCGGGGGATGCTCGGCGAGCGCAGTTCCCAGGTGGTCATGCCCGCCAGGATCAGCGCGATGCCGCCAAAAAACAGCGCAGTAGGGGTGGTCCAGGCCATCCATTCCATCATCGATTCCTCTAGACCCGGCCCAGGGCGAAGCCCTTGGCCACGTGGTTGCGAACAAACCAGATCACCAGCATGCCCGGCAGGATGGTCAACACCCCCGCCGCTGCCAGCACGCCCCAGTCGATACCCGAGGCCGAAACCGTGCGAGTCATCACCGCTGCGATGGGCTTGGCGTTGACCGAAGTCAGGGTGCGCGCCAGCAGCAACTCGACCCAGGAAAACATAAAGCAGAAAAACGCCGTGACGCCGATGCCGGAGCCGATCAGCGGGATAAAAATTTTCACGAAGAACTTGGGAAAACTATAGCCATCGATGTAGGCGGTTTCGTCGATTTCCTTGGGTACACCGGACATGAAGCCTTCAAGGATCCACACCGCCAACGGCACGTTGAACAGGCAGTGAGCCAGGGCCACGGCGATGTGGGTATCGAACAGGCCGATGGAGGAATACAGCTGGAAAAACGGCAGCAGAAACACTGCCGGCGGCGCCATGCGGTTGGTCAGCAGCCAGAAGAACAGGTGCTTGTCACCCAGGAAGCGGTAGCGCGAGAACGCATAGGCTGCCGGCAACGCCACGCTGAGGGAGATCACCGTGTTCAGACTCACGTAGTACAACGAGTTGAGGTAACCGGTGTACCAGCTCGGGTCGGTAAAGATCACCTTGTAGTTGGCCAGGGTGAAATCCTGCGGAAACAGCGTGAGGCCGCCGAGGATTTCGGTGTTGCTCTTGAAGGACATGTTCAACAGCCAGTAGATCGGCACCAGCAGGAACAGGATGTAGATCAGTAATGGGATAACCTTGCGCTTGCTCATGTTGGCGGCCTCAGCGATTGGCGTCGGAGTGGGTCATGGCGGTGTAGAACAGCCAGGACACCAACAGGATGATCAGGAAGTACACCAGGGAAAACGCCGCCGCCGGGCCCAGGTCGAATTGGCCTACGGCCATCTGGGTCAGCGTCTGACTGAGGAAAGTGGTGGCGTTACCCGGCCCGCCGCCAGTGAGGACGAAGGGCTCGGTGTAGATCATGAAACTGTCCATGAAGCGCAGCATCACCGCGATCAGCAACACGCTTTTCATCTTCGGCAATTGGATATGTCGGAACACTGCCCAGGCCGAGGCACGATCAATACGCGCCGCCTGGTAGTACACGTCCGGGATGGCCCGAAGACCGGAGTAGCACAGCAGCGCCACCAATGAGGTCCAGTGCCACACGTCCATCACCAGCACGGTGACCCAGGCGTCCATGGTATTGGCCGCATAGTTATAGCTGATGCCCATGGCGTTGAGGGTCGAACCCAGCAGGCCGATGTCGGCACGCCCGAAAATCTGCCAGATGGTGCCGACCACGTTCCACGGAATCAGCAGCGGAATGGCGAGAATGATCAGCACCAGCGATGACCAACGGCCCTTGGTTGGCATGGTCAGGGCGATGGCGATGCCCAGGGGGATTTCAATCAGCAGCACGCAGGCCGAATAGATGAACTGGCGCAGCAGCGAGTCGTGCAGGCGCGGATCAAGCAGCACCTGCTTGTACCAGTCAGCCCCGACGAAATAGCGGCTGGACTGGTCGAAAATGTCCTGCACCGAGTAGTTGACCACGGTCATCATCGGGATCACCGCACTGAACGCCACCAGCAGGAACACCGGCAACACCAGCCACCAGGCCTTGTTGTTCTGCACCTTGTTCATGGCGCCACCTCCAGCAGGTAATCGTCGGCGTAGAGCATCAGCCATTGCGCGGGGAAGCTGATCGACGCCCTGCCCTCCGGCACTGGCTTGTCTTCGGCCAGGCGCACTTTCAGCGGCGCGCCGTCGAGGTTGAGGGTCATGATCTTGTAGGTGCCGAGGTCTTCCACGTGCACGATCTCGGCTTGCAGGGCGTCAGGGTTGTACTCGTCCCATACGTGGATAAATTCCGGGCGGATGCCCACTTGGAGCTTTTGGTAGTCGGTGGCGCTGATACGTTGCTGCAAGGCCTCGGACAACGGCAGCAGCGTGTCGGCAAAGCCCACGCCGCCGGGCTTGGCCTGCACCTCAATCAGATTCATCCCGGGGCTGCCGATGAAATAGCCGACAAAGGTATGGCTTGGGCGCTCGAACAATTCACGCGGGGTGCCGAACTGCACGATCTGCCCGCCGTACATCACCGCGATCTTGTCGGCGAAGGTGGAAGCTTCCAGTTGATCGTGGGTGACGTAGACCATGGTGATATTGAACTGCTCATGAATCTGCTTGAGCTTGCGCCGCAGCTTCCATTTCAGGTGCGGGTCGATCACCGTCAACGGCTCGTCGAACAGGATCGCCGAGACGTCATCGCGGACCAGGCCACGGCCCATGGAGACTTTCTGTTTTTCGTCGGCGGTGAGGTTTCGGGCTTTTTTGTTCAGCAGGTTTTGCAGGTCGAGGACCTCGGCAATTTCCTGCACCTTGCTGTGGATTTTCGCCTCAGCCATGCCCTGGTTTCGCAGCGGGAAGGCCAGGTTATCGAACACCGTCATGGTGTCGTACACCACCGGGAACTGGAACACCTGGGCGATATTGCGTTTCTCCGGGGTCAGGTCGTTGACCACCTGGGTGTCGAACAGCACCTGGCCCTCGGAGGGGCTGAGCAGGCCGGAGATGATATTGAGCAACGTGGACTTGCCGCAGCCCGACGGCCCGAGCAAGGCGTAGGCGCCGCCCTGCTCCCATACGTGGTTCATTTCCCGGATAGCGTAGTCCTCTGGCCCCGCTGGCGTAGGGCTGTAGCTATGGGCTAGGTTACGCAAATGGATCTCGGCCATCAGGCAACCCTCGCGATACGGCGCCCTGGGGCCTGGACCAAACGGCCCTGGCCATCGAACACAAACAGTTTATGGGTGGGGATATACACGCGGATCGGCGCGTCGACGTCGTACTCGTGCACCCCCGGCAGGTGCAGCACCAGCAGGAAATGCTCGCTGCGTACATGCAGGAAGGTTTCCGAGCCGCTGATCTCGGCGACTTCCACGGTCACCGCCAGCTCCAGGTCATCGTCATTACTCGGCACCAGGCTGATGTGGCTGGGGCGCACGCCAAAGCGAAATTCGCCTTCGCCGATGGGACGCAGGTCGACGTTGAGCGGGAAATGCACGAAGTTGGCAAAACTGACTTCGTTGCCGCTGATGCGCCCGGGCATCAGGTTGATCGGCGGCTCGGAGAACAGCTCGGCGGCAAGCACGGTCTGCGGCTGGTGATAGACCTCGGCCGCCTTGCCGCTCTGGATCACGCGGCCCTCGTGAAGAATGGTGGTGGTGCCACCCAGGGCCAGGGCCTCGTTGGGTTCGGTGGTGGCATAGATGGCGATGGTATGACGTGCCTTGAACAGCTCGCGCATTTCCTGACGCAGCTCTTCGCGCAGTTTGTAGTCCAGGTTGACCAGCGGCTCATCGAACAGAATCAGTTCTGCGTCCTTGACCAAGGCGCGGGCCATGGCGGTGCGTTGCTGCTGACCGCCGGACAGTTCCAGCGGATGACGCTGCAGGAATTTCTCGATGCGCAGCATCCTGGCGGTTTCCAGCACCTTGCTCTGGATCAGCTCGTTGGACACACCGGCCTGGCGCAACGGCGAGGCGATGTTTTCGAATACGGTCATGGTCGGGTAGTTGATGAACTGCTGGTAGACCATCGACACATTTCGCAGGCGCACCGGTTTTTGCGTGACGTCCACGCCGTTCATCAGGATGCGGCCGCTGTCGGGCTTGTCCAGGCCGGCCATCAGGCGCATCAGGCTGGTCTTGCCGGACAGCGTGCGACCGAGCAAGACGTTGAACGAACCGGCTTCGAAACGCAGGTTGGCGTCGTCGATCCAGGTTTGGCCGTCGACAACGCGGGAGACATGTTCCAGGGTCAATGACATGACACGACCTTTTTATTATTGGAATGAATCTGGCCAGTCGTCAGAGCGAGTTTCGTGCCAAAACTGCAAGCGCTTGATGCGTAAGGAAATAGGTTAATGGGGATGTTCAGGAGTGAACAAAGTGGCTGAACAACTGAACACTTTCGGGGTTGACAATGAACAGTTCTGAACAACACTCTCATGACCAACAGAGGATAAAAATGTGGGAGGGGCGGTGCGACGATTCGACTTGCTCCCGATAGCGGTGTGTCAGTGAAAAAATGCTGACTGACACACCGCTATCGGGAGCAAGCCCCCTCCCACACTTGAACCCATTTCAATGGTTGAATGTGCACATCCAATAACAATAAAAATGAAGGTCGCACCATGGCCGAACCACTGGCTCACGACACCCTTATCCAGGATTCCTGGCGCCGTTGCCGCGCCTTTGGCCTGGATCACCAGAGCGCTCCCAGCTTTGACCAACTCCCCGCCGAAGGCATTCGCCAACTGTTGGAGAGCCAGCATTCACTGGTGCAGACCACCCACCAGGAAGTGCTGCCCTACTACGAGAACATCCTCAGCAATTCCAACTGCCTGATCATGCTGGCCGACAACCAGGGCCAGGTGCTGACCTCGTGGGGCACCCAGCGCTTTATCGAGCCCAAGCTGGCCCGTGGTTTCAGCCCTGGCGCCAGCTGGAAGGAGCGTTCCAGCGGCACCAATGCCATTGGCACCGCGCTGGCTTGCGCCCAGGCGGTGCATATCGAACACGATGAACACTTTCTCAAGGCCAACCGCTTCATGACCGGCTCGGCCGCCCCCATTTTCGATGCACAGCGCGAAATCATCGCGGTGCTGGATGTGTCCAGCGACAGCTACCTGCCGCCCTCCCACACCCTGGGCATGGTCAAGATGATGAGCCAGACCGTGGAAAACCGGCTGATCCTCAACCTGTTCCGCGGCGAACATTTCCAACTGACGTTCAACACCGGCTTAAGCAATCTCGACAGCCAGTGGGCCGGCCTGTTGATCTTCGATGAAAGCGGCCAGGTGCTGTCGGCCAACCGGCGTGCGGACAACCTGCTGGGTATCAGCCTGTCGCGGGTGATGATCGACCGTTTGTTCAAGGTCTCGCTGCTGGAGCTGCTCAACCAGCCGGAGGGCTTGCCGTTCTCGCTGCAGGCCGCGGGACGCAATCGGTTCCAGTGCCTGTTGAAGCGGCCCAAGCAGATGCCGGTGCAAGCGCGGGTGTTCAATGAACCGACGCCGCCGCCAACCCCGACCTCGATCAACCTCAAGACCCTGCATTTTGGCGATGCACGGGTGGAAAAAGCCGTGCGCCAGGCCGAGCGTCTGCTGGAAAAGGACATTCCGCTGCTGATCCACGGCGAGACCGGCGTGGGCAAAGAGGTGTTCGTCAAGGCCCTGCATCAGGCCAGTTCCCGCAGCCGCCAGGCGTTTATCGCGGTGAACTGTGCGGCGATTCCCGCTGAGTTGGTGGAATCGGAACTGTTCGGCTATGAAAAAGGCGCCTTCACCGGCGCCAATCAGAAAGGCAGCATCGGTCTGATCCGCAAGGCGGACAAGGGCACGCTGTTTCTCGATGAGATTGGCGATATGCCATTGCCGACCCAGGCCCGGTTGTTGCGGGTGTTGCAAGAGCGCTGCGTGCAACCGGTGGGCAGCAGCGAGGTGTTCCCGGTGGACTTGCGCATCATCTCGGCGACCAACCGGGCCCTGCGTGAGCTGGTGCAGGCCGGGCGCTTTCGTGAGGACTTGTACTACCGCATCGGCGGCCTGACCCTGGAGTTGCCGCCGTTGCGCGAGCGCACTGACAAACAGGCGTTGTTCCAGCAACTGTGGCAGCAACACCGCGAGCCGACCCAGTGGGCCGGGCTGAGTGCCGAGGTGCTGGGGTTGTTCGAGCAACATCCGTGGCCGGGGAATTTGCGCCAGGTGAGCAGCGTGTTACAGGTGGCGCTGGCAATGGCCGAAGAACAGCCGATCCGTGCGGAGCATCTGCCCGATGATTTTTTTGTCGATCTAAAAGAGGCGGCGCCGCTGTCTACACGTGAGCGCCTGGATGACAACCTGGATCTGAGCCAACGCCTTGAGGCCGTGGGCGGAAATATTTCCCACCTGGCGCGGGAACTGGGGGTAAGCCGCAACACCCTGTACAAACGCCTGCGCCAGCACGAAGGCTGATTTAACGCCAACTCCAAGACACACCGGTGTAAACACCACGTCCATCAGCAGGGGTAGAGCGTGCTGCGTCCATGCCCTTGTCGTCGTAACCCGGCGTAACGGTATTGGCATAACGACGGTTGGTGAGGTTGCGCAAGTCGACCCAGGCTTGCCAGTCCTGTTTGGGTGCGTCGTAGCCGAAGGTGGCACCGAAGGTAGTGTAGGCCGCGGCATAGTAGGAATTGGCGTAGTCCACAGCAACCCGTGAAGCATGCTCGGTGTTGAGGCTGGTGTAGAAACCCGTCGGGTGGCTGTAGCGCACCTGCGCCTGGTAGTAGTGCTTGGGGATGCCGGGCAGGGTGTTGTCACCGAAACGCTCATCGTCGCGGTAGTGGAAATCGCTGAAGGTGTAGGCCTGGCGCAGGTCGAGCTTGCCGCTGCGGCCGCCGTCCCATAACGGGCTGAGCAGGCCCAGTTCCACACCCTGGTGCACGGTGGGGCTGGCGTTGGATTCGGCGATAACGGCATTGCTGGTGGAGGTCTGGGCCTGGGTTTCCACGGAGAGCAGTTCGTGGCGTACTTCGGAGCGGTAGAGGGCCAGGTCCCACTGGCCGAGCCAGGCTTCGCCGCGCCCGCCGATTTCCAGGGTGGTGGCGGTCTGGTTCTTCAGGCTGACGCCTTCGCGTGCCAGCCCATTCGCGGGTCCGGTGCTGAAGTACTTGTTGGAACCCCAGATCATCGACCAGGCATGGGGCGGCTCCACCGAGCGGCTCAGGTTGGTGTACAGCTGCAATTGCGGGGTGAAGTCGTAACGCAGGCCGATGCGCGGTGCGTAGTCCCAGTCATGCTGACTGAGCGGCGCCTGGCCCTCGGGGTAAGTCACCTGGGTTTCGCGGCGGGTGTAGATCGCGGCGAGGCCGGTGGTGAGCCATAGGTCGGGGACCAGCTCCAGGTCGTTGCCGATGTGCAGCACGGTGTCTGACCCCAGGTAGCTGTAGTCGCGGGTCTTGGTGCCGGGGGCGTAGCTGGCGGTATTGCCAGTGGGGGTGCGTACGTACTCGGAGGCGCCATTGTTGGGCATCGCCTGGGTGGTACGCAAGCCGACGGTGGTTTTGCTGGCATGGCCGAACAGGCTGTCCTGGCGGATGTAGTTGAGGGTGCCGCTGATATCGGTGTAGGCGACTTTCAGGCGGTTGCTGCCTTCGCGCAGGTCCATGGGGTAGTCATGATAGGCCAGCCCGACCTCGACCCTTGATGCGTCGTCCAGTTGCAAGGTGGTCTTGTTGGCGATCCAGGTGGAGCCCGGTTGCAGGCGTTTGGAATCGCGAGCAGCATTCACGCTGTTGGCGGCACGCGGGTCATGGCTGACCTGGTAGCGCGTGAGCTTGCCGGGGGAATCGTTGGTGGTTTCGCGGTAGCGCAGGTAGAAACGCGTTTCCAGGTCCGGGTTGAAGCGGTAGCCAAAGTTGGCGGCAATGCCCTTGCCGGTGCCGGCGCTCTGGTGCTGGTAGCCGTCGGACTCTGAATCGGTAAGGCTGATGTAGTAGTCGGCATCCCCCAGCACCTGGCCGGAACTGACCTCGCGCTGGGCGTAGCCGCGACTGCCGACCTCGTAGCGCATTTGCAGCTTGGGCGCGTCGTAGCCGGTGTGGGTGACGTAATTGACCGAACCGCCCAAGGCCAATGCGCCCTGATCGAACCCATTGGCGCCCCGCAGCACTTCCACCCGGCTTTGCCACAGCGGGTCCTTGAGCTCATAGGGCGTGCCGCCGGGGCCAGTCAGCGGCAGGCCGTCGAACATCTCATACAGGCCGGAGCCATGGGCACCCGGGCTGCGGTTCAAGCCCGAGCCGCGAATGGATAACTTCACCCCTTCGTTATTCGCCGCCTTGGCGTACACCCCGGCCTGGTACTTGAACACATCTTCGTTAGTGCTGACACGCCCCTGTTGCACGCTGCTCATATCGATGTAGTTGGTGCCGCCGGGCACGCTGTTGAGCTGCGCCTGGGCGATTTCGCCAGCGCTGGCCTCAGTGGTGGTGACTTCGACCGGCGCCAATTGCAGGCCTTCGGCCTGTACCAGCGAGCTGAGAGTCAGGGCGGCAAAAAGGAACGGGGGTTGACGCAGCAACATTGGCGCGGGTCCTTGGAATTCAGGAGCGTGGCAGGCCGGGCCCACCACGCGAACAGTGATGGGAAGGCAGGCACGCCCGCCAAGTCACGCCTTATTGACGGACCAGGCGGCGTTCAAAACAGTATCGAACCTGATTTAGCCGTCCGGCGCCGCCAAAGCCCGCATCAGATCATCGGCCTCCGATCCTGCCGGGAAGCGGAAACCGCACATTGCTCCGTGGCCAGAATCTCACCCAGTGCATCGCGCAACTGGGCCTCCGTGGGCGAGTCACGCAGCAGCTTGTGGGCCGGCAACAGCAACTCGGCAGAGACGCCCTGGACAGTCGCCGCATCGATCACGGCGAAGAGGATAAACCGCAAACGTATTTCGCGATCCGTGGGCCAAACCGTTTTTCGTTTACCCAAGGTAGGGCCTCGTGTTTAAGAAAAATCCGAGGCTATTGCCCGCAGGGACGCGTTTCAAGCAGCAGGAGGCAAGATAGGCCGCTTCCTACAGTGGAAAGGGAAACACCGCACCGTTTGAGCTATTTATGCGCGTTGTCGCGTCTCACTGGACCGGCAGAAAATTCATCAGCAACAGGCTTTGTGCATAATTGAGGCCGATGCGGCGGTAACGTTCATCGAGAATTTCGGTAAGCAAGTCGAGGCGCGCAACGATCTTGCCGAACTCAACAGCAAAACTGAGGTTGCTGCCCTCTTCCGATATCTCATTGGAAAACAGCAGCAATACACCGTTGGCATCCTGGCGTTGGCTGAGCAGCCAGGTGGCCTTTTCGATATTGCGTGCGGCATTGCTGACGAATTGCGGGTTGATCGAGTCAGTCACATAAAACTGCGTGCGCCCGCCGTGGGCGGTCACGAGCATGCTGCCGATCGCGTAGATAAACGCACCGACCCGGTCGCCACGAAAGTCGGGACTCAACGAATAACTCAGCGCGGCCAAATCACGCCGGTCTCCCAGTGCGGGCAAGGGTTGGCGGTTTTCGATGGCCTGGCGGATTTCCCGCGCAGCGCTCACCGCATCCGGGTAACCCGACTGGCGCCACTGGTTGGGGTTACGCAGGTAGAGCTTGCTCATCAGCAGGTAGAGGCTTTGCAGGTTGTCACGCATGCCCAGGGTCGCCATGCGGTCGACGCTGGTCTGGAAGAACTCATCGGGCTTGCCGCTGCTGAACTGCCTGGCGATATCGCGGCCTTGTTGCTGGCTGCAGCCCACTGCGCAGAGCGCGAATACCACAGCCAACAACAGCGGCCATAGCGAGGTAAAAACGGTTGACGTTCGATCCATCGGCACCGGGTCTGATTCTGTGGGCTACCCGCGGGAGTCGGGTGGCCGGGACAGGGATAGATCAGCAGAATGGAAAAAAGTGCAGCCGCACGGGTCAGATAAGCATAGGACTACAGGCGCTGATCTGACCCGGCACTGGATGAACGGGTGCGTTAAAGCAGTATCGTGGCAAGCATGCCCAAGGCGCCCAGGCAAAACCCGACCAGCGCGCCGCGCCCTGGCGCTTCATGAAACAGCGACCACACCACCACTGGCTCAAGCAGCAACAAGGACGTGACCGAGACCACGGTGACAATCCAGATGTCACCCACCGCCCTATACCCCAGCCAATAGGCGCCCAGCAGGCAAAACCCGGCAAAACACATCACCACGACGGGCAGCACAAACGCTCCCCAGGAGCCGCCACCGGTGTGGGCCAGCCTGGCGGTTACCACCTCGCTGTAGATTGCACAAAACTCCCCGATCACCATCAACCCTAAAGCAAAAACTCCGAGTAGTTCTTTGGACATATCAAAAATTCCTTCGTATTCAGCGCGATATTTTTCAGCTCCCAGCCAGTGATGCTGGCGTCCAGGGAGGCATTGCCTTCATACGAAGTGCGTTTGAAAAGGCCTGAATTATCGAAGTACTTGTCCATGCTCGTATCCTTCAAAGGGGGTTGAGGCTCAGCGGCCCGATGCCGGGCGCGTGCTGATCATAGAGGCATCGTGATGTCATTCACAAATAGGGAATGCCGATACGTGTTTGCGCAGCTTTTGGCGCCTTGCTGACGGCAACCTGCCACACAGCCACTGCCCATGCTAACCAAGCGCCGTGTCCAGAAACATCATCACCGCAAAGCCCAACATCAACCCCAATGTGGCAGATGTCTGGTGCCCATTGCGGTGGGTTTCTGGAATGACTTCGTGAGACACGACAAAAATCATCGCCCCTGCGGCAAGTCCTAATGCGATGGGATAACCCAAGGCAAATCCACTTGAAATCCCCAGGCCGACCACAGCGCCCAGCGGCTCCATCAGTCCGGAGCCGATGGCAACAAGCGCGGCGCGCAATGCCGAAATGCCGGTCACGCGCAGCGCCAGTGCCACCGCCAGGCCCTCAGGGATATCCTGGATGGCGATAGCGGTTGTCAGGGGCATGCCAACGGTCAGGTCTCCATGGGCAAAGCTGACACCAATGGCCATGCCCTCGGGCAGGTTATGCAGCGTGATCGCAAGAACAAACAACCAGACACGGTTGAAGCGCTCGGTCTGTGGACCTTGGCGTCCAATCTCGGCATGTTCGTGAGGTACGAAGCGGTCAAGTCCGACCATCAGCGCAACGCCAAGGGCAAGCCCCAACACGACGACGCCCGCGGCCAACAGCTGATTGCCACTGATGGCTTGAGCGGCGTCAATGCCTGGCAGGATCAATGAGAAGGAACTCGCTGCAAGCATCATCCCGGCGGCGAACCCCAGCATCACATCCTGGGTCTTCGCGCCGATATCACGCAAAAGTATTGCAGCGATGGCACCGGCTGCCGTCGCGACAAAACCACTCGCGCCCCCCAATACGGCGTAGCGAAGGTGGTTTTTATCGGCATCTACAATCGCGCTATACCCGCAAACGAGCAGCAGGACAGTGACCGTCGCAAGAACCGTCCAGAATAACCTTCCTGACCAGCCCAACTGCGCAGCACGCTGGACCCAGCCGTTCTTCAAGCCTTCAGGCGCCGTGGTCAATTCCGACATCAGCCGCCCCGCTTGATTGAACCGCGCCGCGCAGGACGTTTCATCAACGCCAGTTGCTGGGCAATACGCCCAGCATCACGCTCGAACGAAGCGGCTGCCGAGCGGAATAGAGCGTCCAATGCTGTAACTGAAGTCGAAGCCATATTCACGTGATCACGACTCATGGGAATCTCCTGATTATAATTTTTCAGCTTGGGCCGCACGCCACTACGGGCGTGCGGCAATGGTTGCTCAAACATTCATGTCAGGTTGGCCGCCCGAGCCGAGATCAGCACCGGTAATCGGGTCTGAATCCGGGTCCGACATCGTCCTGGCTTTCATGTCCATTAGCAGCGCTTCATCATCGGCATCCAGGTTAACGCTCGCAGAACCGTCCCCTCCATCGACAGCCGGCCCTGGCTGCTCGACGAACTCCCAATCTTCCCCCTGGTTCCAGGGCCCGCGCGTGCTCTCAGCGCCCTGGGACATATTGAAGTAAACGTTGGTGAACTCCGGCATACCCGGGAGTTTCCCTTGAGGAAAGTTTGGTTGAATGGCATGCAACGCTTTTTCAAACGAGAGTTGATGGGCAATCTCGCGGGTCATCAAGAACCCCAGCGCCTCCTTGACACCAGGGTCGTCCGTGACATTCATCAAGCGTTCATAAACAATCTTGGCGCGCGCTTCTGCGGCGATATTGGAGCGGAAGTCGGCCGTCGGCTCACCGATGGTGTCGACGTACGCGGCTGACCAAGGCACCCCAGCGGAGTTGGTCAACGGCGCCCCGGCGCCATAGAGCAGGCTGGTGATATGCGAATCGTTGCCCGCGCCGTTAATCGCCCTGTACAGCTCGCCCTCCTCTTCCACACCTTCGGCCACTCGGCCCTTTGCGCCCTTGTTGAGCATCACGATAATGGAGCCGACGATTTCAAGATGGCTCAGTTCCTCCGTGGCAATATCCATCAACAAGTCTTTACGCCCAGGGTCATCCTCGGCCAAGGCCTGGGTAAAGTATCGGGATGCCGCGGCGAGCTCGCCATTGGCGCCGCCAAACTGTTCGAGCAGCAGGTTGGCAAGCCCCGGATTGGGTTCTGCAACACGTACCGTGTATTGAAGTCGCTTGTTATGTAAAAACATGACAAATCTCCTCAGGCTGGAAGACGAAACTCAATCGGCAAGACGTCGACTGCGTCCTCTCAGTTATCTGAAGTGGCCCGTCGGGCAAAATTTCAAATAGATTTGGCGGTGGGTGACAAGCGGTCGAAGAGCCGATGTAGAAACCCAGGCAGGAAGATCTGCTGCACGCTGATCCGGTACGGTGGGTGTGGCGTCCCCACTGGGCCAAAGACCGCGCCGCCGCAGTCAATGCTCGGGTTATCCGCCGTGCACGGCCCAGCGCGATATAAATGCTTTAATGCACGCGATACCCAGATAGCAAAGGAAAATGCGCGATGAACAAATACCTGCTGTGTACGCTGTTGGCACTGGTCGCGGGGTGCAGCACGGGCCCCTACCTGCATCCGGAATCGTCGGTGGGCCAGAATGCCCTGCTCTCACGAACCTGCCCGGGTGCACACGCCGCAATCAGTTTTACGCCACTGTCCGAAGAGCTCAACTGGGTTCGCGTGCTGGTGTATGTGGCCCCGCCGGGGACACTCAGTTGGCCGGGTAAGGTGAGGGCTACCGACACAGAACTTCGCCTGTTCGGGCGCCTGTATAAACCGCATCTGGGCAACGCCGCCACATCGCTTTGGGTAAGTGCGGCCTCGCCTGACGTAACCGTGAAACTGGCTTCTGGGCAGACCTATCAGGTCAGTATTGAGCAGTTGAAAACTGGGTTCGACCCCAAGCAAATATCCACGTCCTCGATTAAAGGCACAGCTTTGGGTAAAGGCGACATGGACGACTTCACGCTGACCTTTCCGGATATCTTCGTCAACGGTGAAAAAGTCCCCATGGCGCCGATTCACTTCAAAAAGCGCGAAGAGCGTTATGCGCCGGTGTTCAACTGCTGAATCGAATCGGTCGGTGCTTATGAAACCGAATTACCTTGGACAAAAGCCAGCTTGACTCCGAGCCCTACAAAAGCGGCGGCAAAACTCCTGCGCATCCACTTGAGTATGTCTGGATTCGCCAGAATGCGGCCGCGAACACCCGCGGCAAATACTCCGTAGCCGATGAACACCATGAATGTCATTGCCATGAAGATGAACGAGAGTTGCAGCATGAGCAGAGTGGGTTGCTCGACGTTTTGGCCAATGAATTGTGGCAGGAAGGCAAAGAAGAAGATCGACAGCTTGGGGTTAAGCAGATTCACCAGGATGGCATGCCGGATCACCCCCCAATCGGATTGGGCGCAGCTATCGGCATCCAGTTGTAATGGACCGTCGGCCTTGAGCGTCATCCATGCCATATAAAGCAGGTAGGCGACTCCAGCGTATTTGAGCGCTTCAAAAGCAGCGGTGCTGGTATGTAGAAGAGCAGCCAGGCCCGTAATCGCTGCGAGCATGTGGGGCAAAATGCCCAGCGTACAACCCAGGGCCGCGATGACCGCCGCCCGGGGTCCCCGCGACAAGCCAGCGGCCAAAGTGACCAGCGCACCAGTCCCAGGTGAAGCAATGATGATCAGGGACGTAAGAAGAAACTCGGTATTCATGGCACCAGCGCCTTTGTGAGGGATATGGAGGGATATTCAGCCTCGATCCTCACTCACAGTGGTCTATGCGTCTTGAATAAAATTGCAGCAACGTTGAATCAATCGAACGCCTTTGCATAAGCGCCGGGTGATATACCGAAGCAACGTACGAACAGCCTTGTCATATGGCTCTGATCAGAGAAACCGCTGTCTGCGGCGACCTCGGCCAACCGGACGCCGCGACCGATTAGTTGGCGCGCGTGATGGATTCGTCGCTGTATGAGGTAGGCATGGGGTGTAAGCCCCGTAGCCCGAGTGAAACCGCGCAAGAACTGATAGCGGCTCAGGCCAGCTTCGTTTGCCAGTGCAGCGAGGGTCAACATTGATGCCGGGGCGTCGTCGATCATGGCGCGAGCTGATGCAATCCCACTAGGTATTGCACGCTCGGCGCCAGGTTTTGGCCGCAGTAAGCCCGCAATGAAGAGTAACAGTGCTTCGTCCGCTGCGAATTCATCAGGGTTATTGCCGCCTTCGGTCATCGTATGAAAAAGCGTTCGAAAAAGCCCCGCCATGCACTCGTCACGGACTGTGGGTTGGGCGAACTCTACGGCGCAGCAAAGCCTTCCTTCATCAATGTCAGCGCCCAGTTCGAGGATGATCGCAGGGTCCAGATACAGCATCCGCCAGGCACGCCCGTTGTCGCCGAGCGGTGCGCCATCATGCACTTCACCTGGATTGACGGTGATGATATCGCCCGCACCCGCTTCAACCATGCCCCGGCCACTGGCTGACTTCTGCGCCCCACGATCGATAAGACCAACACCGAACTGCTCGTGGGTGTGCCGTCCAAAGCTGAGCGCGGTGTCCGCCTTCACGGCTTCCACACCGACCTTTTGGCAACGCAATAAATTGAATGGTGCGCTCTTCATCGTGTTCCCTACGCCCAATGCCGCACAAGGAGCATGCTGCAACGATGGAGCCTGTACATGCGTTTAAATGCCAAGTTCCTGACTCACTTGGCTGGGGTACAAATACAAGGGTTTCAGAGACTCCTGAACGCAGCCGGCCAGCAGAAGCAGGGGCAAAAGGTATTTGAAATTCATGATCACCGTCCTTAGTCGCGAAGAAGATGTTCTTCATGACTATATCCCGTTTTTATCGGAGGGTATTACCCCCATGGGGGACAACTCAGGCACTGACGACCGAGGGTATGGCCTATCCATGATTACCTTGAGCTTGAAATAGTAGAGCGTTGCCGGTATTGATTAAAGTCATTCAGTGCAAGGAGCAGGACAGTGATCACGATTAGAGAGGCAACAATTGATGACCTTCAAACGCTCCAAGCCATCGGCATAGAGACTTACAAAGAACACTTTTCTGATATCTGGACCGATGCAGGGCTACAGACCTTCCTGAGCGAAGACTTCTCAGCATGTAAACTGCAGAAATCTATCGAATCGCCTACCCATCATTGTTGGCTCATTGCACTCAACGAGAAGGAAGAGGCCGTAGGCTTTTCGAAGGTCAACTGGTCCAAGCCCATCCCAATGTCTGATCAGATTGGCGCCGAACTCCAGAAAATTTACTTCCTTAAGTCTCAGGCGGGTAAAGGCTACGGAAAGCAGCTTCTCCAGTTCATCCAACACGCGGCGCAAAATCGCAATGAAGGTTTCTTATGGCTGGACGTACTGAAGACCAACTCAAACGCGCAGCGCTTCTATGAGAGCTTCGGATTTAGGGCGTCGGGCGAAATCCCCTTCAGTACCGACATAGCCGAAATTGGAATGATCGTGATGTGCCACGACGTTTCCCGGTAGGCACGTTCATCGATCACGCAACCAACCCAGTCCGTTGCCAATAGTGGGCGGGGAGATTTTACCGCACGTTATGCGCAACGGTTATTTTCGCAGATAGGCAAACATGTGCTGTACATAATCGGCCTTTCCGAGAGGTACGCCGTTATGACGCAGGATGTTGTAAGCAGTGACCAGATGAAAGTAGAACTGTGGAATAGCCCAGTTCACAGCATACTCACTGCCGGTCATATCGAAAACCATGCCATTTGGCAATTCAATAGCGATTTGACGCTCTGCCCCTTCCTCTATCTGAGCGCGGTCCATCGAATCAAGAATTATCAAAGTACGTTCAATGAGTGCTTTCGCTGTGGTCAAGTTTTCAGGAGGAGTGAGTGTTCGCACTGGCTGCTGTGTAAGTCGCTGAACAGCCTCAAGGGCTTGAGTGCAAGCGTACTGAATTTGCCGGGCTAGATCATGCATATCCGGTGCAAGTCGAGCTTCGAGTAGAGTTTGCGGATCATAACCGCGCTCGAATGCAGCGGCCTCGCCCTTAGACAAAAGAGACAATAACGCTCGTAGCATTTGCGCAAAGCAGGGGATGGTAACTGTGTAGACCGACATGTCTTTTCCTTAAGTAGTCATACATGCTGGCAAAAGGATCATCTTTCTCCGAAGCAGCGGAGTGAAGCCTAGCAGACGGTTCAATTTTTTCCGCCCACACGAAGATCAGCAGCTGGAGGGCGACCAAAATCAGCATGCCCGCGGTGGAATGAGCGCCCAGAGTTCAGTGGCTTTGGCCGCCAGGAGCGAACCGCCGAAGGTGCCCCACTGATCGCACATGCCCACCCGCTGGGCGCCGATTACTTCACAATTTCGCGCCACGATTTGGCAGTATCCAAAAACGTTGCGCGCAAATTACGGCAGGCAGACTTTGCGCAATCCCTACGAATGGACATCGAAGGCGACGGTGAAGGCGAGTGAATCAGCCATGCTGATAAATTTGATTTAAACCTACTTATTAGGCTCGAATTTCGCGAATATCATGCCGAAGAAAAAAACCTCCGACCATGGCCAGAATCATATAACTAGGGTTTTACTGAGCTCTTGATCACCCAAACACCAACAAGAACAAACGCTGCTGATTTAGCCACGGCGAACAGAGAATCTCTTCCAGCAAACAACTCAAACGCCGAAAATAGTAGCGAAATCGTCCCTACTACCACCAACCAATAGCCAACTGGGCGCACGTACCTGTGGAACATTTTTTCGTCTCCCTGATAAAAATGAAATTGTAGATTTCCTCACATCGTAACCTTATCAACCTTTGCGCCACCATCCGCGATCACGGAGAGCGGCGCCTGAATGCACATAATCCATGAGCAACGACGTGTACAAGGCCACCGCACCTGCTGTGGTTTTTTGATTGCGGCATCATCTTCTGGCTATCGTCCTCAACACCACCGGAACCCTGGGCCTATAGCGGTCTATCCCAGCGTTAATCCACGACGAACAACTTCGCCCCACAGGTGCTGGAAGATCGGTGCCCCTCAGCGTTGCTGCCCACCTGATAGCTCATCCCCGCGGTGAGTGTGAACTGACGACCATCCTCCAACTCCGTGTGCAACTCGCCTTCCAAGCACAACAGGATATGACCTCTCCAGCACCAGTGATCGGCAAGATAGCCAGGACTGTATTCAACCATTCGCACACGTGTCGAACCAAACTGGCAAGTTCGCCAATAGGCGGTACCCGTCTGTCCAACGTACTCGATAGGTTCGACAGTTGACCAATCGGTCGTACCAAATGGAACAGCGGTCAGGTCCATGTTTACCTCATCAATGGAAGGGGGTCTGCGGACCGTACCTATGCAGTGATCCTTTTCGGTAGACACAGATGCCCCGCATTTATGAGATACAGGCGCCAATCAAGCGTGCAACCCCGAGGGAAGTTCTCGGTCGAGGATGTGTAAAAACGTTTATCACCGCGATTGGCGCCCAGTGTTGGACTGAAAATCGTGCTTCTACGCAAAACCCAGATCGGCTGAGCATTCGATAATTTTCGGATTTCTCATAGATGCGCAAGCTTCAATTTTCCCGAAGCGTTTTTTACACGCTATGGTGGGTGGCCATTGATGCGGAATCGTCAACATTAATAGCCCGACATAACCAAGCCCCAGAAACGCAAAAGCCCCGCTTTCGCGGGGCTTTCGTTTAAATCTTGGCGGGAAACCAGGGATTCGAACCCTGGGAACGCTATTAACGTTCGCCGGTTTTCAAGACCGCTATGCATACTCAAGCGGGCTAGTGCCTTGAGCCCCCTTGGAGTTCCATTACTAAAGGAAAGTGACCGGGCTACAGACCGCATTCTACAAGGGGTGCGGTTTTAGTTTTGGAACTCTTTTTGACCCTCCCTCACGCCCTGCTTGCTGAAAAATAAATATCGCGGAAGTGACACGAGCCGAAACATGTACCATCCTCAATCGTCGCGGCCGAAATATGAACAATGGAGTGTCTGCATGAAGAATCTCACCCTGTCTTTGATTTTGATCTCTCTCGCTGGATGCTCCACGCCACCAAGGCCCGCCCCTGCAAAACCCCTGGTCCTATACCGATATCCGATGAGCGAGAACGCGGTACTGCTTGCTCACACGGTGGCGAGTCACGATCTCAAGGATCCAGAAAGCGCGAAGTTTCGTGATACGTTTTTCGTAACCTCAGATGCCCGCGGAGAAGCGCGAGACAAATCGAAAGATTCTTGGTGTATCGAAATCAACGGGAAGAATAGCTACGGGGCCTATGTTGGGTACACTTGGGCGCTTCTTCCTGCTGGAGGAAAATCGGTCATCATGGGCAGCTCCCCAGTCGGAGCAATGGCAAGTCAAATTTGCTCATCCGCGACCTATCCACCTGCAGGGTAGATCTGCACGCCACCATGTCAAGGTGACCCCGGAACACTCGTAACTGACTGATATATATAGAAATCAGGCCTATTTAGGCCACTCCAAAAACCTGCTTATAGCTCTATAAGAATCAATAACTTAGCGTTGGATATTGCTACAGTGATTCCCCTCCCGGCGTCCTGCCGACGAACACCACTCCCCAAACCAGCAGCACCTCGATTACTGTACACGCATACAGTATTTGAGATTAACGCTATGAACGTTGACATGGACACCGATGATTGGCTCGGCTGCCCCACTCCGCTGGAAATGTACCAGCACCAATGCTCAATCCTCGTAGATGAGCTGGTGGAGACCGAGCGCATGCTGCGTCGAGCGCGGGCAAATATCGCCGGGCTGGTGCAGATGAATGACCTACTGATGACGGGAAAGGATCAGGCCGAGGCCGCCCTGAAAGCCGCACTGTCCCAAGTTGCTGAATTGAACCTGGAAAACTCAGGCCAGGGCCGCAAGCTAAACGGGTTGGCGATAATCACGGAGCAGAGAGATCACCTTCTCAGGGAAAACCAACGGTTGCTGGATGAGCTGCGGGCACTCAAGGAGCCACAGCCCTGACGTACGCCTGGCACGCGCGCAAGGCAATTATGGCGTTATCCCCGTCGTCGGTGATGGCGATAATTCGTTGAGCATGCGCTGGGTCAAGTTGGGCTCGACGGGCTGCATGAACCACGCCGACGGCGCCGGGGGCGGTAGGCACGTTGCAGCTACTGGCTGAATCCTCGGCAATGAGGACTGACAGCCGGACATCAGCAGTAGCAAGCCGGTCACGCAGGCGAGCCTGGTTGCGCTGGGCATCGGATAATTCCTTGGTGTGTTGTTGGTCCTGGAGAGCGAGCTTTTCCTCGGTGGCCAGGCGCTTATCCAGCTCGGCCGACTGCTGAAGCCAGGCCTCGCCAGTGATTGCATCCAGTTCCTTCTGGTGGTGGGCGCCCTGCTCCGCGATACGCTCGGCCATCTTCTTGCCCAGGCGCCAGTCCTGAACCTTCCATGCCCCGCCAAAGCCGATGGCCAGCGCCAGCAGGATTGCCAGCCCCAGGCCGATCAGGTTCTGTGCAGGCGTCATCACGGCACATCCTTGAAGAAAACGTGGTGCCCGAGGCGCAGGGTCTGCTTAGCCTTCGCCGCCCAGGCCGGGGCCTCCGGCATCGTGTTTGCGTAGTAGTGCGTGGCGCCACCGGTTGGATCCGATACCGCACCCGACATCACCTGATCAGCCGCACGCTGGGCCTGGGCGAACTGCGCGGCCGGGATCTGCTTGGCGCCACTCAGGTAGGCGTAGTTCGGGTCGTTCTGGTTCCAGCAGCTGAACTGCCATGGCTTCAGGCACACACCGGCATAGCCCTCGCCCCACCATGACTTGGCCTTGCCATCGAACACACGGTTGCGGATGGTCCAGGCCACGGCGATCTGCCCGTCCAGCCCCTCACCGCGGGCTTCGCCCCACAGCGTGCGCGCCAGGATGTCTCGGTCTCTCTCGATTGCGTTCATGCTTTTCTCCAGACGAAAAAAAACCGCACAAGGCGGTGATGGTTTCCAGGTCGGCGGTCAGGCCGGAACCACGGGCCACTCGATAGCGTCCGGGTAATGCTCTTGCTCGGGCACTCGGCTCAGCGCAACGCGGTACTTCTTCCAGACCTTGAGCAAAGCAATCTCGGCGTCAGTGGCTTCGTCCACATCGACCGCATCCTGCAGCGGCGCGACGGCGTAGTCTGCTATGGCTCGTAGACGGGTAATCTCGGCCTGCGCCTCTTTCAAAGGGTCAGTAACAACCGGCGGCGCCTCGGGCATTTTCGGAACCGGCAAGTCCGGAACCATTATGTGAAGCGTGATCATCGTTTTCAGATCGTAGGGTTCGCCATCCATAGTGACGGTCACGGTCAGCAGGCCTTCAGCGAAAGCGATATCGACCTTCGCGGTGTCCTCCGAAGGATGCAGCGAGTAGCCCCAGCCCTGATCTAATGGCGGAAAAGGAACCATGCCCAGGGTGCCCGTGACGCAGTACACGCCGACACCAGAGCGGTAACTATCTACGTCCTTGCCTCCGAGCGATGTGATGTCAAACAGGGCGCCGGTTTCGCCCACGATGTTGATTGCTGCTCTTGCCATGTTCAGATCGCCTTTAAGGTGCCGTCTTGGGCACGGGTGGTATTGGAAGTGTCGTAGATAGTTCGCCAGCCGTTCTGCACCCCGACCGAGTTAACTGTTCGCCAGTAAAGATTGCCGTTCAGAATATTCCCGACAATATCAACAGCAAAAAAAGAACCATCGTAGAATCTTGAACGGATGCCGGATGCATAGGTAACGCCAGGTGGGCCACCCGTGGTCCCTTCCCCGTAGGATAGGAACCGACTACCCTCAACAATAAACGCTGAGTTCCCGTCGACCAGTTGCGCTGGTGAAATCTCCATGACGTTTCCCGAAGCGATGCCAACATTCCGAGTTGCCGCACTACCCAGGCTATTAGTCTTCGCATATAGCTCTGCCGTCATCGAATTGATTTTTACAGCGGCGCTTCGGGTAGTGTCGCCGCCGGCGCCTGTTGGGGCCGTGCCGACATTAATTTCTTGCCTAGCCATTTAGATGTTCCTTGTAAATTACATTTAAGCGGTTATTTTTCCAAATATCGCAGGAAGCAAAAAGTAGATTGGATTTGATACAGTCGTAACGCTAAATCTCAAAAGCGAGGCTGCAAAATCATACCTAAGCCCAATCCCGCGGGATTCATTATTCCCGCCCATCATCGGCATTCTGGAATTATTTACCATCAAATAATCGCCAAGCTCATAACTCATCGGAACAGAGTACCAATTAGTAGGCAGCCCCTGTCCGCTATAGGTCGTATGTGTGTAGGTCCAGTTTTGTAAGGCCCTGGTAAATACTGCTGCTTGGGTTCCAGAATCAAATATTTGCTTTCCAGTCGCATCCCACAATCTCAATCCATATGAGGCAGTAGGTTTCGATGAAAATGCCGCGACAAAAATAGCGCCTGAGTGGGCTTGACCTGATGTGACACTACACCCCGTCCAGGCGCCTGGCGTTCCTACTAGGAGAACGCCAAGCTGAATGAGCGATCCGTTACTTTGAGGCCGAACGAAGACAAGTGGAGGCTCCTGCGTGTCAATAACCGAAGCAAAAACGATGGAAACGCCCGCTGTATACGTGCCTTTGTGAAAAACACACAGCCTCGCATATTCGGAATCAAGAGAGACGGCGCCAGCGTCATTAGCCACCTCTAAACCATAACTCATTAAATCCACCTCATAACTATTAAGCGCATCGTCGCCTGGGAAATAGAATCATTCGGCCTCTGACCTAGAAAGTTTCTTACAGAGACTACTCCATTCCCCATCTCGCACTCCAACTGCCTATTAGTTGCCAAGCTGTCATCATTATTATTGTTGATCGGCAGCATGAAACATACTGAATTGCTAGGGCTGCATCCAGGCACTGAAAACGTTTTCGTGGATCTACCCTCGCCCGCATATGAAACAAGTACGGACAGAACAACCCTATAAGTTGAGGTACCCGTATCGAATTCCAGCACACCAGCCGATGACCATATCCTCAGACCGGAACTCATTCGCTCAAGTCTCCGATCTGAACCCGCTTCACGTTATTAACATCCCAGAATCGCAAAGATCGATTCGTCATAATCGAGCGACCTTGCCCTGGCACTACGCCGTTAATCTCGAAGGTTCCGTCCTTGTTGAGGATCCATCCTTGCTGGCCTGCGATGTAGTTGGTCGAACTGATGTAAGACCCGATCTTGGCGTTGGTGATAGTGCCGTCCTGGATAAACGCAGCCTTGATAAAGGTCTGCCCACCTGTGACCGCAAAGGGCACCGTCTCCGCCTGGCCGATGGCAAACCTGTCAGCGTCCACGATGAATTGCGACTGCAACCCCCCTGGGCCGTTCTCCAGCCCAAGCCCAATGCCGGCGATCTTGTACAGCCCGGTGGCGGTTTCGTACTGCATCCGCACCGACCAATTCGCCGTGACCTTACCGTCGACCGTTTGAATGGCCGTGGTGTTGGTCTGGATGGCCAGGGTGTTGCCGTTGACCGAGTTCTTGACCGTTTCGATGCTGGACGACAGCGCTCCGACGGCATTGATTCTGGCGGTTTGCTCAGCAACGACTGCGGCGGCGTTGTTGGCCACCTTCACTTCCACTGTGTCGGTTCGCTGCCCCTGCACCAGGTCGCCCTCGATCAGGGCGGATTGAACGGACCAGACGCCTACATAACTGGCCTCCGACCCCATCAAGGCACTGTCATCACCCTGAAGCGGCGGGTTGACCTGCAGGTAGATGCCGTCTACTCGCTGCGCCGTGGTGGTGACCTTGCCGTCGAGCGTGGTAACCGTGGCTTTGAGGGTACTTAGCCCGCTGGCCGTGGCGTTCACGCCGGTGACTGGGTCGTTGACCGTGACCTTCACCGCATTGAGCTGTTGCGCCTGGGCGGTGATGTCCTGGCCGTGCTGGTTGATCGTCGCCGAGTTCTGCTGAACCTGAGTCACCAGGGCGTTGACCGTCTGCGTTACCGTGCCGATGTCGGTCCAGTAAGTAGCGTTCGGCGGCGGGCTGTTCGCCGGAACCGGGCCGTTGGCCTGATACAGGTGCTGCCCCATGCGCACGATATCGTTAAGCGCGTACGCCTTCGCAGGGTCGTACTCAAGCGCGTCGACGATCTGGTCAATCAGCCCTTCCAGTTCGTCCTTGGCTGCTTCGATGCGGCCATTGACAGAGCCAGGCCCCGTCCCGTCGATGAGGTCGATCCGGTCCTTCAAATGCTGACCCAGGGCGGTCTCGTCTATCTGCCCCTTGATCTGCTCAAGAATCGGCCCGGCATCCGAACTGGCCTGCCCCATAACCCCATTCACCACCGGATAGAACGGACCGATGTTGCCGGTACGGTCCACCAGGCGCGCCCAGAAGAACAGCGTGGCGCCCGCCAGCAGGGACTGCATCCGGTAGTCAGCCTGCGGGTAAGCCAGGTCGGCCAGCTTCGTCGCGGCCGCCAGGTTGTTCGCCGGTCCATACCAAAGTTCGGTCCGCTGCGTATCCTCGGCGCCAGCAGGGAAGCCCCACTTGATGCCGATGCCGAACAGCTCGCTGGTGGTTGTCAGGAACGACACCGCCGGCGGCAGACCTGTCTTGCCTTCCAGGTTGGTCAGGTTGGAGCTTTTCCAGATCGACGAAATTTCGAAAGCGCTTACCGAACGCACCCGGGCCAGATAGGCGCCTGAGTAAATGCCGGTGACGTCGACGCTCGTTGAGCCTGTGCGCTGCACCTTGATCCAGTTGCCGTTGTCCTTGCGCCACTCCACGTCATAGGCGACGGCTCCAGCGACGGCAGGCCACGAGATGTTCATGGTGCTGATGGCTATGCCCTGGTTCACCGCGTAGCTCGACGTCAGCGTGACGCTAGCCGGCGGCGGTACCACGGTGATCGGGATAACGCTGATTGGGCGTTCTTCCAGGCGTGCGCCGGTGTCGATGTGCGCAAACTTGCTCGGGTCGTACTGCACGGCCGAGATTTCGAACACGCCAGGCTCTGGCCGCGCAACGCTGACCACCCGGTAAAGCGGAACGGCCAAGTCATCAGCATCCAGTGCCCACACAAGTTCCGGCTCAGGCGTAACTGAATAGGCCACGGTGACCGTGACCTGCCGACCACTGACCACTTCCACGGTACGCCCCTCGCACTTGCCGTCAGGCAGGTTGAGGATCAGTCGGTCGCCGGGCTTGGCCTGGGTGTCGCGGTCCAGCTTGATGACCTTGCCGTTTACCGCTGAGATACGCCCGCCAATGGCACGGCCGGCCAGCAGCTCGTCAGCAATCGGGATCACGTAGCCAGGCAGCGGGATACGGCCATCCAAACCAACCTTGAAGGTTACGGCCCGATCCTTGGAGTTGGTCAGCAGCGCCCACTTACCGCGGCGCTGGGCCTCGGATTCGCGGGTGCAGCCTATAGCGCTGATCTCCAGCGGGTTGTCGCCGTAGCGCCGCTGCAGCTTCTGATCGGTCACGGCGGTGACGTCGGTGTCGTAGTTGTTCAGCGGGTTGTCGTAGCTGACCAGTGCACGGGTGTAGCGGGTGCGCTCAGACGCGCTCGAGTAGGTGAACTTGCCGTCGAGGACGTTGGCCCGGGTATAAGCGAAGTCGAAGTCAGTGGCACGCGGCATATCCGACAGGGTGAAGACCTGGCCCTGGGCCCAGTAGGTCATGCCTCGGTAGATCGCCGAGATGTCACGCAGCAGTGACCAGGCGTCGGCTTTGCTTTGCAGATTGAGGCTGCAGATGAAGCGCGGCTCCTGGCCACCCTTCCCGTCTGGCACCAACTGGTCGCAGTATTGCGAGATCCGGTACAGCTCCCACTTATCCACCATCCACGGCTTGATTCGCCGGCCAAGGCCAAATCGGTCAGCGGTGGTAACGTCGTAGGTCATCCAGACAGGGTTGTCGGTCCAGGCCTGCTTGAAGGTGCCGTCCCAAACACCACTGTACGAGCGCGACAAAGGATCGTAGTTGCTCGGCACCTGCATCTTCTTCAGCTTGGTCTCGACCGTAACCGCCGGGATGCTGCGGAACTGTTCGGCTGAGAACTCAATGTAGAGCAGTGCGGTATTCGGGTAGCGAATCTTCGCGTCGATCACCTCGGTAAATCCGGCGATCTGCATGGTGTCCGAGATTTTGTTGTTGTTCTGGTTGGGCGTGATGCGGGTGATGCGCATCAGCCAGCCGGTCGTGGCTTTGGGTAAGTCGATACGGCGCGTGCGCTCGTACACACTGGTGGTCTTGCCATCGACAGCTTCGCTCAGCACCTGCTGGTAGGCGCCGCCATCCGTGGCCAGCTCAACCTTGTATTCGATCCGGTACCCATTGATGTTGCCCCCGGCATCCACGGACTGGAGCGCAGGCCAGGCGAAGCGCACACGCACGGCGGAAAGCTGGGTGTTATTGATCGCCCTGACCCAGGGTGTACCGCTGCGCAGCTCGGTGCTGATGGTGGTCTCGTTCTCGACCGACGGGATCCCCTGGATATAGGTCTGGTCCACTGCCCCGGTGCGCCACTCCCACTTCACGTTCGGGAAGTTCATGTTCCCCTGTGGGTCTTGCAGCGGAGTGTTGTCGAGGTAGATATCCTTGGCGATTGGCGTCCCTTCGAACTCGCCCTCACCAATGGCAATGAGCATCTTGGCAATGGCGACAGAACGAAGACTGTCTGGCGCTTCGGTCGGCGTTTTTGGTTTATCTTCGCCGCCCTTGGCGCCGTGGATGTCAATCTTGCGTGCTGCGCCCATGCTTTTCTCCAGGCAATAAAAAACCGCCTCATGGGCGGCAGCGGTGTTTCAGGTGTTCGCTACATCTGATCTTCGGCATAGATCGCGGCGCTGATGATCGCGCCGCCCACCCGGCGTTTGCCGTAGCAGAGCGGGACCGGATTACCCGACGCCGTGGTGTTCTTGGCACTGCCGAAGGCATAACCGGGGGTATTCTCGGGCGCGGCGCTGGTCTTTAGGCCCGTGGCTTGAGGGCTCAACATCTGGATTACGCCACCGGCCGCCAGCGCAATCCCAGGCGCAGCAAGCACTTGGAACCCCGGGATGAAAGACACAGCAATCAACACCGCACCGATGATTGTCTGAATAAGACCGCCTCGCTTGCTGCCGGTAATAATCGGGGCGATTCGAATGTCACCAGCGCCTGAAAACGCCACTTCCTTCTCGCCAAGAGCCTTTTTTCCCCGGAAAACAGCGAACTCTATCCCGCGCGATTTGGCGTTTGAGATAAACCGCTCAAACCCCGGTATCTGAACGCATAGCGCCTTGATCGCTTCAGCTGGCGATCGAACGGATAGTCGAAATGACCTACCGAACTGGCGTAGCTGGCCGTAAAGCAGAATTGTTGTCATTGGTTGATAGTTGATTGCTAATGCTGACATGGCTTTCTCCGGGAATAAAAAAACCGCCCGGAGGCGGCTTTTTTAAGTTGAACTCAAATACATCTATTTAGGGCCGGCAGAAGCCCGCCGCGTCCAATTTGCGACCATGCGGCGCGCTGGTAATGTTTCACGATGCTGCCCTTACCCTGGCTCCCGCGCTCGATATCCAAAACGTCGTCGGTCTGTCCAGCATCAGATCCAGCAACGATTCGATAACCAGTTGTGGTTTCGCTCATCACAGCGTTGGAGCGGTAGTCCTGCCAGGCTGGATACACGCATACCGCGACCGCGCGCGGGTCCTTCGTCGTAAATTGCGTCGTAACAGGCTTCCCAGCCATCAAGTCTGATGGAGTTGAACATCCTGACAGCGCAACCAAGGCCAGCGCCCCTACGAATAATTTCATGTCGTTCCCTCGTTGATATGTGGCGAGACTTTATCACCAACAAGGGGGCAACACGGAAGCCCCGCATGGGCGGGGTTCTTCGGGTTCGTGGGGGTTACGCGTCTAGCGTGAGCTGCAATTGCAGTTGTTCACGCCAATACTCCACGCGATTCTCAAGGGTGGGTTTTTGCCATCGCCATGCCGCAAGACCCTTTCCCTGGAGGCTTGCAAGGTCTTTGCGATGGTCCAGAGCTTTGGACGCATTTTCAAATTGCTGCCTCGCACCCAAATCACCATGCAAGATCGAATCAATTTGAAAGTCACACCAGACGGCGAACCTGACGTCCAGCCACTGCGCAAACCGAACGCCGAGTTTCGGATGAAGCCAGGTTCCGCCGTGATGCCTGCCTCGGCGGGTTTCTAAAAGTGACTCAGGATCACAATTAAGAACCTCGCCCAGAATTTTAAGGTACTGCCGGGTCTCATCCTGCTTCAGCCAGTCAACGGGGCGCTTCCCAAATGGCCTTGCGATTTCAGTGGCATTGATCCAGCCATCAGTGTTGAAGCTGATCTCGTTTCCGTTGTAGTCAAACGGGATGATGGTCGACTTCATGCGATCTTCCTCAACTCAACCGATGCCGCCGCGCCAGGATTGAAGCCGTCCAGCGGCATCAGGCTTTTCTCGCTGACCGAGCAGCGCTTGCCCTCGACCAGCATCAGCCAGTTTTCTTCAATCTTGCGGATCAACTGGCCGGAGCGACCGACCAGATTTGGCCGCGCCGGGGAAAGGATCAGAGCGCGACCGCCAGCTTTTAGGGTGAAGTTCATGCCGCAGCCCTCCACACGTAGCCACCTTCGCAACCAGTCGCTTTGTAAGCGGCATAAATTTCATCGCGGCGCTTGTCCAGAACAGAAAATGAAATGTGGCCGTCATGCAACTGGTCGAAGAAGTCCATCAGCGCGCTTGAGCCCAGCGCCCTTGAGGCGGCGAGCATGCTGCTTTTATGCTTCTCCATAGTCACAAAGCGCGACATCAGCATGTAAAGGCTAGCCGTCTCGAACTGATCGAGATGAATCCCACCCGTGTGCGTTCGCGCCGGGATGTACTCGCCTTCAAGCGCATAGCTGCCAATGAAGTTGCAGGCTTGATCAAATTGGGCGGCAGGAATCAGCTCGGTGCGCGGAACATTGAATCGGGTGTGCAGGCGATTGTGCATCACCAGTTGAAAGCCTTGGCGCTGATCAGCCGGAACAGCCTTGGACTTGTCTCGGATCAAGCCCTTGATGACGTTCAGCTCGCTCATTCCGATCAATTCGTCCATGAGGGTTGTCATCTTGCCGTGGTCATCATAGCGACCATGCTTGCGGATGGCAGGGAGAACCTCGGCCGTTACCCACTTTTTGAAAATCTTGGCTTCGGCCTTCCGGCTAGTGAGGATCAATGAATAGAGGCCAGACTCGTTAACCACACTGAGATTCTGCGTGCCACCAAGGGTGCTCACTGCGTGAGTACCCTTTTCATCATCATCCAGTCGGCTAAGTGCTCGTGCAGTGTTGACGATCGCAAGCGCCTCGCACACATCAGTCGCTACGAAACAAGGCTGATCATTAATCAGCAAGGTGCGGACCTGCCGTTTGCCGAAACTGAAAGGGATAATTTCGGCCGTCTGACGCCGGACATTGTGTTCTGCTGGAACTGCGGTAATATTGCTCATGTGGTTGACCTCGAAATTAACTACACCTGAAGCCCTGGCCTGCACGCCGGGGCTTCTTCGTTTCAGGCTATCGCCTGTTCTTGACGCTTCTTTGCCGCCGTAAGCCAGAAGACAATCTCGGCAGTCTGTGACCGGCAATTTTCCTTTGCGCTTTGCTCCACCCATTCCTTTACCTCCTCCGGTAGCCTCAGGTTGAACTGCGGGTCTTTCCTGCTCATTAGCCCTCTCCTTTTCGTATAGCACTTTGCTTGGTCTCGATTAAAGCACTTTGCTTTATTGCCGTCTATAGCAAAGTGCTAGAGAATTCTCTGTATGAGCAAAGAAGAATTGCAGGTCAATTTCAGAATGCCGGCCAGCCTCAAGAGAGACCTTGAAGCGGCGGCAAAATCGAACGGGCGTTCACTTACGTCAGAAGTAGTCATGCGCCTCGAGGTCAGCGTGGCACTCGACACTCCAAGCCCGGATAGATTCTTATCCGCAGATCGGGCGCTGGCGCTCGCGGAATATGCAAGGAAGGATGTCGCTACGAATGTTCAGGAGAGAGTTCAAAGGTTCATCCTTGCAGCAGCAAACGCTGGAGTCACAGAAACCCTTGTAAGGCTTGACGACTACAACCTTGCTGAATTGCCGTCTGAAAAGCTTGAATTCTTGAAGCGGCTTGTCAAGGCCCTCGAAGAGCAAGGCTATAAAGTGGCGCTTGATGAGCTAAGCAGCATCCGCATCGACTTTTCTAATCCGCCCGACTGACGACCTATGCTTAACAGAGGGGTATTCACAGTATGAACACCCCTCCCCCAAGCCCGGCCCGCTGGGCTTTTCTCGCCTGTACCAATACTCAGAAACGAAAAAGCCCAGCGGTTAGGCTGGGCGTTCTGGCACACGGCAAAACGGTTTTATGGGGGGCCGGCTGAAATCCACTCAGGAGACGGGAAATATTTTCCGATATCCTGCCTCTCTGTTTCAAAGAAAACGCCCAACCCCCTTACAAGGTCCGGCTGCTCCATGAACGAGTGCCCAGGATCAAGAATAGTCAGTAACAGATAAGGGTTATGCTTCATCTCACCAAGCTGCCCATATACGAGCACTCGGTTTGATGTAAATCGCTGAGGGTCTATAATCCCACGGCGTATCCCGCGGTCCCACTCTTGGGAGACGGAAGGCTCTTCCAGATGAACCTTCCTCAAGCCCATATCAACTAGACTCTTCGGTTTCTTAAAAGCTGAGTCTTTACCGAACGTATCGCCTGGCCCAATACCACCTTCGCGCCATAGCTTAAATTCGGAAACGAGGGAAACCGCTTCCTGTCGCGGCATCAGAAGAGTGAGCCTCCTGCTCAGGATGACTGCTGTCATTTAGCGCCGGACTTCTTACCCAATTCAATCAGATAGGCGGCACTATCATGAGCAATGTAATCAAGCGTGGCTTGATTGAGAAAAGCAGGGCGCTGACGGGCCATCTTGCGCTCGTAGGCGCTAAGCGTGGATTTCTTTCCATCCAACCGGATTTCAGTATTTGTCATTTGATTCGCCCTACTTGGGTCGATAGCGTTTCAGCTGCCTATTCGGCTTTGTAGCTGGTGTCAACCAATTATAACGATTGCCCAACCATTTACAACCGTAAACAAGTATTCGCAACCTTTTGCAAGGATCTATTCGGATTATCATTCAGGGTTGAATGCTGTTTTGTGCCTCAGGATCAAGCGTGTTCTGTCGAGGTATGGCCCCCCGTAGACGATGATCTCGGATGGCCTGCCGTATAGGTGGTGCAGCAGGAACGGGCCAGGGCCGAAGGTACCTGAGTCTTCACCAGGTAGCGCCGGATCGGTGCCCAGGTATATGCCTGCGTGGTTCGGGTGCACCGTACGGCCAACCTGCATAACGATCATGTCACCGCGCTGTGGCCGGTCGACGCGCACAAACCCAGCCGCCTCGTAGTTCGCCTCGTACAGGCTGGCGTTTTGCGCACTCTCCCACCAGCCGTCGGCGCGCTGGAAGGCTTCGAACTCGAGCCCCCACTCACGTTGATACCAGTCAGCGCAGACCTGCCAGCAGTCCCAGGCCCCGTGCACGAACGGGCGATTCAGCAACGGGGTATTGCCGGTCGGGGTGATCGACCGCAGGTCGCCCTCGGGCCAGGACAGAATGTGCCAGGGCAAGGCCGTGGCCTCGCACATGGCCAGGTCATGCGGTGACGGCCTGCTGGTGGCATCCGGGTGTGAGTGAACAATGCCGATCACTTCGCCCAAGTCTTCCGCCGCAGCATAGTCCTCGGGATCAAGCCGGAACTCTTCGTTCGGCTCGGTGGCGATGTTTCGGCAAGGGAAATACTTCTGCGCCCGGCCAACAGCGAGTAGCAGACCGCAGCATTCGCGCGGATACTCGGCTGCCGCATGCGCCTGGACCGTCGCAATTATGTGCTTGCGCATGGTCAGCTCCTTGCTATCAGGGAAACGGCAGGGAATCCACCGAAGGACAGTTCGTTGTTTTCGCCGAAGCGCAGCTTGCAGGACGACAGGCAACCCTTGCACCGGTCCAGCGCTGGGTCGTCCGTTGGGTTGTCCTCGTCGTCGAACATGGCCGCGCCGGTGTATCCGCAGTCCGGCCCCCGGTAACCGTTGGTCATGGCCCAGTGGCAGAACGTCGTCATTTGCCGGCCGGGCAGCCCGTGGTTATCAATCTCACCCGGGGAAGACAGCTCCCAGACCACCGCCTCGCCGTCCTCGCTGGTTTTCTGGTCGATGTACCAGATCTCCAGCGCCTCCTGGGTCGGGTCGGCTGTCGGATTGCCATCGGGGAAGTTGGCCGCGTCCAGGTACTTGGCCAGGGTCTCGCGGACCGTCAGCTTGAACTTGAGCATGTCCTCGAAGGCCAGACACAACGCTGTTACGCGCCCGTTGACGTTGCCTGCGGCGAAAGTCGGCCGAGAAGCGGTGCCATCGCTGCTCGAGGAAATACCCTCAATCTGCACCGGCCAGGCCGCGTATTCCTGGCCCTGCCAGATAATCGACTTGGCTGGCAGGTCCTCTTCGGATCCTTCGTAGGCAAGCAATTCCTCTGGCGTGTGCGGGATGGCGTGACCGTGGAAGCGCAGGTAATCAGCGCCGTATTCCGTCCCGTCAATTTCAAACAGGCGAATCTCGCCGCCGGGCTCCAGTTTCTGGATGTCCGTGATCAGTGCCATGGGCGGTTATCTCAGGGATGAAAGGTTTGCTGGAAAGTAGCGGTGATGGCGTAGACCTGGCCGCCCCGGTGCACTGGCTTGTAGCCGTTGCACTTGTAAAGGCCAAGCTCACCCAGGGGCGGCTCCCAGAGGAAGCCCGTTGCCCCTTTGTGCCGGTCGAGGAAGGCCATGATGTCCTTGATGCGCGACTTCATGCCGGTAAAGGTGACCGGCCAGGACTGCGACTTATTATTGAGGCCGTCCTCGACCGACTGTTCATAACCGTCACCGAACTTCTTAGAGCGAACGCGCTGGGTGATATCACCCTCCGCGCCCTTCTCCGTTGCCCAGGTGAATCGTTCGATTGCCATCAGCGCCCCTTGATTGCTTTGTTGATGACGCCGCCCTGGCGCATGTCCCTTGAGCGCAACTCTTGATACTTCTGCTCAACGAACGTGGCCAGCTCTTTGCCGAACAGGTCATAGCCAGGCGCATCAGCCGAGGACGACGCGTTACCGTCACCATCGATATGCACCTCGACATTGATCTGTGTTGACCCGGCCCCGCCGCCGCCCATGGCCATAACGCCTAGCTTGCCGCTGGATGTCCGGGCGAGAGGCATGATCGCCTCATCACCCGCCTCTCCCATAATGCCCTTCTTGCCGCCGGCCATACCGAAGGCCGTTGGCTTGCTGACGACTGAGTTGGTGAACGCGCCGCCGTCGGCGAACATCTGTACACCGCCCGACCAGGCGCCCCCGTTGGCCTGAGTGACACCGGACCAGCCAGCAAGAACCTCAGGGCTGTAGCCGGCAGCGGTTGAGCCCGCAGATGACGGGGCAGAACCTCCACCGAAATACGCCCCCAAAGCCGAAGCCCCAAGCCCCGCAAGAGAACTGAGCAGCCCAGAAGCAGCCTGGCGGGCGGCAATACGCGCCATGTCCGCCAGGATGGATTTGGTGAAATCCGCGAAGGACAGCTTCCCGGTCATGGCGAAGTTGACAATCGCGTCCTCCATGGAACTGAACGCGTTACTGAACAGCGCCTTGGTCTGGCCTGCAACGTTCTGCGCCGAATCCAGATAGTTTTCCCAGGCAGCAGATGCGCCCTTCGTCCAATCGCGCTGAGCGGCCTCCACGTCCGCGTAGTTTTGCCGGATCTGATCGGTGGCTTTCTTGTTCGCGTCGGCAAGGGCTTGCGACTTTCGAGCGAACTCTTCCGGGTCCATCTTCCGTGATGGGTCGGACTGCTGGCTCTCAAGATCGCGAACCTGCTTGGCATAGGTGTCCTGCTGGCCATTCAGCTCGCCGGACAATGCGTTTTGCCGATCTCCTTGGCCTACCCCAATAACGGCACGTTGACCGGCCAGCTCCAGGGCCTTCTGTTGCTCACCCAGCGCATCGACGTACCGTTTAATGTTGAGCGATTGCTTATCGAGTCGTCCCTTCTCCGCAATCGCCAGCACTTCCAACTGGCTGTCGGCATCTTTTTGCGCCTTGACCATGCCGGCGCGTGCATCGGCGATCTTCTGGTCCAGCTGGATGCTTTGCTCAGCCGTTGTAGCTTTCTTGCCCTGGGCAGCTTCCAGCGCCGATATCTCGGCTTGGTAGCCGGCGGTTACCTCGTCCTTTTCGGCGCGGATCAAAACTGCGCGCTGTGTGGCGTAATCAGCCTGCGAAATCAGCCCGGCCTTCTGTGCGGCGTCCAATTGCCTTAGGGTGTTAGCGTACTCGTCCTGAATACCCCTGAGTGCGTTCTGGGCGTCGTTGAAGACGGTAAGGTCCACGGGGCCGGCGGACGTGCCCTTTGGATCTTTGTTCTTGTCCTTGATGTTCTGGAGGGTTTTGGCAACGTAGTCATCCTTGACGAACGGGCTGTCCGGGTTTGCCTCCTTGAGCTGCTTGACGTAGCGCAGATACTCCTCAGTCAATTTGCCGCGTTTCTCGGCATTGGTGAGGTTAGAGTCGCTGATCTGCTTCAGGCGCTGTTCGGCGGCAATACCCTCTTTTTGGATTCGCGCCTGCTCGCCCAAGTAGCCTGTCTTGGATTTCTCAGCTTCGATTTGAAGCTCAAGGAGCGTCAGGTCGGCCTGGTCTTTCTTGGTATTCCGCGTCTCAGCTCCAAGCCCTTGGAGGCGACCGCCCTTTCCTTGATTGGTTGCGAGACGATCCCGTATAGCCTGGGCCTGCTCTTCCATGGTGAGGGCGCGGCCGGCATTCAATGTCGCATCCAGCGCTCCAGCGGCTGCCTCTTTGATACCCTTCCAGGCGCGCTCTATCAGACCTAGGTTCTGGGTGATTTCACCGCTTCGGGTCTGAATGGTTTCTGCGTAAGCCTTGGTCAACAGATCGGCTGCGCCTACCGTGTCGCCCTGTTCCTTGAGCGCGACAATCTGCGAGTAAACGGACGCAGTAAGGAAGTTGTACTGGTCATTCAGCTCCTTGGCCGCCGCAACGGGGTCCTTCGCGATCTTGATGAACTCGGCAATGGTTGCGTCTACCGACTTGCCGGTGGCGTCCTCCATTGCCGCCGCAGCCTCGGCAATCATTCCGAAACTCTCACCTGCGACGGCGCCGCTACCGGCCAGCTTGGCCAGCGATGCGGCGGCCTCGCCTGTGGTGCCGTTCGTTGCGCTGACTTGGCGCGCCAAGCTTGCTAGTTGATCAGCCGAGGTGCCGGCGTAATTCCCGGTGAGGATCAGCGCCTTGTTGTACTCACCAGCCTCCTGGCTACCCTGGCTGTATCCATAGATCACGGTACCAAGGACTGCTGCGACCGCCGCCACCGCCGCGACCATGCCCAAAATACTCATAGAGGCGCCGGTAACGGCTGGCGGAAGTGCGCCATATGCCTTCTGCGCGTTCTCAGCCGCTTCCGCCGCTGTGTTCGAGCCTTCAGCCAGGTCTGAGAGGCTTTCGCCTGCCTCGCCTGCGTTTTCGGCAGTGTCCTTCGCGCCAGAAGCAATGCCCGCCAGGGATTCGCCCAGCACAGCAGCACCAGCACCGCCAGAAAACAGCGAGCGGAACTTGTCCTTGAGCGCGTCCATTGTCGGGCCAATGCCGCCGAACGAGTCCTTGATCTGACCGCCCTGTTGAATCAGGACCATCAGAGGGTTCTGGCCACCCGCCAGGCTGGTGAAAATGTCCGTGAACTGCGCGGGCAGTTGCCGTAGCGCCGCCTGCGTCTGCCCCGAACTGATACCGGTTTTCCGAAGCCCCTCATCGAATTCGCCCAGCTTCTGCCGGGACGCGTCGATACGTGTCGAGTACTCGCGGAAGGTGTCGGCATCAATGACGCCGGCCGCCTTGTACTTCTGCAACTGCGCCTGCTGCTGATCGAGCTTGTCGAGCGCGGCCATTGTTGGGTTGAGCTTGCCGAGCAGCTCTTGCAGGCCCTCGGCCTGAACTCCGGTCGCTGCGGCGGCCTTCTTGGTTGCCTCGGCCTGACGATCAGTCGAGCCGACAAGCGCATCCGATTCAGCCTGCAAGCGCCGCTGAAGCGAAGCCAGGCTGCTTACCGACGATCCCGACGACTCCATAGCGGAAGCGTTGGTGTTCACGCTGGTGGTCAGGCGCTGGTAATACTCGCTCGACTCCAGGGAGGCCTTCGCCGTTGCCAGAAGGCGGGCCTTGGCTTCGTCGAGCGTCTCGGAAAGCTTGCGCTCAGACGCCGACAGATCCGCCGTTGCGGTCGCCGCCTTGTCGAAGCCGGCAGACACACCATCAGCCGCTTTCTCGGCCTTGGCGCCGGCCTGGGCGAGATTCTCCAGGTCGGAGGTGGCCTTGACCGCTTCGCCTGAATTTACCGCAATGCCAAGCTCAGCGATCGTAGACATGAGTGCTCCATTATTTCGATTGCTCAGACATAACGAGCAACGCCTCGGCCTCCATTACTTGAAGGTCGGGGAAGATCTCTCTGAGTTGTTTTTTCTTCATGCCGATGAGCTCGGCAACGCTGGTGATTGCGGTGTAATCAATGCCGGTCGCGCCGCACGCGCCGGTGCGCCACTGAGTAGAGAGGCCGTCGAATAGGCGGAATGAAGGCCAAACACACGGCCACACCTCGAACGCATCTTCCATGTCCGAGGCGTCAAGACCGAATGCCGCCAACTGCTCGGCACTCGGAGGTGGCTCATACAGGGCGCGTGCGACGCGGATCAGTTTCCCGCGCGGGCCGGTGCGTAAGCCGCTTGATAGGCCGCGACAATGGCCTCACCGGCGCCGGCAGATGTTTCCACCAGCGCACGGATCGACTCAGGGCTCAGCTTGTCTTCAAACCCCCAGCCTTCAACCAATGCCTGGACCTGATCTACCTGGCGTTCAATGTCCGCATCAGTGATATCCACCAGGGTCAGATCGTCAGCTTTGGCCTTGAAAGCCTCCTGATCGTCCTTCGCCCGTTGCTGCCACCCCGCAAACAAGGCCGCCAGTTCATTGCGGTTCCGATACTTGAACTCAAACGGCACCTTGATGAATGCACCGCCAACGCGCGGAATCTCCACATCAGCCTTGAAGGTTGCGCCTTGCGCGATCTTGAACTTCGCCATGATCAGCTACCCCCGCCAGCAGCCACTGGCGCGCGGTACGCCGTAATCTCAGCGTTGATGGTGAAGCCGAACGTCACAGCAGCACCCTCGTTGCGCACCAGCGTTGGTGTTTTGTTGAACGACGGGTAACCGGCGTAGTAGATCGTTTTACCGTTCGGCAGAGACATCCGCAGGATGCGCACTTCCTTCTCACGATCAGCCTTGTCCAGTTCGTCGTACCAAGCCAGGCTGTCGTCGTCGGCGAGCTGGAAAGCAAACGCCTGGGCATTCTTGGTGGTCGGAATCTGCTTGTCGCGGCGAGCCTCCAGCGGTGCGTACGTCCAGTATTGCTGCTCACCGCCAGACATCGAGTTACCGATCACTTGGTTCACCGCAACCCAGCCGGTGACCTTTTTGGCGGTGCCCGCGCTGATGCCGTCCGGGAAGAACGCAACGTTCGAGGTATCGATGCCTTCCAGCGTGAAGGCGCCGGCCGCAGCGTTGGACACGCGCACGGCTCGCTCGTTGATGTCCTCCCAGCCAGAAGTGATCAGCAGGATGTCGCCATTGGCGAAACCGTTGGCCAGGGCCGTGGCCACACCCGGATTTGCGTTGCTGATGGCGGAGATCAACTTGGCGGCAGCAAAGCCGGTCGAGAGCGCCAGTGTTGCCCCGTTGGGGAAGTAGATCGACATGGGTTTTCCTCTTTGCAGTAATGACAAAACCCGCACTTGGCGGGTTCAGGATTTGCCCAACGGGCGGGTTATGGTGTGGTGTCGGACCGGTATGAGAACGACAGCGGTACGGTGTAGGTGGAGTCGCCGGTGATACCGGGGCCCTGATCGACAGGTGTCATGGGCGTGACGACGAAGCCGTTCTTCGTGTCGCGCACATACAGCGGGAAGAGGTCGGTCAGTTCGGCTGCTATCGGGTTCGTCTTGGTCTTGCCGGTGCCCGCCGGCGCGATGATGCTCACCTGGAACACGCCGGTGAACAGCCGGTGATCACCGCCGAGCGTGTTGCTCGCGGTATCGCCCGGGATCGTGAACGCCCTAAGGTAGGTCTCGTCCGCCGCCGGCGTGTAGGCCTTGTTCTCCAAGACGATCTTCAACTTCTCCGACCTGGCAGCGTTCCAGGCGATGAGCTTTGCCTCGTAGATCGAGGCGATGATTGCGTGACTCATACCTGGTTATTCCTGATGGCCTCCAGCACGGTCTGCTGGAAGCGAGCCACGGTCACCCTAATCATTCCGTTTGGAGCCTGGGAGCTGTGTCCATATTCCAAAGGAATTGCGTACGGCAGGGAGTTTGTTATGTAGGCTGTTTCGCCCGCGTTGAACTCAATTGCGCCATTGACGATGCGCGCCATTGAGCCCGCCCCTGACGCATCAACCGCCTCGGTTGTCGAGTTGTCCGGTGTGCCGACGCTGAACATCCAGTTGTTCCTAAATCGCCCGCCAACGTATCCCTTTGGAGCGAGAATACCCATACCGTCATTGAGTTTGAGGCCGCGCCTTAAGTACCCGCGCTTGTCGAAATTTTGAGGGTTCTTTCGCAGGTTGTCGTTATGCTCGGCGACCGCCTTGTTGTACTCGAGGCTTATTTTGTTGATCTTCCAAATCTCTGGCTGCCCAACCGGAGACATCGTAATTACACTCGTCCCGACCTTGATAATGATGTCGCGCAACGTCGCATCTATAGCTTCTTTTGCTTGGTCTGCGAAATCCTGTATTTGAGCTGAAAAACTTCCGCTCAGACCGGCGCCTTTACTTGCCATGTCACTTCCTCAACTGAGCTGTCCAGGTGGCATCGGCCGGATCGGCGGACACATTCATAACCCGCAGGCCGTTGATGATGTCGCCAATGGCCGGCGCTGCCGGTAACGCCGTTGGCACGGCGCCATCCGAGACGAATAGCTCGTTTTGCAGCACGAGCAGCTTCTTGTCGGTGGTCTGGATGAGGGAACCGTCGATCTCCTTGGACAGGTAGCTGCCCAGAACACCGCGCCCCGAGTACGTCACCGTGGTCTCCGGCGTTTCGCCACCCAAGTCGGGGTCATACTCGCCCGCAACCTTGCGCACGCCCGTCACGGGCTTAACCGCGTCGGCCAAGCCGTCAGGATCGTCGAACGCTTCAGCCAGTTCGGCCTGGATCTCTTCGCGCATGCCCATGATCAGATCCTTTTCAGCATCATCACGCCGGAGCGCTTGATCCACGGCTCCAGCAAGGCCAGGGCGAAGTTGACGCCCGCCGACTGATCGGTAGAGCCCGCCACGTAGGTCTTGCTCACGGACGTACCGGACTGAGCCGATACCGTCTTGCTCTGCACTTCCTTCTGCGTTGCTGTGTACAGCTTGCCAGCCGCTGCCTCTTCGGCAACCTGGGCGCCGGCTGTTTTGATCTCGGCCGGGACCGGATCGGGAACAACCCGCTTAATCTTGGCCGTGAGCCAGGCATTGGCCATGGTCACAGCAAGGACCGGATCACCGGTGCCGGCCCAGTCGGGACCGAGCTGGGCGTCAACATCGGCGACGGTGATGTAATCGGTCATGTGCTTGTCCTTATTCCGCTGGCACCAGGGCCTGCAGGTCTTCTTTCTTAGCGGACGGGTCGAAGGCAATGCCCCTCTCGGTCAGCCATTCTTTCAGCTCGGGGACCTTCATTTTCAGAGGGTCGGTTTCTTTGCTCTCCGGCTCCTTGCCGTCAGACACCTTGATGCCGGCCGCTTGGTAGGCGTCGTAGATGTCCGGGGCATCGCCATCGACCACCACCTCGGTAGCGGAGCCGATGACACCGAAGAATTCGCTCAGCAGGCGGTAGCACACGCTGCGCTCTTTGCCCGGCTTGTCCGTGTAGATCACTTTCATGAGTCACCTCAAAAGCTCCCCGGCGCCGATAAAGACGCCAGGTTGTGTGGGCCGGATTACGGCGTGGTGGTACCGCTGATGACAGCAGCGAAGGGAACTTGCTTGCGGCTGAACACGCGCTGCCAGTTTGCAGCAGCTGCGTACTGAGTCGCGGTTGGGCTGAGGTTCTGAGCCTCGGAGCCTTTCCAGCTGAAGCCTGCAGGCTGGAGGATGTAGGTCTTCCGCTCCCACAGCACTTCGGCACCACCACCGTTACCGCCGCCAGGCTTGCGTTCCAGCTCTACCGGCACCTTCGGCGTGCCTTCGCCGTAACCGAAAGCGCCCTGGCCGAAGAACACGGAAAGGTACTTGCCTGCGCCGTACACCAGGGCGTCGTCCATGAAGACTGGTTTGCCGAGGTAGGTTGCCAGGATGATCTTGCCGTCGGAGTCACGCAGGTACTCGATGAGGTCCTGCTTGACCATCTGGTTCATCACCACCGAGTGCACGCCGATCGCGCCGAACTGGTCAGCGGCATCGCCGGCGGTGAACGCTGCATCCTGGAAAGCATTCGCACTGATGGTCGCACCGGCGTCGATGACCATGTCACCACCGTTGTTCGCGATGTTCGAGGCGATGATGCCGCGAGCCGCGCCCAGGGTGTAACGCTGCCACTGGCGGGTCCAGTAGGTGCCGAAACGGTTGCGGATCTGCTGCTGAGGCTCGCTGTTGGCCAGTTCAGCCGTCAGGTCAGCCACGCCGTAACCTTTGTTGAGGTACAGGACTCGGGCACGCATGCTGTCCTGGGTGACTTTGCCGACTTCACCTTGGTCGTTCGGGTCGTCGTTGCTGATATTCGGCGCTTCATCGGCGTTGAGATCCTGCCAGTAGCTGATCTCGGCAGTGCCCTGGCTGCCGGAGGCGATCGCATCCAGCACAGGCGAGCGGGTCACAATGCCCGACTCATATACAGCAGTCTTTTCCGGGCTGTTAACCGGTGCCAGAGAGGCGTAGTAGTCGCCGACGAAGATGTCGGTTAGTTGGGTAGTTGCCATGGATTAGGTTCCTTTGGTGGCCTGGATTTTCTTGAAGAGATCGGGATTGTCACGAGCGATCGCAGCGCGCTCGGTTTCCGTGTACTCGCCCCACTTTTTCGTGGCCTTGCCACCTTGATCGCCGACCTGTCCGGCGCCCTGAGCCCTTGGCCACAGGTGTGTTGCTGTTTCACGCAGAGACTCCGCCCATTCGAGCGGCGACAGCGGGGTTTTCCCGTCCTTCCCGTAAACGACCTCGCCGTCACGGTCGGTGGCAATCGCCTCACCGTCTTCACTGAGTTTGAAAGTGCCCCGGGCGCGCAGGATGATGTCCTCGGCGGCCTCTGGGAGCGCACCGGCCTTGATGGCAGCGGCGCGGATGGAGTCGGCTAGCACCTTGTCACTGTACTTGGCAGCGAATTGCTCGGCCTTGTCGGCACGGGCCTTCTCGGCTGCCAGCTTGGTGTCGTAGTCGGTGCGCAGGCGCTCGGTACGGCGGGTAATGACCTCGTCCAGCTTGCCCTCGGCAATCAGCTTGGTCTCTTCATCCTGGCCAACCTTGGTCAGCAGACCTTTCACTGCGGCGATGTCCAGGCCTTCGAACTGGGACTTGAAGCCGTCCAGCTCGGTTTTGGTGGTCCGGAGCGAGCCAAGCAACTCGGTGTTCTTGTTCTTGAGGCCCAGGGTCGCAGCCTCGACAGCTGCAGCAATGGCGGTCTGAACTGCCGGGTCTTCAAGATCAATCTGGTTTTCGTCTGCCACTTGGTGCACCCCTTGGGTTTGGTCGGCCCGCTTTGCAGGCAATAAAAAACCGCCCATTGGGCGGCTTGGTGTGAATTCTGTGATTTATCGAACTATCGAGAGCCCGCGCATCACCAGGTAATCGGCGAACTGCGTCCTGCTCGGCGCGTATGGCGGCGGACGCATGCGCAGTCCGGGCGTATCTCGGTTGAGCCGCGTGCGCCGGCCATTCGGCTCAGTGCAATGCGTCGGTTCTTCGATCTGGAAGCCCTGCTCGGCGGCGTACAGCTCGACCGCCAGCCGTACCTGTCCCCACTCAAGCTCAAAGGGCACGAACGTCTCGGATAGCGTCTGGTATTCGATCTTGCAGTCACGCCGAGGCCAGGCCATTGCCTGTTCAGGATTGGCTTTGCGCCCTTTCCACTGGCGACCGCTGATGTCGGCTGCGGCGCGCAGCAGCAGTTCGACCTGGTCAGCTTCTGCTTCAGGTATCCGGAACCCGTAGTAGTCGCGGTAGAAGGTCAGCTTCTCCAGCGGCACGAAGCTATTCGCGTCTGGCCTGCCCTTCCCATCCTCAACGATGATCTGCATGTGCTATCTCAACCTGGTGGAGCGCCGAGTGTAACGCCTGCTCGGGTGAACATGTCGGGCTCTGCATCCTTCAACTGCGCCAGCGTCAGCGGCTTGAACGACTTGTCGAGCTGCAGCTTGGCGAACTTCTCCGGCGTAAGCCCGCCATCGCGGAACAACTTGCCCCTGACCGGACCAAGGGCGTGATCCTGGAAGCTCGCCGGTTGCGTGGCAAGCCACTCGTAATAGTTCAGGCCTGCATCGACCTGAGCACCGCCGTTGTCGCCCACCGAGGCACGGGTGGCGTCCTTGGCGAACATCTCCGAAAGCCTGGTGGTCGGCACCGTGGTTGACCGGCAGTTGATATGCGCCGGCGGCAGCGGACCTTTGCCCAGGTCGAATCGCATCCCATCCAGGCCCTTGCATTGCTGCGAGGTTTTGCGATCGAGCGTCGACACCCAGCGATAGCCCAGCACCACGTCGCTGTTGGCCTTCAGCGTCTCCATTCGTGCCGTGGTGGCTACGTGCTGGATTGCCGTCTGCACCACGGCGGCAGCATTGCGGTTGCTCACCGCCAGGACGCCGTCCGTGAAGTTCTGTGCCGCGGTACCGCGAATCGCCTGGATGATCTGGGCGTTGGTCTGGCCCTGACCGAAGCCAAGACGGATGGTGTTGGTAACCCGCATCGTCTCGGTGCGCGTCCAGCCACTCACAAAGCTCTTCAGCAGCTTGCCGCCGTCGATACCCTTCACCTGCAGCGGATAGGAGAACACCGCCGCCCGGATCACCGTATTGGTCGGCACCACCGCGTCGATGGGGAGTGCATTGCTCAGGCTTTTGGCCTCAAAGCTCGACTCATACAACGCGATGTCGACCAGATCAGCCTGCACAAGGTCGCCGTAGGCCTTGTAGATATCCAGCAGCTTGCCGTCCACCCGGGCCAGGAACTGCTCAAGGCGATCCCGGCTGTAGGTGGTCAGCTCCTTGCGAGTCAGTTGATCCCGCACCAGTTTGTCGATCTGGCGCAGGTACTTCTCGAACTTCTTGACCTCGCCGGCCTTAAGCCGCTCCAGCATTACCGAGTGGCGCGTCGTCTGCTCCAGCAGTTGGCTGTCCGCCTGCACCAGGTTTGTCGATGGCATCGTCTTTGTCCAAGTTGATGCCGGCCGACTCGCGCTCATCGCTGATCAGTTCGGCCTCGTCTTCGTATGGGCGCTCCGGCAGCTTGCCGGTGGTGAGGTACTGCCAGTAGGTGTCGGCGCTGATCGTGCCGGCCATCACCCCCTTGAGCAGCTCGGCGAGAACCTGGGCGTCGACCACCGGGGTCACGAACTCAGGGTTCACCTTGAACTTGACCTGCTTGGGGTCGTAGCCCTTCCACTCGGCTGCGTATCGCAGGCCCTGCTCGACCGCCTCGGCCACAGTGATGACAATGCTATGCAGAGTGGCGTGCTGATCGTTCTGGCGTGTTTTGCGCGCCTCCCCCGACTCGGTGCCGGCCACGTCCATAACCTTGGCGCCGGCCTCAAGCGCGGCGTTTTTCTGGTCGTCCATGGCTCTGCGCACGGCTTCAATACCCGCGCCCTGGAACTCCAAGTAGCCGCATTCGCCGTTCGGGCCCAGGTCCCATGCCGCTGAAGGGCCGGTGACGCTCAGCTCTACAGCCTCATCCAGCCCTGAAACCCATGGTTGCGGGTGGCTGGTTTGATGCAGCGAAGTGAAGTAGTCGGCGCTCAACTGGTAAGACTTGAGCGCGGCGCGCGCCATAGTCAGCAGCGGAACCTCGTCTACTTCTGGCGAGTTGTCGGTCGAACCGCAGTAGATCACTGGCAGGTATGGCAGGCCTTTGACCAAACGGTTGTCGGTGCCGGTGGTGCCCAGGGGCCGTTCGTCGTCGATTAGCTCACCGGCCTCGTTGCGCACCGCTGTGTAGCAGACCTCGCCCTGCATGAAGAACTCACGGAACACCGCATCGCAGTCATGGCTGTAGCGATCTCCGCTCTTCTTGCGGAACTCTCGGAACACAGAAAGCACCAGATCCTGCCGGCCGCCTTGATCAGCGGTGTCCCAGTTGATCGCGTTGCGCGTGGCGTACGTCGAGAAGTACGGCTCGCCGCTGTCGTCGATGTTCACCACCAGCGGCACCCGGCCGTGGGAAATGGCCTGGCGCACCATGCGAAAAAACAACTGCTTCAGGCCGAAGCCGTCAGCAGTAGCGTTGTCCTCCAACCCCTTAAGCCCAGCAGGAAGCTCGATCTCCGGAATCAATCGGGAAACCAGGCCCATCATCGACCGCAGCGAGTCGCGCACCCAGTGCTCGTACTGGGCACGGTTCGTGTAGTTCTCGTAGAGGTACTTGTTGCCCGCACCGTCGAGCTTTTCAGCCTCAACCATGCCGCTCGGCTTGGGCAAATTGCGCTCGTTGCGCTTCACGGCGCACTCACCCTCGAGCGCGTCGTCCATCATCTCCCACTCGGCGATGTGCGCGTCGTAGTCGGGGTTTGTCGATTGCACTGGCATCAGGCCAAGCCTCCAATTCGGCGTGTTCCGCCTGTGCGTTTGCGTCGGCCCATCGAGACGGCGAAGTAGCGGAAGGCGTCCGCGCCGTGCGATGACCAATCGTGAAGTGGTTTGTCCTTCCAGCAGCCGCGCTTGTCGTCCCACTCCTTGCGGTAGTTCTCCAGGCAGGAAATGCCCAGTTCGCACTTGGACTCATCGAAGGCACAGGCCGGAAGGATCTCCCGAACCTGCTCAATGCCTTCGTCGATGCCGAGCTTTGGAACAACGCTAAACTTGAGGCTGTATTTTTGTCCGTCGATCTCGTAGCCCTCCCGGGCTAGTTCTCGCCGAGTCTTGCCGTCGCTACCGAATTCGCGGTTGTCGATGTCGTGCGGGCCCCAGTGATCGCCATACGTGTATTTGCGATCCTTGAGCACCTTCATGTAGTGCCGCAGGCCTTCGCCGCTGTTCTCGTAGAAATCGATGACGTGGTATTCCTCGCCGACGATCCGAACGAACCAGATGGCCGTGGAGTCGCCGACGCCGATATCCCAAATCGTGTGGACCGGCAGATGACTGTTGTCCGGCAGCGGGCCGATCCTCTGCGCGCTGTACAGCTTGGTGAACTGTTTGGCGTAGTACGCGCCCTCGATCGACTGCTGGAAGGCCTCGGCCGGCAGAGACGGGTATTCCCGCTTCATGTCGTCGCCGAGCGTCTTCTCCTTGGCCGCGTACCACGCCCGCTGGCCGTCGTTGGTGACGATCCCGTGTTTGGCGTGCAGCTCGTTGAAGTAGCCGGTCAGGCGCTGAGGGATGACCACGTCAGTCGGGTTAAGCCAGTAGGCATTGTTCTTCCACCAGGAGAAGAAGAAAAACTTCCAGTCGAGCAGGCCCAGGGGCACACCAGCCAATTGCTGGCGTTCCGCGCTCTGCGAGTAATCGAAGAAGTAGCCCGCCCGACCCTCCGCCGTCGATTCAATCGTGACGAAACAATCGGTGGCGACAGCCTCGAAGGCGCCGGTGACGATCTCTCTGGCCTTGTGGGGAAACTTGGCGCAGATCTTCCCGAACTCGGATACGTGCAGATACCGTAGAGTCCCGCCCCGGAAGGACGTGGACACGTAGAGCGATCCACCCTTGCTGAACACAAGCTCACCAGCAGCATCGTTAGAAGCAGGATTGGCGGCACGTATCTCAGCAGGCAGGTTGTCGTAGGCATATTTGACCTTCTCCCGAAACAGGCGCTTGGCGTCGTTCAGGGTGTGAGCGATCAGCGCGCACTTGGCCGACTCGAACAGCGCTGCGTCGAGCTGGATGATGCAGCACTCAGTGGTAAAGCCAAGTTGCCGGGCTTTCAGGATAATGTTCCGGGTGTGCATCCCCTCGAAGTATTCAATCTGCTCATCCGTCATCCGGAAGCGGACCTTCTTGCCCTGCTTGTCCGTGATGAAGTAGAGGTTGTTCAACCGCCAGCGCTTATCCCGGAGCAGCTTCAAGTGCTCGGGCTTCATGTCAGGCTTCCTTCGATAGATCGTCCATCAGTGCAGCCAGGTCGCTGACTGTCTTATCGCCGGTCTCGGTGTCGAGGTTGTAGGCTTGGCGCTCACCCTTGATGACCTTGAGCTGGGCATCAACACCGGCGTTCAAGGATCGGGCGAAGTCGCCGGCATTGTCTGGGGTCACTTCCATGCCGGACAGAACGTAGCTGAGCTTGTCTGCAATGCCACGCCACTGAGCCAGCCCTGAGCGATGAGCCAGGATGACAGCTGCGGCCTGGTCAGACGCCTCTTCGATGATCTCGGCGTCGGTAACCACTTTCGACTGGTTACTTTTAGTGGTTACCGCCGTGGTTACCTTCTGCTTGGTTGCCGCTCGGACCTGGTCTGTGAGGTCGCGCTTCCAATCTTCTTTCTTTGCTCGCTTCAGGATGGTCGCGTGGTTGACACCGTGCGATTCACCTATGGCACGCACTGAAAGCAACCCGGCCCGGTAGGCGCGCTCGATTGCCTCCCAGTCGGATTGCTTGTTCATTGACTACTCCATGGCATGTTATTGCTGCGAAAAGTACCTCTCTTCAGCGCCTATCGCGTGAACAATCGAAACGCCAACTTCGCCAACCTCTCTGTGCACTTGGCTCTCATCGATAACGTTCAAATTGGCGAGTTTATCTCCGTCATCCTCTGCACTGACTACTCCAAACTCGTCAATGCAAATTGCAGCAACCTTGACGTGCCCATGCACGTCACCCTCAAGCGTTACTTCCTTCTCAATTACATATCGAATTTGAGACTTTCCATGGATAATCGAGCTGACAGCAATAGCTCGAGCAAGGCCAAATGGAGTTTTCAATTTGAAGCCTAAGCCGCTGGAGTCGAACTCAACGTCCACACCCCACGCTTCGGGAGCCCCAGGTTTAGCAAACTGGTGCTGCAAAATCGTGCGAAACTCATCCGCAAATTCCGCCGCTTTCTTCAGGTTGCCCTTCGCGTCTCTCACTGCCCTGTGCTGTGCCTGATCTAGGATTTTAACGTTCATTCACACCTCCATTTATTGAAGGCGCGATTATGGCCCTCGATGAACCTCGACGATAGGAGCGGGCGTTAACTAAACGTATCAGCTGGCTTAGCAATGGAACGCACGAACCACATAAAGCCTTGTTGCAGGTTGGTCTTGGCCAAGGTCAGCAGGCGCGGGTCAACACCTTCAATCTGGCCAATCTGCTTGAACAGCTCGCCCGCGTCAGCCTCAAGCGCCATGATGGAGTTCATGCCGTCGATCTCGGACTGGCTCAGGTCGCGGTAGCCGGTGATTTTCTTATGCTGGTTATCCATGGGTGATTCCTCATTAATGCGCGCCACGATTTGGCGCATTCGAAAACGTGGCGCGGCTTAATCGACCTTACGGCTTGGCAGCTTGAAGTCAGTCACCCGGTCGGCAATGGTCCGAATCTTCTCCACGCCCAGGAAGCCAACCCAGCCCCCGACGAAGGTAGCCATGCTCTGTGGGAGCGAGAAGAACTCAAGGCCGCTGATGATGGTCAGGGCCAGGCCACCACAGATAGCACCCTCAACGATCATCTGGCGACGCGTGCCGCCACCGTAGGTGATTCGCAGAACAGCCATCGCACAGGACAACGCAGCCGCATAGAGAATCGGCGAATGCTGGCTCAACCACGCAAGCGCTATCGCCCAGGTGTCTGGTTTGTCTGGCATGTTGGACATCTCGGTTCCTCCCCGTCAGGGAGTTAGGAATATGGCAGGTCGTGGCCTGCGGAATTGAATCGGCTCACACAGCACTCCCAGCTCGGAGCAATGGGTGTGGCGGAGCCGAAAACTAAAAGGGCCCTGCATGTGCAGAGGCCCTGAACAGGTCCCTCATCAGCGCGACAAGTCAGAGGCTCTGAGGGCTTGGGGAAATCTTTGGCACAAAAAACCCGGCTCTTGGCCGGGTTTAAGGTTTCGTGTGCGTTTCGCGTTACTTGTGCACTATGGGGAAAGTACATCAAAAACCCCAACATGACAACACCTTTATGCCGCCACCTCTTCTTTTTCTGCGTGAATGACCTGCCAAACCGGCTGTTGCACACGAATATCCACTTCCTCAATGGCGTCTCGCAGGAAATTCCACGCTTCTTTCCAGTCCCTATCCCATACTTTGGGCTCTATGTGGACGCCGTAGAGCTTGAGCATGCCCTCGGCGATACGAGCTGGACCCCATTGAGCGCCGTCATGAGCCTCCACCTTGTAGGACTGCAGGGCCATCGTCACAAGGCAATGCACCTTTGCTTCCTTGGCTTCGGTCAGGGTGGAAAAGTCCACGCAACTCCAGATCAGCTTCTCGGCGTTGAGAACGTGAGCGAGCGTCATGCATGGGTGATACAGGTAGTGCCCGAACTGTTGCTCCTGGAATGGAAGTGTACCGATGGCGCGCAGGACTTTGCCGATGGTTGCCAGGTGTGCGGCGCGGGCCGTGGACTTGCCAGCGGATGTGCGCCGGGTTTCGCTGATGCTGATCCGCTGCCCAGGCACTGAGAAGCGCCCGGCCTCCTCCCCCTTCTCGCTGCCCAGGGCTGGGAACTGGGCGTCACGCTTGCCGATGCGCCCTCCGGTCTTCACTGGTGCCGACTCCGCCCGGTCGATGGCCGCAGCGCTGATCGACGCGTTCGATTCGTGTTGTGCTTCGGTCCAAACCTGTCTTGCATTGATCAGCTTCATGCGGCTTGCTCCTTTTTCAGTTCTCTGGTCTTTGCCCGGTATTCGGCGGTCATCGCCTTCAGTTGCTCGATGGTGTACTTCTTAGCCTCATGAGGACCTTCCAGCCAATCAACTGCCTCGACGCCGAGACGCTTAACCAGTTCGATTCGATAGTTCACGATGTTCCCGGAAAGCTGGGTGTTGCACTGTGAACACTGGCGGTGGCAATTCAGGGGCTCGAAGCGCAACGCTGGATTGCCCCCGACCGTCCTGTAGTGACCTGCGTCATATTTGCCCTGGTGGTGACGCCCACAGCTCACGCATGGCAACTCGGCGTCACGGGCGCGCACCCATGCGTTAAAGGCCTTCTGTGTATCCTTAAGGTGATCAGCCCTGCTCTTCAGCTTCTCCTTGCGGACGTTGATGTCCTTGCGCTCGATGTCGGCCAGCGCCTTTCGCGCCTTCGGTGCATGCCTCGGCCCGTCGATGATCGCGCAGGCCGGGCTGCAAACCGCCTGCCCCATCCGCGAAGGGACGAATGAGGCCCTGCACGTAGCAACGCGGCATTTTTTCGGCTTGGGCTGCTTCCTTTCGATGGCCATTCAATAACGCCCTCCCCATTTGTCCTTCTGTGTCCATCGCACCTGGTGCTCGGCGCCGAAAGCCATAACCCACTCGATCAAATCGCCGCACTGCTTGACGGTGAGCTTGCTTGTGCGCTCGTAGATGACGTCGAAGCCGTTGCCGTCCACCGCCGGTATCAGCTGCGGCTGGTCGCCCGTTTCGCGCAGCCAGGCGGCCGTCAGCAGGCGCTTCCAGATCAGGACGTCCCACTTCTTCCCGGCGTGTTCGACCTGGGCGGCGATATCGGCCAGGGCCGCGTGCAGGGCCTTGTTCTGCTCCCCGCTACGGTCCACTTCGGTGATGGCGAGCTTCTTTGGCTTGGTGATGTCCATTCCAGCGATATGCCCAATCACCCGGGCACGGTCTGATTCGTTGCGGATCTGCAGGCTGGTCACGGCTTCACCCCTGTTGTCTTGCTTACCTTCCCTTCAGCCTCAAGCTGGCGCATGGTCGCGCGCAATGTCTTCAGGTCCCAGTAAAACCGCAGGTACTTCCCGATCAGATCGACCTTCGCTGAGAGAACCAGGCTGATCGCAAGGAGTATTGCCACCACCAGCAGCGCACCACCGACCATCATCACGCCGTAACCAAGCCATAAAGCGATTGAATCCAGAGTCATGACCGCACTCCCTTGCCCAAGGCCGCGTCGATACGCAGCGTCAGCTCCGCAGGCGCATGGTTCCCGATGGCGCGCATCTCACGAAGAAGACCCCGAAAGACTTCCACCTCAGCCTTCAGCTCAGCATTCACCCGCTCGTAGGCTTCGTAGCCGGTCTCGAGGCCGGCGACTTCGGCGCGGAGTTGGTCACACCTCCCTGCATATTCGAGCGCCCGATTGCCGGTGTTCCTTTCCATCTGGATAAGGCTTTGTACGGACCCTTCAAGCCTTTCGATTTCCTCGATTAGAGCCGTGATGATAGGAGGCAAGCTGCCCTGCTCGACCAGCGCTTTGAGCTTCGCTTTGTCGATTATCATGGCTTTACCTTCAGGCCTGCGGCTTCGATGGCTTTTTCACAGTCAGCTGCGTACTGACATTCGTCGAAGTGGTCGCCGCCGTAATACGGGCTTGTGTAATCAGGAAGCTCAATCACCAGCGCCTCGCGGGAGGCCTTCCAGCCGTCCCATGCGCCGTTCGCGTAAGGGCTGTCGTAGAACTCTGGGTGAGTCGCCGAGCGAGTGAAATCCATCCCACGAAAGCGCGGGCTTTTCTCGAACTCTTCACGCATCTTGTCGGTCATGTCCGTTGCTCCGCTGCTTCTGCGATCAATGCCATGCGCTCAAAGCGCTCGGCGGCCTGGCTGGCGAGATTGGCTAAGTCCGCCTCATCCACCACCGGCATGCACACGAAACGAATACCGTGCTTGACCATGGTGTTCGCCATCTCAATGGATTGGCGTAGCTGTGCTGGGTTTGCTCGTTTCATTGCGAGATCCCCTTCAGCAGCTCCTGCAACTGCTTCAGCTTGCCCACGGCAGCGGCATTGGTTTCGCGCTCAGCCTCAACCGACAGCGCCACTTCTTCGATGCGGCCGGCCAGCGTCTTCAAGCGCTGACCAATCTCATCGGCCAAGCTGACCACCTCGACCGACAAGCCGGCGAGAACATCCAGGGCGCCGGCCTCTGGCTTCTTGGTCGAAACAACTGCCTGCTTGGCTACCTGGGTCACGGCCTGCTCCTTTTTGGGTTTAGGGGTTGCTGCGTCACGCTGAAACTTGCCGCCGACTGGCTCGCGGATCAGGCCCGCTTCCTTGAGTTCGCCCAGGGCGCGGCGGATGGCGTAAGGCGATGCGTTGGTGGCCTTGGCTGTCGATACCGCGCCGTGGATTTCGTGGTTGCTCCAGCTCGTTTGGATTGGGACGTAGCCGAAAACCTTCTTAGCTATTGAGGACTGCCCGGCGAGCACCTGTTGCTGTCTGGCTTCATTCATTGCGACGCCCTCTCCTGCTCCAAGTCCCGCGCCTGCTTCAGCAGCAGCGCCCGGCGATCTGCCAACTCATTGGCCGCGTCTATCCGCATTTCATCCTTCCTTTCAGCACTGGCAGCGCGCATTTCCAGCATCGAATCCTTCACCATCTGCAACTTTTCGCGCAGCGCTGGAGCCGGCCGGGTAACGGCGCCAGTGATCAGGCCAGCCAGGGCGCGCCCATCCTCGGTGATCGGCTCAACGCTCAGGTCTGCCAGGTACTTCTGGCCGTGTTCGCTGGGAATGCGCTTCAACTCCAGAGCCTTGGTGACAGCCTGGATGCGACGACCAGCGTCAAATCCCACGGAGACATGCCAATTCACCGGCTTCGTGTCCTGGCGGGCCTGGCCGACAAACCGCTCGTAAGCGCTGATGAACGCCATGCGCGCACCGATCTTGTCGCCGGCGTCGAGGACCGGTTTAGCGGCGGCCAGGGCCAGCTGGATTTCGTCGGTCAGCACCACGGTTTCGAATTCGTCGTTGGTGGTCATTGCGATGGCCCAAGCCTCGTCCTTGCCCGGGCGACCGTCGGAGGCCTGGACGCGCTGGAGGATGTCAGCCATAGCCAGCTTGCCTTTCACCTCGAAGCGGCAGGCCTTCAACGCGGCTTTGACCGCTGGCACCGGATAGGCGCACAGGTCTTCGGCCATCATTGCGGCGGTCCCCGGGTTCATTTCCTGGCCCATGGCCTCGGCTGTGGCGCAGATGGCGGCGGCCAGCCCGGCAACCTGCTGGTCGTTCATTTCAGAGGTATTCATTGCGGTCACCTGCTTGGCGTTTGGCCAGAACCATCTGGGCGGCCTGCTCCGCTGCGGAGTGGTTCGCCTCTGTCCGCTCCATCTGGCGAGCAGTTGTGCCGTTGATGCGCTGCCCGGTTACCCACTGGGTGTGATAGCTCTCGGCGTTGGCCAGCAGCTCGTTGAGGCTGTGGCACTTGCGCAGCACAGCGGCGTCGCTGGTTTTCAGGAAGTGGGCGGCGACGTGGTGAGCTACATCGGCGCCGAGGCGGTCGACCAACTGTCCGAGCTGGCCACCGACCTTGGCATTCCACACAGGCCAGGCGCTGTAGCGCTTGCGGTAAGCCATGGCGTAGTTCGCCCAGACCTTGAAGGTTTTGCAGGTCTGGTCTTTGGGGCCCGGCATATCGGCGGGGATCTCAACCCGTGGGGCATCGGTGCGATCAACCACCAGCACCAAGCCGCGGGACTGAGCCGGCTTGCCGGTGGCGTCCTGCAAGTCCTGACTGGTGTCCTGATTGGTACCCTGATGATTGGTATCCTGATTTGTCGGAGATTTATCCGACCCTTGCTCGGATTTTTTTCCGACCTTGCTCGGAGATTTATCCGAGGTAGATCGGATATTTTTCCGACCTTTGTTTTTTGGTGGGGTCGGATATTTTTCCGACCCATCAAGCTTCTGGTTCCACTCGATGGCCTTCTCGGTAAGGCGAAAAAGCGTGATGTTCGAAGTGCTGGAAAGCTCAATCAAACCGGCCTCTTCCAGGGCCTTCAGCATGCGGTAAGCGGTGTCTGGCTTGTCTGTGAGCAGCGGCAGCTCCTCAGTGATCTTTGCCTTGCTCAGCGCGAAGAAGACCCCGTCATCGGTCTTGATTGGCTTGGTCCAGCTCGGGCAGCCGTAGACGAAGGCAAACAGCAGGGCCTGCTGAGAATTCAGCCCCCACTCCAGCGCCTTCACCTGATTAATCGTGACGGTGTATTGCATGTCAGGCCTTCCCGACCTTAGCGGCCAAATCAAGGAAGCGATCCACGTACCAGTGAGGCTGCGTCTCGCGGGGGCATTGAGGGCTGGTGAGGTTCTTGCCGTAGGCCATGCCCTTCTCGGTCACAGACCAGAAGTCCACCATTTCCTGCTTGGAGTTTTTGCGCTGGAGGACCTTGAGGAAGCCGTGGGCCTCAAGTGCAAGGTTGAAGGCGCGGGCAGTGCTGGCGATGGCGTGATCTTTGATCAGGGCGGTGATTGCCTTGGTCGGCATCGAAGACCCGCCGGCAGCGTCGGAGGCGGCGTCCACTGCATAGCCTGGGAGGAATTTGGCATCCAGGCCGTTGTTGGCGGCGATCTGCACAAGCATCATCATTTTGCTGGAGGGCGCCGGCTTCAGCAGGCGATCGAAGCATTCCAGAATGGCGAGTTCGCCAATGACCTTGGAGTTGTTCGTCTCCTGGCCGGTGTAAGAGCCGGTCTTTCGAATGGTCGGCAGGACCTGGCCAACCACCCACTCTTCGAACTGCTCAGCAGCCGGAAGCTTGGACTTCATCACCAGCCGGTAGAGATCGCGTTCAGGGATGATTTGCACTGCGCGGACCTGACCTCCCATTTCGGTATGGCAGGTGCTGACCGCTTTGCAGTGGACATTGATCGCCTTCGACGTGTTGGAGTAGCCCAGGGCTTCGGCGATGTCCTTGGCGATGAACCATGGCTCCCCGTGACCGTCGTCAATTACGCGGACGGGAAAGCCGTGGAAGTCGAAAGGTGTCACTGGTTTAATCCGCGCCACGTTTTCAGATTGCGAAAAACGTGGCGCGAGATTGTTGGAGGTATTGACGGGGGTTGATTGTGTATTCATTATTGCCTCGCTGATGTAGCAATGAGCCAGGCCACGAACCTGGTTTTTTTGTGCCTGTGATTTAGTGAGCCTTCGAACCAACAAGCGCGGCCCGATCTGCCATTGCGACGGCATGAGCGGCAAGGGACCGGCAGAAGGTTTCAAATGACTCGGCGTAAACTTGGTCTTTCTGGTCAAACACGCCATCGGCAAAAACCTTTCCGCCCAGGCCAGCTACGAGCCCAAAACTCGTTGAGATACCGGCGAACACCTGCAAGGCGTCGTCGATACCAGAGCCAACCTGCTTAACAGCCAAAAGACCGTAGCGACTCGACAGCTCAATCAATGCGCGGTCACGCCAGGGCTGATCCAGGGCTGCAACCCATGACTCTTCAATCCACGAAGGGATCTCAATGCGGTCGCCGCTGTCATCGAGCCAGCGCTCTACGCGCTTGCTCCAGGCCTTGTAGGCGCGACCGTAGGCCTGCATGTCTGCGGTTTTGGTCATGCCCTGTAAATCCGGAAAACCCTTTTCCTTGCAGCGCTCCGGCGCTCGCGTAAACAGCTGGTGGTTGAGCTGCTCAGCGAAGCCGTCTTGGCTCATGCTCGTTCTCGCGATCATGTCGCGCGCAATGGCGACCAAGACCGCATCGCGTGTTTCGTGTCGCAAGTTCGACGTTTGCATGGGGACTGCTCTCTTCTAATCTGGCTTCAATGGAACGGCGGACGGGGATGTCAGGCGGCGGACTGCTGCGAAGCCTCAATAGATGCCGAAGCGATCTGCCCCCATGGAAACGATGGGCAAAGGTCGGCGCGGTTTACGACGCCACCGGTCAATGCTTCGATTTGAACTGCGCGCTTTGCTGGGACTGCGCGCTCGCCGGAGCACCACTGATTAACGGTGGGTGCAGTGACCTGCAGCAGGCGCGCCATTTCCACCTGACTACCCAGCAAGCGAGATGCTTCTTTGGCCGCTTCTGCTGATTTCATGAGTTCTCTCCTGGAGATTTGTGTCGAATATAAGGCATTACCTTATCACGGGCAAGCCATTGCCTAACCGTCAGCGCAATAGGCTTAATTAGGCAATGCTTACCGGACCAGAATTAGGCGCAGCCATTGAAGCTGCGCGGATCGCCAAGGGCGTATCGAAAAAAGACCTCGCAGACGACTTCTCCGTGAAGCCTCCGTCGATACAGGGCTGGGTGAAAAACGGCAGGATCGACAAGTCGAAGCTGATGGACGTGATCGCCTATTTCTCCGATGTCGTTGGCCCAGAGCACTGGGGTCTGCGCCCTGGCTTTTCATATGAAAATATTGGAGACGGCGCCAGAACTGGCGTTTTAGTTGCTGAGCCAGAGCCTGCTTCGACCGCCGTCGAGAAGTTCCGAGCAATGCTTGCTGGGAAGCGCCTCGGCGAAGACAAGCTAATGAGGCTTCTAGCTATTGCGGAAGATGACGCCCTGGGCGAGGAGTTGGGCGGCTTGGTGCATGACGCCTACAGGCCTGGAAAGGTGGGCGACGAAGTATGGATTGCTCACTATGACGTACGCGGAGCCTTGGGCGGCGGCGAAATTGCTCATGACTTCCCCGAGATGCTCCAGGACGTGCGCGTCAGCCCCTCCCAGCTCCGAGCCATGGGCGTCGAGTTCAAAGAGCACTTCCATCTGAAGATGATCACCGGCTGGGGGCAGTCCATGACGCCAACCATCAAGCATGGCGATCCGCTACTGGTCGATGTCAGCATCAAAGAGTTCGTTGGCGATGGAATCTACTTCTTCTCGTACCAAGGCTTTCAGTACATCAAGCGTCTGCAAATGAAGGGTAAGGACAAATTCAAGATGCTGTCGGACAATCGGAAGCACAAGGCCGAGGACATCTTTCTTGATGAAACGTACATCCAGGCGCGTGTGCTGCTCGTCTGGAATGCCAATCTGGTATAGCCCATGCCCCTCACCAAGCCCAACAAACAGCTGTGCAACGAGCTCAATTACCTTGGGCTGGGCCTCGAGCAAGCCGCGGGCGGCATAATCAACATCACTAAGGACTGCCAAGATATCGATGTTGCAGCCGTCCTAAAGCTGGTAGCGAAGTTATACGATGATGCGGATCGGCTCGCCGCCCTCGCAGACGAGGTTGGTGCTGGACTGATAACGCGAACCGAATCTGAGTAGGATCGAAGAAACAGCAAGGAGACTGCATGCCCCTCACCATGCCAAACCAGCAACTGCACCGCGACCTTAAAGAGGCTACCGCCCTGCTCAAGTGGTCAGGCGTCGACCTGAAGCAGGCTGCTGTAAAGCTTTCTGATGCCGGCCAGGAAGATGACGCTCGCGAACTGATAGCGATCGCTATGAGGTTCCAGGAGGTCGAGGAGCTGATGGATGGGTATGCGGATGAGGTAAAGACGGCGCATATAACGCGCGTCAGTCGCTAGGTAAATAATCGCACAGATAAATGCGGAGAACATGGCTATGACGCAGACTGCAAAATCTGAGATTGAAGCTTACTCGGCGAACCTTGAAGCTATCGCCGAAACGCTGGCCAGTCAGGCAGTGGAATTAATGAATGCAGGCCTTATCGATCTCGGCGAAGCAGCCCTGGAGCAGTCCGTAAAGCTCAGAGACGCCATTGAGCGCCTTCGAGCCATAGATCTGTAAGGACGCATTATGACCCTCGACAAACCAAACCAAGATCTCAAGCGCGACCTACAAGGCATCGCCTCAGACCTCAAGTGGTCGGCCGTAGAGCTGATGAGGATTGCAGAGCGACTGAGCCTTGCCAGGAATGAGGCGGACGCCCAAGCCGTGCTGAGGATGTGTACCGTGCTTCATGCGGACGAGGATCGACTGGCGGGTTATGCGGATGAGGTGAAGGACGGCCGGATAATTCGGTCTGCGGAACAGAAAAAATGACTGCATGGCGAGAGCAGAGCTTCTGGAGCAAGGTGTGGACCTATGCTCTGATGGCGCTCATGCTGGTTTTCACAGCCGAAGCTGGCATTTGGCCGGACGGCAGTTCATCCCATCGCAAGCGAGTCTTCAGCCCTGGCTTTGTCGTGGTCTGCGCTTTCGTGGCTGTGGTTGAGCTGATGCTGCTGAACCACTTCTACGGTGCGCGGGGATGAGGTGCAGAAGGCATTGAAAGCGTGACGCGGCAAGGTACAAGGAAGGGGTTAAAACAAGGCTAAAATAGGAAGTCGGCGCATTTAGGAATATTTTTTGGAATAATTTGACTAATATTTTGTAGCTGCTCTATGATTCTCTCAAGCCTTAGAGAGAGCTCCTGTATGACCGCCCAGTTATCCGACTCAGAAATCAGCAATCTCATCAAACCCTACGAACAGGTCATCGCAGAAGCCGTACTCAAAGGCTGGAAGCAATGGCTTGAGGTGCCAAATCGAGCTCAGTTCTATAACAGAACTCGGGCGAACGTTGTTTGGGATTACACTATTGGAGCTTTGGAAGAGGCGCTTGATCCGCTCCCTGGCGTCCACGTTAACAGGGCGGGAAACACCTGTATTTTCATGATTGGCCAGCAATTGGCATTTCGCTTCAAAAAAGGCGACGAAAAGGGGTTCAGCAGCAACTACCCTACGCCTATGGCTCTTGCCTTTCACGACCCCGAACAGCAGGTTCTTGGGATTCCAGAGGCAGTAAAGACCGAAATTATTTACATCCTCAACAAGCTTGAAACCGAGATCTTTCAAGTCCGCATGGTTCGCAGGGATGGCGAGTCGGTAGCTTGGTCCCGTCCAGTTTATGAGCGACCAGTCGCGCCTGTTGAAGCTATCCCAACTGGACTGCCCGCAGCGCCATCGAAGGATTCGCAGGGCGCCCAGCCCGCGAGAAGGCGCCGAGCAACAGTCAAGAAAGAGCTGGCGCCAGTTAAACCTACTGAAAGCAAACCGGCCCGACCATCGTGATGAGCAATACATTTAACCCTGAGATGCTTCAGCTGGCCAGGCAGTTTCGCGGCTTCAGCCAGAGCGCTCTATCCAAATCCATGAGCATCACTCAAGGCTACCTATCAAAGATTGAAAATGGATTAATGGAGCCTGCCGAGGAAATGGTTGAAGCCTTCTGCAAGTGCCTTTCCTTTCCTAGGGAATATTTTTTTAACCAGGATCGGGTGTATGGGCTGCCGGTTAGTGTTCATGCTTATCGCAAGAAGGCTACTGTCCCGCAGAAGACGCTTGACGCCATCCAGGCCGAAATGAATCTGCGCATCATGCACTACCGAAAGCTTCTTAAATCCGTCGACCTCGCAAAGGATTATGAGCTCCCTTATCTAGACATCGACCAGTACAATGGCGATGCCGATGAGATCGCATTCTTGGTCAGAAGATCGTGGATGATCCCTGACGGACCTATCAAAAATCTCGCCGATTTCGTGGAGCGCGCTGGCGTTTTGATATTTGTTTGCGATTTTCCTGCTGGAAAAATTGACGGCGTAACCCTTGCCATTCGTGGGATGCCGCCTTGTATTTTTCTGAGCAAAAATCAATCCGCAGATAGAATGAGATTTTCACTTGCTCATGAGCTCGGTCATTTAGTGATGCATCGACAACCCAGTCCAACGATGGAGGATGAGGCCAACAAATTCGCAGCCGCATTACTGATGCCAGAAAAAGATATTTTCTATCAGTTGAAGAACATCAGCATACAGTCGCTGGCCGCGCTTAAGCCTGTATGGAAAGTATCTATGAGCGCCTTGCTCTATAGGGCGGGCACGATCGGTGCAATTACAAAGTCTCAGAGCGATTATATGTGGAGACAAATCGGCAGCCTCGGCTATCGAATGAGGGAGCCCGCTGAACTGGACTTTCCGCATGAGAAAGCTCATCTGACTTCAGAGATTCTGGAGCTTCACCTGGAAGATCTGGGATATTCGCTTGAAGATCTAATGAGCATCCTTGGATTGGCGCCTGAAGACTTTGGTAATTTGTATAATTTCAAGCAAAAGCCACGCCTTAGCATCGTGAAATAATCAAAACGAGCCCGGCCCAGCGCCGGGCTTCTTGTATCCGCCCTTCCCGATCTGGTCTATCGCCAGTGAGGCGTCTATCCATCTGGCCAAGGGCCAAGCCCGCCATGGCCTCTCCCCTACTGGCGGGCTTTTTGTTATTGCATTCCCCGATCTGGACCCGTGGACTGACTAAGCCAGAATCTTGGAGGCCTGTCGAACGAGATCAAGCCACTCAGCCTCAGTGACAACTCCTTCACGCATCAAGCCGTTTGCCATTTCGATGAGAATTTCGTAAAGCTCCTCATAGTCGATATACAGTTCGGTTTCTTCCATCATGGAGCGCCAAAGGGCTAGCGCATTTTCCTTCCTGTCGTTGCTCATGCTCACCACCAAATAAGACACAGTTTATTGAGTTCGGAGCGCGTATGAGTGTTCAGTAATTTGGGTTATCACAAGATTTCGTAACTCCGGTTTATCCGCCACTGAACGGGCTTTTTGTTCCTGGATATAGCGCAGCGCAAGACCTGGTATTCGCCCCCTCAAAAGGTGCCTGCGAATTAAGTGATAAGGTGTCTGCCCAATTGTGAGGTATACCCAATGAAACAGATCACTGATCGGCTCAAGGAAGAAAGGGTTCGCCTGGGCCTCACACAGCAAGCACTTGCGACCGCCGGAGGCGTATTGGTCAATGCCCAGGGCAACTATGAGAGAGGCGCTCGAGTGCCGAACGCAAACTACCTGGCCAATGTCGCAAAAGCCGGCGTTGACGTCCTCTACGTGATAACTGGGGCACGAGCGCATTAGTTTGGACGTGCGACCGATTCGCGTCGTTAGCAGCAATTGATCGTCCGCAGGGCCGATGGTGGCTGTACGCCACGAATGGTAGAGTGCTGGCTCAATTACGGGAGGGATCCAATGAAAGGATTTGGGATGTTCGCGCTGATTGTTGGCGTCTGCTGGCTGATCTTCGCACTGGGCATGGATGTCTCCGTGCCGACCGGCGCTGGCGGCCGAGTAAACAACATGGGCCTGATGGCCGACCGACAGATCCATACGATCGTTGGTGGCATGATCGCGCTCGCGGGCTTGCTCATGGTTCTGCTGGGCGGTAAGGGCTCCCCCGCTTCTACCCAGGCAGAGAAAGACACTCGCCCCTGCCCTATGTGTGCCGAGAGCATCAAGACTGCTGCGGTCAAGTGCAAGCACTGCGGCGCCGATGTTGAGCCACTAGCCGCCCCGCGCCTTAAAAATGGATGGGTTGCATCAACTGCCTGCCGTGACGAAGAAGAACAGCAGCGAACCATTGAGGCAATTACCAGTACCGGGCTTCCAGTAGTTTCTATGATCGGCCTGGCCGTAGGTGCCGGCCCATATGAAACCAAGGAAGAGGCCAAGGCAGCCCTGGTCACTATGCGTGATGGCCCCAGGCTGTTCAGCGAGATCGTCTACAGAGACTCGGTGAGCGGCAAGTACCCACCGATTACGGACTGACTAACCATGCTTAAGTGAGCCCGCAACGAGCGGGCTTTTTCATGCCTATCAGAAAGGCGCCGCCTCTTCTTCTGGCTGAAACTCGACCTCTCCCCTCCCCGCTACCTCGACTTCCTGCTGCTCCCACCTCACCGTCACGCTGCCGTCGTCATTGAGTGTCAGCTCAAGCTCGTCGGTTTCGGCGATTACGCTCAGCACCTCTTCCCACTCGCGATCTCCATCCGTGTCCAGGCGGTGAATCGTCACCTCCCGCCGCTCTTGGGCGATGGGGTGGTTGATCATCGATGAGACGCGCAGCCCCAGACGCGCCATGCCGCTCATTTCCTGCCGTGCTGCCGATACCGCCTGCTTCTTCGCCATGAAATCCCCTCCCGGTTAAATGCTGTATATCCATACAGGTTAGGCAAAGCTTATATCAGCCCCGATCTGAATGTCACCACCAAAAAGGGGAATAACCAGCAGGAGAAATTTCTTTAAATAATTAGGCATTACCTATTTACAGGTGATTAGGCATTAGCTTATCTTTGCTCCATCGAGTCACCCAACAGGGCTCGACAGGGCCTCACAGCCTACCGCTCTTTGGTTTCACCCCTTGCCGGATCACCACCGGCCCAGATTCAAAGGCAGCGATGAACCGGCCTAAACGGTTCAGAGGGTTGGCAACTGACCCGGGCGTGCAGCGTAAAGCGCCAAGAACAGTTATCCAGCGGGAGAACAAGCCGAAAGGCCCGCGGCTGGAAGAACATTTGATTCAAGCCGGTGACCGACGCCAGTAGCGGGTTACCGCGGAAGTTTTCACTGATGCACCCAACTGCAGTTCGGTCGGGTGCATTGGGAAAACAACCGATCAAGCACGGAGCACCAAATGAACGAGCAAACACTTCAATCCATGCTGATGGATGGCGTAACCCGATTCACAGACAGCGCCAAGCCAGCCGAAATCATCGATAAACATGTGGAAAGCATGTTCACCGACATCATCAAAGACAATTTCCGCAGCTACAGCGACATGGGCAAGCTGGTCAGCCAGGCCATTAAAGATGCGCTGCCATCCAACGTGAGCGATCTGTTTGAGCTGACTCGCTACAACGACCTGATCGCTACCGCATTGAAAACACAGTGGGAGTCTTCAGGCGTTACAGGCGAAATGCTCCGTCGTTCGCAAGCAGCGATCGACGATGCGCTGAAAGACGACATCGTGCCGGAATTCGTAAACCTGAGCGATTTGTTGAATGCCTTCATCGAAGAAAACAAAGAGCGTGCAACCGACGAGCAATGGGAGAGCCCGCACATCACCATTCGTGAGGCTGAAAACGACTACATCGGCAGCAGCAAGCACATGCACATCTGCTTTGACCCACAGCCGGAAGAGCGCAGTTCGTCATCTCGATACTCCTCTGGTACCAAGCGCACCGAATGGGAGCTGGCAAATCGGATCAGCATCAGCGTCAAGGGCCAGAACGACCGGGGCTACGACTTCGGTGAGGTCTACAGCGCGAAGCTGGACGGCGCACCCATTGGCCGCAACTTCATGATTTACAAGAAGTGGGAAAAGCTCACTGCGGCCCTCTACTTCGGTGGTGCCAAGCTGGTGATCGATTGCGACGAGCACGATTTCAGTTATGGCCTGTACGACTGAACAACCAGCGCCATGACAGCCGGGAAAGACCGGCATCCCCCCTTCCCCACCTCTATTACGTCAGCACTCCTCCCCCGCGCCCATCGGCAACCAGCGGGAGGAATGAGTGTTGACGAATACAGGTGAACCAACGGAGGAAACGACATGGTGCTTCAAGTGGATGAGGTCGCGGTGACAGGCGGCTTCCGGATCATTGATACAGATCGTTGCCCGGCTTATCAGAGTGTCGCGATCGTGGCTCAGCGAGACGCGCACCCGGTGATTGCCGATTGCGAGATCACCCACGCCGAAGCGCTTTCCACCGCGAAGGCAATGGCGGCCTCTCGCGACCTGCTGGAGAGCCTGACAAATCTAGTCGGGCTGGCAAGGCTCGGCGCCGCGCACCTGGGCAATTACCACGCGGCCCTGGCCGACGCCGAATGCATCATCGCCAAGGCTACCGCCTAACCCCAAACACTGGAGGTCGCCATGAGCGATTGGATCAAGTGCAGCGACAGGCTGCCCGATCTGCCGAAGGGTGGCGGAAAGCACCACGCCATTGCCTACACCCCAGCGAAAAAGGCGCAACGGTTCGCCAATGGATCGAGCTTCCTCTATTGGAACGGCATCGATTGGCGCTATCCGGACGGATCACGCTTCGAGCATCGGGTAACCCATTGGCAACCGCACCTCATGCGACCCATCGAGTAATCACGCCTGGAGGCGACCATGCACCCTGACATCCAAATGCGCCGCGACATTGTCGACGGTCTGCATCAGCGCTCCCTTCTCGCCACTGCCGATTTCTACCGGCTGATTGATCGGCCAATGCCAGTGGTCACCTTCAGAATGACGGTGAAGCCTGCGGGCCGTGACTTCTACCATGTGGTAGATAGCCAGACAGGCAAGGTTATGGGCTTCCGCCGTCAACACAACGAAGCCTGCGCCCTCGCTCGGCGCCTGGAGACTCGCAATGCCAACCAGCTACGCGGATAGCGCCCAGGCAAGGGAATCCGACAGGCGCTGGGACTTGCCCGACTTCGGAAGGAAACAGCACGTCGATCTGTTTCACGAGTACACGGCTGATGATCTGGCCAAGCGCGAGGCGCGACGACTCAAGGAGCGGGCCAGCCTAAAACTACGCATCGGTCTGGCCATGGCTCAGATGGAGCTGGTCTGTCCGCCCATCGAGGTGAAGCATGGATCTTAAACAGCGAAACCACCAGACAGCCGTTCGCTGGATCGAAGGCGAAATCGAAAACCTAATTCTTGACTTGGGCAAGCCAAACGCCAGCGCGGCGGCCACATCGTGCGTAACCCTTGCTTTCATGCTTCGGGTTATAGACGAGAACGAACATCGTTACTTCCGCGCCCGCATCGACAAGATTTACGCCAACTACAACACCTCTACCGTTTCCGCCGCTTAACGGCGCCAACCCACCACAACACTTTCAATGCTGCGCCAGGCGCGGCGAGGGATCGTCATGTCCACAAATCCTAAAAAAGCACCTGCACAAGAATCGCGCGAAATGAGCGAAGCCGAAGATGCGCAAAAAGCTGTATCCCCTGCGGTCGCGGTCACCGACATCGCTGAATATCGGCCTCACGAAGAACAAATCGTTCGCCTGGAAACAACCTACGCGAAGCTGGTCGTTGACTGCTCGACGAGCGAAGGCTTGGCAAATGCGAAGGAGGTTCGCGTCGATATCCGCGACGTGCGCTATGCCCTGGCGAACACCACCAAGACGGCGCTGGTGCCATATCAGCAGAAGGTCAAAGAGGCGCAGGCCCGTGTCAATCAAGTCAAAGAGTTTGGCGAAACGCTTAGGGCTCGCGTCCTCGTACTTGAAGAGCCAATTGATGAAGCGATCAAGGCGGAGGAGAAGCGCGTCGCCGACGCTAAGGCCGAGAAAGAGCGCCTGGAGCAAGAGCGAATCGAAGCCATCCGGGCAAAAATTACCCGTTTCAGTTCTGTCGCTGCCGCATATGCAAGCCGCAGCGCCGCTGATGTTGCGAGCGTCCTGCAGAACGTCAAAGAGTCGGTAATCCTGCCAGAGGAATATGCCGAGTTCGAAGCGGAAGGCACCATCGCCCGGGACAACGCTATTGAGCAGCTTGAAACGCTGCACAGGGCTGCTGTCGAGCGTGAAGAGGCTGCCGCCAAGCTGGCAGCCCAGCAGAAAGAGCTCGACGAGTTGCGCGAGAAGCAAAGGATTGCCGATGAAAACGCAGAAAAGGAACGCCAACGGATCGCAGCAGAAGATCGCCAGCGCATTGCAGACCAGCAGGCAGAACTCAACCGGCAGCGCGAGCAACTGCAGCGCGATCAAGATGCCCAGCGTTTGAAGGACGAGCAGAACCAACGTGATCAGGAAGAACTGGCCCGCCTGCGCGCACAAGCTGCCGCGCCGGCTCCGGTCATTGCTACGGCTCCTGCGTCGATCGAAGCGAAGGCCGAGGTCGCACCAGTCATCTCACAGGCGACCAGAGCTGAACAGGACGATTTGACTACGTCCGCACCGGCAGTTGACGACATTGTCGAGGTTGTAGCACTGGGCTTTGACGTAGACCTCGAAACTGCTCTCGCCTGGCTTCGTGCCATCCGCTTCTAACCACCCTTTCCATCTGACGGCCAGCACAACCCATGCTGGCTACGGAGAGCGCTATGACCGACACAGACACTCAAGCACAAACCGGCCTCGCCACCTACCACGACCCATCGCACAACGCGGCAGCACTCATCCTCGACCCGGGCACCATGCGGTCGATGAGTGACCTCGCAATGATGATGTCGAAGGGAGTGACCACCGTCCCGAAACATCTCAAGGGTAACCAGGCCGACTGCATGGCGGTGGTGCTTCAAGCGATGCAGTGGCAGATGAATCCCTTCGCCGTTGCGCAGAAGACCTTCATCGTCAACGGTGGCGCGTTGAGCTATGAGGCGCAGCTCGTTAACGCAGTAATCATCGCCAAGGCGCCAGTCAAGAGTCGCCTTAACTTCGAATGGTTTGGCCCCTGGGAAAACGTCATCGGGAAAATGCGTGAAGTCACCAGCAAGACCAAAAAGGACGAGGACACCGGAGAGTTTAAAAAATACCGCGTTCCGGCCTGGAGCTTTGACGACGAAAAAGGTATCGGCGTTAAGGTTTGGGCGACCTTCCGGGGTGAAGACGAACCACGCACCCTTGAGCTTTTGCTGACTCAGGTCCGTACTCGCAACTCTACGCTTTGGGCGGAAGACCCAAAGCAGCAAATCGCGTACCTGGTCACTAAAAAGTGGGCCCGCCTCTTCTGCCCTGACGTCATCCTTGGCGTCTATACCCCTGATGAATTCGAAGACTCGTACGGTGGCGAGATCGACATTACTCCCGCTAAGCATGCTGCAAACACTGCTGCCGCTGCTGGCGTTTCGTTCGGCCCCAAATCCCCTTCACCAGAAATCGACGGTGTATTTGCAGACCTTCTGGTCGTCGCGAAGCAGCAAGACATCGAGGCCTATGCGGCAGCCTGGGCAGGTCTCAAGCCGAAGCAGCGCGCAGCAATCGGCCTGGAGTGCCACGAAGCCCTCAAAGCCATGGCGGCGACTGTCGATGCCGACTTTACAGATATGACCGGCCATAACGGCGACCAGTCCCAGGCAGAGGAGGCGGCATAGTGAGAACGGAACTTCAGGGCACAGAGAAGTGGCATGCGGACCGATCTGGCCGCGTGACAGCCAGCCGCTTCAAAGATGTGATGGCCTGGGGGAAGCCGGACAAAAACGGCAAACGAGTTCCGCAAGGCGCCCGCACCACCTATATGCACGAGCTGTGCTTTGAGCGCTTAGCAAGGCGCGCCAAGCACAGCGTCAGCAGCAAGTCGCTTGCGTGGGGGCATGAGCAAGAGAAGCCATCCCACGACGCATACGAGATGCTGACCGGCAACGTGGTGACCAAGTCAGGATTCATCGTTCACCCAAAGTACGACTGGCTTGGGTGCTCCCCTGACGGACTGATAGACATTGATGGCGGAATCGAATCGAAGAACCCCTTCAGCGAGGCGATTCACGTCAGGACCTGGCTTGAAGGCATGCCCGAGGAACACATGCCGCAAGTCCAGGGCTGCATGTTCGTGACGGGACGTAAGTGGTGGGACTTCCTGTCATTCGATTCTCGCCAGGACGACGAGTGCAAGCTCTACATCGAAACGATTTACCGCGACGAAGACTACATCGCCAACCTTCACAAAGAGCTGGTCCAGTTCAACTTGGAACTGAATCGCATGGTTGACGAGGTAGCAGACAGAGCTAGGGCACAAGCCCATCGTTTAGGAGCCTGATCATGATCAGCAACCACCTCAGCCTGGTCGAGCAGCACCGCCAGGACGCTTACTCGATATCGGAGCGTACGGCGGAGTTCTTGGCCGCTGGCGGGACAGTCGCGCAGTTGCCAAGCCCGCCACGCAAACCGCTGCCACCGCCCCGCTCCACCAAGATCGATCCCGAAACCATCCTCAAGCGCCGCAAGCCGCCAATCACGAGGGCTGAGCGTAACGCGCTGCGCAAACTAGCGGAGGCATTATGAGCAAACGCAAGGCGCACAACCTCAAAGCGCGCATTGACCGATCCTGCCGGTCGCTGCTGGCCGCCAACCACGTCGCAGTGGTGAACATCGACCCCAGTGGCCGACAGGGCATGATCAACTACAAATCGCTGAAGAACATCGCTCCAGGGAAGATTGGCCAGGCTGTCTGCGGCATCCCCCACCGCTGGACGATCTACCTCAGCGCCCTGTGTATCGACGCCCGCGGAGACCGCTACAGCAAGTCGGTAGAGATTGCGCCCGAGGGCAACTACTTCTCCGACCACTTGGAAGACGTAATAGAGCATTGCTACAAGAAGCTCCGCGACGAGGCCAATCAAAGCCAGATAGTGGCGTCGGGCTGGATCGCCATTCCCGAAGTGATGTCGCTGGACGAGGCGAACGCCGCACGGATCTTCGAAGCGGTCGGCGCCTGGCACCAGGTGAAGGTCGATTCATGCGCCGCATAGCCCGCACCCAGCAGCGCAAACGTCAAACCTGGCTCGCACTGCCGGCCAGCGGAATAGAAGAGGTAGGCCATGGCCGAGGAAGAGCAGCAGCCGACGGCGGAAGCCTTGAAGCAGCGTCGCAAGCGCGAGAAGGCAGCGGCGAAGGCCGCCGCCCTGGGCATCGAGAAGTTCACGGTTGAGGTTGCTGGCGTTTTCAAGAAGGACCTTCAGCGAGTCATGAAGGCCCACGGCATCAACAACCAGCAGGACGTTCACCAGCGGCTGCTGATGAATCTGATTGAGGCTGACTTCGAGACCCAGGGCAATATGCTTCGATGTGTCACGACACCTTACGAACCAAGCGAAAAGGTGTCGAGAGACTTTTACGAGAAGAGCATGGCCGAATTATCAGCAGACCCGGACGACGAAATAATAACGCCGGGCGTCTAAAGGAAATATACACCCTCTGGTTTGAACTCGCGGCGTATAGAGTGCGACTCAGATGGGCAGTCAGAATGGCCGACAAGCCCTTTCCAGAACTCATCATCAAACCAGTCTGATAGATAAAAATAACGACAGGCGTTAATCAAAGATCCTCGCTCCCACTCATATGCAGACCTTGCCGCCCCTCGAATACCGTAATGGATTTCAAGTTCGTAAAAGGAGATTTTTTCTTTTTCTAACCACTTGTTTTCCAAAAATTTTGCCAATTCAGAAACCTGCTCTTCGCCGATTTCGAACTGTTCCTTGTATGGTTCGTGCCAAGACGCGCCCTCATTCGCAATGGGGTAGACGCCATTGTCCCAAGCGTACGCGTAAGCGGGCGTGATGTTCTTTCCGGTGCGATCGCTCGTAAAGAGCGTGAGCAATTGGAATTTCTGAAGGTTGAAAAGCATTTCCGCAGTAGCTGACATTTTCTCTCCTTGATCCGGCCCCATGCCGATCACCCGTAATACCCCAACCCAAACCAAATTGCCACCACCGGTTACGGAGGACGGCGCCTACCTGAGGTAACCGCAATGCCCGTACTTCATAGTGCAATCCACAAGATCGATAAGAAGCCTGATGGCAGCCCGGCCGTTCTATTCCTTGGCGGCGCTGAGCAAGTGGAGAGCCAGGCCCGCGACGATCTGATGCACCAGTTCAACGAAAGCTACAACGCCACTGCCGGCAAGGGCTGGGGCCTCTTTCACCCTGAGTCAGGCGCTCACCCACTCAGCGGCTGGATCAACAAGTACCTGGCCAAGGGGGCCGACTTCCTCGAGTTCAGCACCATCGCTGTCGAGCACCTGGTCAAGCTCATGGAAGAGTCAAACCTCACCACCGGCGGGAACGCCCTCTTCTGCCACTACCAGCAAGGCCTGACCGAATACATGGTCATTGCGCTGGTGCAGGAAACCGAAGCGGTGACCATGACCGAGGAACTCAGCCTGCTGACGGTGAAGCGCCTGGACCTGGACCACATTCGCCTGGCCGCGCGCATCAACATCAGCGAGTGGCAGAGCAACCCGCGGTCGAAGCAGTACATCTCGTACCTCAAGGGCAAGCAGGGCCGGAAGCTCAACGATTATTTCCGCGACTTCATCGGCTGTCAGGAAGGTATCGACGGCCCGAGCGAAACCCGGACCTTGCTCAAGGCGTTCAGCGACTTTGTTGAAAGCGAGGATCTGCCAGAAGAGTCAGCACGCGAGAAGACCCAAGCGCTGGTCAGCTACTCCATGGCCCAGGCAAAACTGGGTGAGCCGATCACCCTTGGCGAACTGTCGGAGCTAATCGACGAAGATCAGCCGAAGAACTTCTATGACTTCATCAAGGCGAAGGACTACGGGCTTTCCGAAACCCTGCCGCCGGACAAGAAGACGCTTAACAAATTCCGGCGCTTCACCGGCCGCGCCGAAGGTATGTCGATCAGCTTCGAGGCGCACCTGCTGGGCGACAAGATCGAGTTCGACGAAGCAGGCGGCACCTTGGTCATAAAGGGGTTGCCAACCCAACTGACCGAACAGCTCAAGCGCGCCGCCAACTGACCGGCAAAATCAGAGCTTTTTGAACGTCAGCGTCGTGCTTTGTGGCGGGTAGATAGACATGCTGTCTCGTACCTCGTAGCTAGCGAGCACTTCTCCCGCCTCATTTATCTCATCGTAAAAGTCAATATCAGTATCGCGACCTTTACGCTGTTCCCGCTTTGAACTGGTGTGCTTGAGCTCATGCCCGTCAGGGATTCCAATCAGCTTGCGATGCTCTTCGCTCATAACCACTCCTTGATCCGGCTCCATGCCGGTCACCCGTAATACCCCATATCAACGAATCACGCCAGCCGGCGAGGATCCCCTATGCCCGATATCACCTACGGCTCTGTGTGCAGCGGCATCGAAGCCGCGACCCAGGCCTGGCACCCGCTGGGCATGCGCGCCGCCTGGTTCGCCGAGATTGAGCCGTTCCCTTCGGCGGTCCTGGCCCACCACTATCCCGACGTGCCGAACCACGGCGACATGACCAAGCTGGCCGCCCTGGTGCTGGCCGGCAAGATCCCGGCGCCGGACGTGCTGGTCGGCGGCACACCATGCCAGGCCTTCTCGGTCGCCGGTATGCGCGAAGGCCTCACCGACCCGCGCGGCGCCCTCACCATCAAGTACGTGGAGCTTGCAGATGCAGTTGACTATGTTCGCGCCGGCCAGCGAAAGCCCGCCAGCGTTATCGTCTGGGAAAACGTCCCCGGCGTCCTCAGCGACAAAGGGAACGCCTTCGGATGCTTTCTTGGCGCGCTTGCTGGGGAAGACTGCGAGCTGCAGCCTCCAGGGAAAAAATGGCAGGACGCTGGTTGTGTGTATGGACCCAAAAGAACAATCGCGTGGAGGATCTTGGACGCCCAATATTTCGGCCTGGCCCAACGACGCCGTCGTGTGTTCGTTGTCGCAAGTGCTCGTGACGCATTCGATCCCACCGAGGTACTTTTTGAGCGAGAAGGCGTGCGCCGGGATACTGCGCCGCGCCGAGGCGAGGGGCAGGACGTTACCGGAACAGCTCCTTTCGGCCCTGCGCTCCAGTGCGGAGAAGGATGCGAGTATGTCTTCCCCGAGCAGTTAGGCGCCTATGGCTGCCCGAACTGCGAAGGCGACTTCGGGCCAGCGGTATCGATGTTCGGCGGCATCCCGGCCTTCGGTGCCGGCCGCATGTCCGGTTCCATCGAGAAGGCTGGCACCCTCACCCACCATGAAGGCCGGAACGATCTGGACAGCGAGACGTTCTTTGTTCAGCCAGATGTCATCGGAGCCTTCACAAGTAACGCATACAGTGGCGGCGCAGGCGGAAGACCGGAGGGCGCAGCGGCAGGTCACTTTCTTGCGGTCGCAGGCGCACTACGCAGCACAGATGGCGGCGCCGATGTCGACCACGCCCAAGCTGGTCACTTGATCGCAGGCACACTCAACGCCAACGGAAAGGCCGCTGGCAGCGCCACTCAGCAGGATGCTGAATCGGGTCTGCTGGTGGTGCATGGCACGCAAGACCCTGGTGTCAGTGACAGTCTTGCCTTTGCCTTGGGCCGAAACAACGGAGCGGAAAATGCGTTGCTGGCCTTCTCCTGCAAGGATCACGGCGCTGATGCCGGGGTGATTGCGCCGACCCTGCGCGCAATGAATCACTCAGGCAGCCATGCAAACGCCGGCGGCCAGGTAGCTGTGTGCATCACTGGAGAAATCACTCACACGCTGAAAGCTGAGGGATTCGACGGTAGCGAGGATGGGACAGGTCGCGGGCAGCCGATTGTTGCGTGTCGAGAAGTGGCGCAGACGCTGACCTGCAACTACGGCAAACAGGTCGACAACACGGACTCAGCCCTGGGCCCCAACGTTGTGTCGCATACAAGCTCTGTGCGCCGACTCGTTCCTGTCGAGTGCGAACGACCCCAAGGCATGGCCGACAACTACACGCTGATCCCCTGGCGCGGCAAGCCTGCAAGCGAATGCCCAGACGGCCCCCGCTACAAGGCGATCGGCAACAGCAAGGCCGTCACCGTAGTTCGCTGGATCGGCCGGCGGCTTCTGCAGCAACTCAAAACCAGCCCGTACGGCGAATAACTTCTACAAGCTTGAGAATCGCTGTGACAAGCAGAACGAACTTCATAAATTTGTCGAACATGGTCTGAGCCTCTTTTTCAAGTCCGCCCAGTTTATGACGCGCTTATTGAAGTTCTCGCGGGTGAAACCTTGTAGAAGCCCCGACTACAACTACCTCTGAAATCTTTCCCCCATTGACCCCACTCCACCGCCCGGGCATGGCCCGGCAAGGACTCCCCATGCCTACAAAACAGAAAATCCCTGTCGTCTACGTGGCCGGCCCTTACCGCGCCACAACCCGCGAACTGATTGCCGAGAATATTGCCGTTGCCAGGTCGGTCGCGGTCGCCACCGCCCGTCTGTGCTGGTTCCCGCTCTGCCCGCACACCAACACCGCGCACTTCGATGACGACCTGCCAGGCCAAGACCAGTTCTTCCTAGACGGCACCCTGGCGCTGATGGAGCGGTGTGACGCGGTTGTCCTGATCAATGGCTGGCGATGCAGCGCCGGCACCCTGGGCGAGGTACACCGAGCCCGTGAACTGGGTATGCCGATCTTTGCCTGCCTGGAAGATCTGCCCACCGCCGAAGAGTTCGCTGGCATGACGGTCATGAGTGCCCATGATCTGGTAACGAGGGAGGCTGTATGAGCGAAGTGAAGCGCTGGAAGTTGAAAGGCTTCCTGCCCGGTGTTGAGGGTGAATGCAAGGCGGTTTTCCAGCCAACGGTAGTCATGGCCGAAGACTTCGACAACGCCACTCGCCTGTTTCTAGACGCGGCCGAACGCTGCGTAGCCTCGGAACGTCGGGAGAAGGAACTGCAACGGCGCCTGACCGCGGCGGATGAGCGGACGGATGTGCTTACCACTGCGCTGACCCGAATTCACGGTAGGGCTGAGGCATTCATTGACGATGGGATGCACATGCCAACTCCGTCTATCGAGGTGATTCGAGACATCGCGGCCAGGGCCGTGCCGATCACTAGCGATGCAGCAGAACCCCGATAGGAGTACATCCGTACTCCACCCGCAAAACCTGTAACCCCTCCCCCTTCAAAGTTAGCCGCTATAGCGGCAAGGACGAAGTCATGCCTGAAGAAATCAACAAAGCCTGGCTGGACCACTTCCGCTATATCGACACCATTGGCCCGGAAGGCCTGGAGGTGCACTGCATCACCTATCAGGTGATCGGCGAGACGGCGCAGTGTTTCTACATCGGCGATACCCATACGTGCGACCTGGTCAAAGGCCCGCAATACAGCTGGACCGCTGAGGCGGTGAAGAAACGCAGAAAGCGCGTGCTGAAAGACGGTGGCAACTGGGGCCGTCGATTCGCCTACACCGACAAGGCACTGGCACTGCGCTCTTACAAGGCACGCAAGGCCTGGCAGCTGCGACACGCTCGTCTGTCAATGGAGCGGGCCCAGGCGGCAATCGGGTACTTCGGCAACGCACAGGTCGAAAGCGCGATACCGGACGCAGCAGTCACCATCCCGAACGAATATATCCAAGGCTTGAACTGGGAGGACTATTGATGATCGCCACCCTCTGGTTCGCCTACGTCTTCATCTACAAGGGGCCAAGGCCATGAGCGACGTACCTATTGAGCCGCAGGACTACGTGTACGGCGTGAAGGTCGTGCAGATCGAAGATTTGCGCGTTGCCCGTGGCATGACGCGACGGCCGACAAGCTCCTGCCAGCACAAGAAACTGGTTTACGACGAGAAAGAGCGCCGCGTTTGGTGCAGCGACTGCGAATCAGAGGTCGAGCCCTTCGATGCATTCGTTGGCATTGTCGGGGTGTTCAGCGGCGGCATGAACTCGCTGAAGCGGCGACAGCGTGAATTGGCAGAGGCCGAAACTTTCCAGATGCGCAGCCGCGCCGCGAAAGTAATGGACGAGGCTTGGCGCAGCACAAAGATGGCACCGCTGTGCCCTCATTGCACGACCGCGATTCTCCCTGAAGACGTAGCCGGCGGAGTGGCCAGCACATCGAAAGCACTGGTCATCGCTGCCAGAAAACGAAAAGCAGCAGCAAAGCCCTAACCCCAATCCCCTACATGCCTGGCGGTGGGCGAAGTCACGGCAACTGACTATCGATCCATCGTTCAGCTGCCGCCATCGCTTCATCAAGCGCTGCCGGATAGTCAGGCCAAGGGCCTTCTAATTCTGCTGCAACCTCGCCCAGGCCATTGATGGCTGCTGACTCAATGATCTTTGCGCCAACAGGGCTCTCGTCGTTCGGGCGACTCCAGTCGAACTTGAGAAACATCACATAGCCCCGGTAAGCGTGCGCTATCGGTGCATCGAAGTTGTGTGACACGTCCATGCCTCATCACGAACTTAGTTGAACCCTTTTGTACACCGCTTCGGACCTGTTTGAAAGATAGGCAGAAAGCTATCACTCCATTCCCCTATATGCCGCCCCGCGCGGCTAGGACATACCCCATGCTTGCTATGAAACTCACCCTGACACTGCTGGGCGCTTTGCTGTACCTGGTCGGAACGCTCTACTGGTTCTTTTGGGCCGGGCCTGAACTTGTTGGCACGGGCACCACCGAGGCACTGCTCTACGCCTTCGCCGGCACATGTGCCTGGCTGCTGGTCAGCTTCGGCCTGGTCGTTCACATCATCAAGACAGCGCGACCCACTACTGGCGGCGGGAGGTAGATATGCAAGCTGAAATCCTGTCGGACGATGAACTCGCCGACCTAACCGGCTACAAGCGTCGATCTGATCAGCGCAAATGGCTCAAGGATCGCAACTGGGTGTTCGTCGAGAGCCGCGGCGGCCGACCGCTAGTTGGCCGGATGTTCGCCCGCATGAAACTTGGCATGGTTAACGCCGAAATCACTGATCCAAATCCGCCGCCGGCGCGTCCAGCTTGGACGCCTGATTTCTCAAGAGTGAACTGATATGCGCCCCCGAAATACGGAAAACAGGGACTTGCCGCCAGGAATGGTGCGCCGTAAGCGCCCAAGGAAGAATGGCAAGGTCTGGATCGGCTACTACTACCGTGACTCAGCAGGAAAAGAGATTCCGCTTGGTACAGACCTGAGCAAAGCCCGGCTGAAGTGGGCCGAACTGGAGGCCAAAGAAAAGCCTGCCGATCTGACAACGATGAAGGGCATCTTCGACCGGTACGTGCGCGACGTCATCCCAAAAAAGGGGGAGCGGACCCAGAAGGACAACATGGCCGAACTGAAACAGCTTCGTCCTACGTTTGATGAGGCGCCCATCGATTCAATTACGCCGTTCAACATCGCCGGCTACCGTGATGCCCGCTCAGCAAAGGTTCGTGCCAACCGCGAGATCGCGCTCCTGTCGCACGTTTTCAACATGGCCAGGGAGTGGGGGCTGACGGAGCGGGAGAACCCTTGCCAGGGCATCAGGAAGAACAAGGAGGCGCCGCGCGATTACTACGCCAACGCAGCTGTTTGGGATGCCGTCTACGCGGTTGCCGAACAAGAACTCAAAGAAGCGATGGACCTGGGCTATTTGACCGGACAGCGGCCAGCTGACGTGCTGATCATGCGCAGCGACGATATCGAGGGTGACTACTTCCTGGTAACGCAGGGCAAGACCGGCCAGAAGCTTCGAATCCTGATGCGTGCAGAAGCCGGGGAAAACAGCTTGGGGAGATTGGTCAGGGAGATTGCCGAAAGGAATGTCGGTCATTCATCCAAGTACCTGTTGATCAACAGGCATGGAAAGCGAATGACGAAGGGGATGTTGCGCTTGCGCTGGGACAAGGCTCGGGAAAAAGCTCAGCAGAACGCCATCGAACAAGGCGACCCGCTGCTCGCGGCCAAGATTGGAGAGTTTCAGTTCCGCGACATCCGGCCGAAGGCCGCGTCGGAAATCATCGATATCGGGGATGCAAGCCTGCTGCTTGGACACAGCAAACAGGAGATCACAAAGCGGGTTTACAGGAGGATTGGCGCCACCGCGAAACCGTCCAAATAGGCAAAGTTTCGGAACTCCTACCTAAAAGTTTCGGAACTCCCGCCAAAAGCAGAAGAAACATTCTCAAACCCCAGGAACGCAAAAGCCCCGCTTTCGCGAGGCTTTCGTGTAAATCTTGGCGGGAAACCAGGGATTCGAACCCTGGGAACGCTATTAACGTTCGCCGGTTTTCAAGACCGGTGCATTCAACCACTCTGCCAATTTCCCTTGTGCATCACAGGATTATAGTAGCTCATCCCGTCTCAGCGGGCGCCATAATACCCGAATGAAACACACTGTCAAACTCTCTGCATCGCTTGTTACAGGGCGTCTGTTATGATCTTTGCGACTGAACGTTTCAAAACTGAAGGAGTGTCGCCATGCGCGAACAGAATTACGCAGTGAATGGTAACGCGCAGGCTGAGCAGCTTGAAGTCAGCCGCGTCTTGCGCAACACGTACGGACTGCTCGCCCTTACCCTCGCATTCAGCGGCGTGATGGCCTACGTGGCCCAGCAGATGCGCGTTGGTTATCCGAATATCTTTGTCGTGCTGATCGGCTTCTATGGTCTGTTCTTCCTGACCAACAAGTTGCGCGATTCGGCCTGGGGCCTGGTGTCGGCGTTTGCCTTGACCGGTTTCATGGGCTTCATCCTCGGGCCCATCCTCAACCGCTACCTCGGCATGGCCGGCGGTGCGGAAGTGGTCAGTTCGGCGTTTGCCATGACTGCCCTGGTGTTTGGTGGCCTGTCGGCCTACGTGCTGATCAGCCGTAAGGACATGAGCTTCCTGGGTGGCTTCATTACCGCGGGCTTCTTCGTGTTGCTGGCGGCAGTAGTGGCCAGCATGTTCTTCCAGATCAGCGGCTTGCAACTGGCGATCAGCGCGGGTTTTGTGCTGTTTTCCTCGGTGTGCATCCTGTTCCAGACCAGCGCCATCATCCACGGCGGTGAGCGTAACTACATTATGGCGACCGTGAGCCTGTATGTTTCGATCTACAACCTGTTTATCAGCCTGTTGCAGATCTTCGGCATCATGAGCCGCGACGACTGATCAGTCGTCACAATAAAAAATGCCCCGTATCGTGAGATACGGGGCATTTTTATTTTCAGGCCTGCACGAATGGTCAGTACTGGTTGGGCTCCATTTCCAGCTCGACCTTGAAGCGCTTGAAGATATCCTGCTGGATACGCAACGCCAGGTTGGCAATCTCGCGGCCTGTGGCGGTGCCGTAGTTGACCAGCACCAGCGCCTGCAGCTTGTGTACCCCCGCGTCGCCGTCTCGAAAGCCCTTCCAGCCTGCCTTGTCGATCAGCCAGCCGGCGGCGAGTTTCATTTGCCCGTCGGCCTGGGGGTAGGCCACCAGGTCCGGGTACTGGCTTTTCAGCTCATCAGCGAGGGCCTGGGATACCAGCGGGTTCTTGAAGAAGCTGCCGGCATTGCCCAGCTCTGCCGGGTCGGGCAGTTTTTCCCGGCGAATGCTGCAGATCGCCCGGCTGACATCGCTTGGCGTGGCGTCGGTAATACCCTGGGCGGCCAGGCGTTGTTGTACCGGGCCGTAGTCAAGTTTCAGCTGGCTGGCGCGGCTGAGGGCAAAGCGTACTCGCAGGATCAACCAGCGCCCGACCTCATGCTTGAACAGGCTGTCACGGTAAGCAAACCTGCATTCGTCCAGGCTGAAATCCCGCAGCTCGCCGGTCTGGCGATCCAGGGCGGTGAGGCCGGCGAACACATCCTTGATCTCCACGCCGTAGGCACCGATGTTCTGCATCGGCGCCGCACCGACGGTGCCGGGGATCAGGCTGAGGTTTTCCAGGCCGCAAAAGCCGTGCTCAAGGGTCCACAACACAAACGGATGCCAGGCTTCGCCTGCTTCGGCCTCGACGATGACCTGCTCGCCATCGTCATGCAGCACGCGAATGCCTTGGGTGGCCATGCGCAATACCAGGGCAGGCACATCCTGGGTCAGCAACAGGTTGCTGCCACCACCGATCACCAACAGCGGCAGCGCTTGTGCAGCCGCGTAGGCCAGCGCCTCGCGGACATCCGCATCACTGTGGGCCTCGGCAAACAATTGCGCACGCACATCAATGCCAAAGCTGTTGAATGGCTTGAGCGATACCTGCGCAAGCACTTGCAAGGTCATAACCGCCCCTTCAATTCGATCACCAATAAATCGCAGGCGCGCTCGATCAGGTCCAGGACCCGCTCGAAACCTTGCTCACCTTCGTAGTAAGGGTCTGGCACCTCGTCCATTTCGCCATCAAAGCGGCGCAGGAACAAATCCAGCTCCGCCTTGCCCTGCCCCGGCTGCATGGCCTTGAGGTTGCGCAGGTTGCTGTGGTCCATGGCCAGAATCAGGTCATAGCGCGCAAAGTCAGCGCGGCTGACCTGTTGGGCACGCTGGGACGACAAGTCATAACCCCGCGCCAGCGCCGCACGTTGACTGCGCTGGTCCGGCGGGTTGCCGATATGCCATTCGCCGGTGCCGGCAGACGCCACTTCAACCTGGCCGGACAAGCCTGCGTCGCGCAATTTATGGCGTAGCACGCCTTCAGCGGTCGGCGAGCGGCAGATATTGCCCAGGCATACAAACAGGACTTCCATCAGGCGCCCAGCAGGCGACGGACGCGCTCCAGGTCTTCCTGGGTGTCGACACCTGCTGGCGGCGCCTCCAGGGCATCGCTGACATGGATGCGCACCCCGTGCCACAGCGCACGCAGTTGCTCCAGGGATTCGGTGTTTTCCAGCCAGCAGGGGCCCCAATTGACGAAATCATGCAGGAAACCGGCACGATAGGCGTATATGCCGATGTGGCGGCGATACGGCACGCCTTCCGGCAATATGTCGCGATTGCTGGCGAAGGCATCCCGCGCCCAAGGCAGGGTCGAGCGACTGAACGTCAGTGCCAGGCCATTGATGTCGCTGACCACTTTCACCACGTTCGGATTGAACAGCGTGTCAATATCTTCGATCGGTTCGGCCAGGGTCGCCATGCGGGCTTCGCCATGGGCCGCCAGGTTGGCGGCAACCTGGTCGATGACGCTCGGCGGGATCAACGGCTCGTCGCCTTGTACGTTCACCACGATGGCGTCTGGCGCCAAACCGAGCTGGGTGGCCACTTCGGCCAGGCGATCAGTACCGGAGTTGTGGTCTTCACGGGTCAGTACCGCTTCGGCACCAAAGCCTTTGCACGCCTCGATAATACGCGGGTCATCGGTGGCGACCACCACGCGCTCGGCGCTGCTTTTGCAGGCCTGTTCCCACACCAGCTGGATCATCGGTTTGTCGCCGATCATTTGCAGCGGCTTGCCCGGCAGGCGCGTCGAGGCATAGCGGGAGGGAATGACAACGGTAAAGGCGGTGGTCATTTATCCAGGCGCTCATCGGTGGTCAAGGTGCGGGCTTCGCTTTCGAGCATGACCGGGATGCCGTCACGGATGGGGTAAGCCAGGCCGGCGCCCTTGCTGATCAGCTCGGTCTTGTCGGCGCTGAGCTTGAGCGGGCCTTTGCAGATCGGGCAAGCGAGGATATCGAGCAGTTTGGTGTCCATGAGTGTTTCCTGGAAAGAAGCGTTTTAAGGCAAGAGACGGTCGGGCAGCAGACGCATCAGCTGCGTGTCGAACCAGGCGACGAACGCCGGTGACGGCACCGCATCCACCGCAAGGTACCACCAGTCGGGCTGGGCAAAGGCGCGGCACTTCACCGCGTCCTTTTCGGTCATGACCAGCGGCAATGACGGGGTAAAATTCAAGACCTCGGCGCTGTAGGGCGCGTGGTCGGCAAAAGCATGGGGTATCGGCTGCCAGTGTAGCGTTTCAAGGGTATTGAAGAAACGTTGCGGATTGCCGATGCCAGCGACTGCATGCACCTGCTGGCCCTCAGGAAAGTAGGCTACCGGCTGGCGCTCGCCACTGTGCAGGTTAACCAGCGCGTTGGGTTGCAGGCGAAAGGCAAAGCCATCTTCACGGTCCGTCGCGGCACCGTTATACAGCAGCGCATCGACACTCTGCAGGCGCTCCACCGGCTCGCGCAACGGCCCGGCAGGCAGGCAGCGGCGATTGCCAAGCCCGCGGGCGGCATCGATCAGCACCAGTTCGAGATCGCGGGCCAGGCGGTAATGCTGCAAGCCGTCGTCGGAAAGGATCAGGTCCAGGGGTTCACTGGCCAGCAGGGCCTTTACCGCGCGACTGCGGTCGGGGTCGATCATCAGCGCTACGCCGCTGCGCTGTACGATCAGCAAGGGCTCGTCGCCGGCCACGTCGGCGCTGTGGCTGGCCTCGACCCGCCACGGCAGTTGCGGTGGCTTGGCGCCGTAGCCACGGCTGACCACACCCACGCGCAAACCGCTGCGCCGGCAGTGTTCGATCAGCCACAGGATCAACGGCGTCTTGCCGGTGCCTCCTACGGTGATGTTGCCGACCACCACTACCGGCACCGGCGATTGATAGATCTCGCCCTCACCCGCCACAAAGCGCGCACGCTTGCGTTGCACTATCCGGCGATACAGTGACTCCAGCGGGCGCAACAACACCAGCGCCGGATGGCCCTCGTACCAGGCCTTGAGCAAACGATCGGACATGGCCATCAGGGTGGGCTCGCCGCCTCGACGGTGGTCATGCGCAAATGACTGAAACCGAGCTTGCCGGCCGCGTCCATGGCGGTGATCACGGCTTGGTGCTGGGTCTTGCCGTCAGCGCTGATGGACAGCGGCAGCTGGGTGTCACCACCGGATTCCTTCTGCAAGGCTTCCATCAGGCTGGCGAGGTCGTTTTTCTCCAGCAACTGATTATTCACCGAAAACACGCCATCGGCGCTGATGGCGATATCCAGTTGCTTGACCTGCTGGTCCTCGGCAGGCGAACCGCTCACTGCTTCAGGCAAATCGACACGCAGCTGGGTTTCCCGGGTGAAGGTGGTGGTCACGACAAAGAACAGCAGCAGGATAAACACCACGTCGATCAATGACGCGAGGTTGATATCGACATTTTCCCGTTGCTTGCGGCGAAATTTCACGCTTTGCCCTCGACCAGGTCCACGTCACGGTCGCCCTGCACCACTTCCACCAGCTTGATGGCTTCCTGTTCCATGCCGACCACCAGCTCATCGATGCGCCGTTGCAGGAAGCGGTGGAAGAACACCGCGGGAATCCCCACCATCAGGCCCGCAGCCGTGGTGATCAAGGCCTTGGAAATACCGCCGGCAAGTACCGCCGCGTTGGTCGCCATGCCCGCGCCCATGAACGAGCTGAAAATGTCGATCATGCCCAGCACCGTGCCGAGCAGGCCGAGCAGCGGTGCCATGGCGGCGATGGTACCGAGGGCGTTGATGTAACGCTCCAGTTCATGGATCACCCGCGCAGCCGCTTCCTCAATGCACTCTTTCATGATCTCGCGACCATGCTTGGAGTTGGCCAGGCCGGCGGCTAGGATTTCACCCAGCGGCGAATTGGCGCGCAGCTCCTTGAGTTTTTGCTTGTCGAGCTGCTTGTTCTTGATCCAGCCCCAGACTTGCCCCAGCAAGTGCTCGGGGGTGACGCGACTGGCGCGCAGGGTCCACAGGCGTTCGGCAATGATGCCGAGTGCGGCGATGGAGCTCAGAATGATCGGCAACATCATCCAGCCACCGGATTTGACCAATTCCCACACAGTGAATGTCCCCTCGAAAAAGTGCGCCACTTTACCATATAGGTTCGGCAGCGGGGTTCGTCGGCTACAGGCCCCCCCGTCGCGGCCCAGAGTCTTTGGTAACGCCGGATTACGGTAACGGTTCGCGCCAGAACCTGCGTTGACTGCGCGCAACAGTCGGCGGCAGGAACGTTCCCAGGCGCAGGCGCACAGCGCCTTGTTCAGCACTGTCATATACCCGACTGCCCAGGGCCTGATAGCGCTCCATTACTTGTGGATGAGGATGGCCGAATGCATTGCTGCGCCCGCGGGAGATCAGCACCGATGCCGGCGCCAGCCGCTGCAGGAAGGGCCAGGACGAAGAGCTGCGGCTGCCATGGTGCGGGGCCTGCAACCAATCGGTCGGCACCGCCAGCGGCGAGGCCAGGAATGCCTGTTCGGCGGCGCGATCAATATCGCCGGTGAGCAGCAGGCGTTCGCCATTCGCCTCGACCTGCAGTACGCAGGACCTGGGATTGCCATCAATCGCACCGGCCCATTGCCACAGTTCAAAGGCCACGCCATCCCATTCCCACCGCTCGCCGCTGGTACAGGGCTGGGTACCGAGAAACCCTGGCAGGCCTTCGGTTTCGCCGCCCACCACGCGCTTGGCGAGCAGCCCCCGGGCCACTGCCGCCGCACCACCGGCATGATCGGCATCAGCATGGCTGAGCAGCATCATGTCCAACTGCCCTACCCCGAGCTTTTTCAACGACGGCAAGACAACCCGCGCCCCCTGGTCGACAGGCCCCGACCGGGGCCCGGCATCATAAAGCAAGGAGTGATGGCGAGTGCGCAGGATCAGGGCCTGCCCCTGGCCGACATCCAGCTGCACCACGTCCACCTGCCCATGGGGTATCGACTCCCTGGGTGGAAACACCGCCAACAACAGCATGGGCCAGCCCAAAAACCGAAACGGGAGGCCCTTGGGCAATAGCAAAATCACTGCGCCGGCCAGGCTCACCAGCCAATAGCCCAAAGGTACTTCGGCCGGTATCCAGGCCGGCAGTTGCGCGGCCAACAGCGCCAGGCCCTTGAACAAGCCGTCCAGCGCACCACCGGCCAACCACAGCAAACCTCCGCCCGCCAACGGCACCCACAGCAGCGCCGTGCCCAGCAGCGCCAGGGGTAGCACCACCAGGCTGATCCACGGCACGGCAACCAGGTTGGCCACGGGTGCACTGAGGCTGATGGGCAAACCCAACACCAGCAGCAACGGGAACAAACCAATGGCGATCAACCACTGGGGACGCGTCCAGACCTGCCAGGCGCTCCACGGCCCCAGGCGCCCGCTGAATGCCAGGACCAGCGCTGCGACCGCCGCAAACGACAGCCAGAACCCCGGCTGCAGGCTGGCCAGGGGCTCAAGCACCAGCACAGCGTTCAGCGCCAGCAACAACGGCCACCAAACACCCAAGTGACGAAAGCGCAAACGCCACAGCAACACCAGCCCCACCATGACGCAAGCTCGCTGCACCGGCACGCCGAACCCCGCCAGCAGGCCATAAGCCAACGCCCCGGCAAATGCCAGGCCGCACGCCCACGGCAGCCACGGCCAGGTTCGGGGCCAGCACCCATGGCGCGCCAACAAAGCGATCAAGCCGTAGATCAACCCCGCCAGCAGGCCAATGTGCTGCCCGGAAATCACCAGCAGATGCACCGTGCCGGTGTCCTGCAACACCTGCCAATCCTCAGGCGCCAGCCCGGAACCGTCGCCCAGTACCAATGCAGCCAAGCCCGCCTCGCGGCCCTGGGCATCCACGGCCAGCAGGCGCTGTCGGACAGCGTCGCGCCAGGCATTGCGGGCCGGCGCCAGGCGCTCGCCGTCCTTCACGGTCGCGGTGGCGCCGATACGCTGGGCCAGCAGCCAGGCCTCATGGTCAAACCCGTGGAAATTAAGCAGGCCGGCAGGCCGCTTCAGCGTCAATGCCAGGCGCCAGCGCTCCCCGCTGTTAACCGTGGGCC